>JASEHZ010000010.1 GCA_030018585.1 Patescibacteria group bacterium | reverse complement strand
AATTCTTGGTCGAATATCAACTAACTAATCCGCCAAATGTCCTTGCCTAAAACATTTGTTAGCCCGGTCAAAAACTGCTTTTCGGCTTTAAAAACAAACTAAACTTGCCTTCAAAAACCAGAATATTCCGACTCCAGCGGTCGGAATTTCTTTTCCCTCGGCGTTGAAATTCGCCTGCGGCGAAACCAATCTTTTGAACGCCTGCGGGATATTTTTAGAGACAAGTTTAGTTTATTCTAGGGTATCAAATTAAGCCGAAGTAAAGAGTTTCCCAAGGTTCAATTATGTTATAATTTAAATAAGCATTAATTAAATTATTATAAACATAGGGTTTTAGAAAAATTATGCGTTTTAAATTAAATTTATTGTTTGTTGCTTTAGTTGTTTTCGGCGCGGTTTTTTTTGGCATAGTTTCAAATGTTCAGGCAGATGTAACTGGCAATCTTTTTCCGATTGCGGACGGTGTTGAAGACGCACTCACTTGGAGAAACGAATCTAATACTGCGTGTTACGTAACAACGTGTTATACCAGCGTTGATGAAACGCCGGCAAGCGATACGGATTATATAAAAACAATAGATTGGGATTTACTGCCGTCGCAAACATTTGATATTAACGAATCTTCTATTCCTAACAACGCAACTATTACCCAGATGGATATTTATTTTCGCGCGAAACATATTAATGTTAATCTTGTTGCGCGGCTCGGGTCTCTCCGTTGTTTTGATGGATCGTGCACTAGTTATGGTTTTAAAAGTTTAACTACGAGTTTCGCAAATTACAGCATTAGCCATACTGGCCTTTCATACACAAAAACAGCTGGTTCTGATATTGAAATCGGCGTAAATGTTGTGGGTTTAAGCGACGGCGATGAAATAGATATGTCGCAGATTTATGTTGTTATTACTTATACGCCGTCTACGGGCATAACTGTTTCCGGCACGATTTATTCCGATGAAGGAACAACCGCTTATAATTGTTCGACTAATAATTTAACTGTTCAGCTTAAAGTAGACGGCGCAGGCAGTTATTCGACAACTTGCACTGCTTCGGGCGGAACTTATAGCATTTCAAGCGTGACTGCGGCATTGGGGGCGGTCATAACTGTGTTCCTTGACAATGAAACGCCGGACGCGACTACGGTTACGCGTTCTGCCGGCGCAAATATTACGGGTTTAAATTTGTATCAAAGCAGGGTTATTGTGAGCCACGAAGATGCCGGGCCGATTACCAATACTAATCTTGACAGTTATGACAGCGGCAATGACGCGGATATAATGTTTACGGTAACATCGGGCGCGCTTACGGTTTCCGCGAGCAATAAGCTTGTCGTGTTGTCGGGCAAAACATTTACGCCTGGCGGCAATGTGTCAACGCCGGCTCTTGAGATTGTCGGGACTTTTAACCAAGGCGTGTACACTCTTACTTTAAGCGCGGGCGGCACAAACACGACTTGCACCAATGCCGCGGGTACTGTTATCCCGCTTTGCGTGAGCGGCACGTTTAACGCGAATACCGGCACAACGCTTTTTATGAGCACAGCCGCGGCAACGCTTGCGGCAACCACTTATTATAATCTTCAAGCGTCTTCAACGGGCGTGACTTTCACTCTAGGCGGCGCAACCACTGTTTCAAATGATTTAACAATTACAGCCGGAACTTTAGCCGGCACTTCTAATTTAACTGTTTCGGGCGGCGATATTGCCGGTAACGGCACAATTAATTTAACCAACGGCACAACAACTCTTTCTGGCACAGGCAGTTTTGGCGGCAATACAGCTTGGACGTTTTTCGAACTTACCTTTGGAGTCGGGTCAGCGCAGACTACAACTGCCACTGGTTCGGGAGGTGTTACAGTTTCGTCAGCTTTACTTATTTCAACGAGCACGACTTTGAATGCCAGTCCAAAAACATGGTCTGTAAGCAGTACGTTTACCGTGCGGTCAGGAGCAACATCTAATTTTGCCACTTCGTCGCTTTCTGTTGTCGGCGCCACCTCGATTGTCGGGACTTTTTCTCAAACTACTGGTACAACAACCGTAAGTCAAACTATATCAGGCGGCGGGAGCATAACTTTTGGCAATTTAGTAATTGCTACTTCGACATCGGTTACGCTTTCGTCCAGTTCCACGGTTCAGGGAGTTCTTACGACTCGCAGCAGCAGTATTTTTAGTATTGGAAGCGGCGTATATCTTACGCTTTCCGGCACAGGCACGCCGCTTGTGATTGGCGGAACTTTTAATCCAAGCGCTGTTAGTTCAGCTGTTCTTTTTACGGGTTCGGGATCAGTGAATGTGGCGGCTTCTAGTAATGATTATTATAATCTTGTTTTAGGCGGTTCAGCGACAACTGCGACTTATACGGCGGCAAATAATATTAATATTACAAACGAATTTAAAATAGCCACTTCAAGCGGCGCAAATACTTTTAATGCGTCAACAAGGACTATTTTAGTGGGTAATTTTTTGGTTGGCAGCAATGGTTTGTTTACCGCCTCAAGTTCCACATTTATTTATAGAGATTCAGCCACAACTACTGTTCAAGGATTGACTTATTATAATTTGACGCTTGGCACTGGCACTTTGCACGGGCCGTGGGTTTTAGGCGGCAACACAACTGTAGGGAATGTGCTTACATTTGCGGATCCCGGAACTACCAAATCTCTTAATCTTGGCGCTTACAATTTAACGCTTTCTGGTACAGGCACGCCGCTTGCATTAAACAGCGCGACAATAACCACAACAACCGGAGCTGTAAATTATACTGGTTCTGGTTCGGTCACAGTTGCTTCAACAACGTATAAAAATATTGGCGTCGGCACGACCGCTGATTCAAATGCCGCGACTTATACTTTAAATGGCAATACTGTTGTGACTGGTCAGCTTACGGTCGGCAATGTTTCATCGGGCGTGACTGATACTTTTTCAGCATCTTCATATGCGCTTGAATTTTCCGGCGGCGGCACTGGCTCTAGCGCGCCTTTGAATGTCACTTCAAAAGGGTCGTTTACCAGTTTAGCTACAGTTGGATACACGGCGGCGGCAAATACTGATGTTGGGCCCGGCACTTACGGCGCGCTTAATTTAAGTCCGGGAAACGCTAATGTAACTTACGCGTTTGGTACTGCTAGCGGTCAGACAATTGCCGTAAGCGGCGATCTCAAAGCGTATAAAACAGTTGGCAATTATACCGTGACATTAAGCGGCACTTACAATCCAACTGTGTCAGCCGGCACATTGTATCTTGGATATTGCACAGAAACTTGCAGTATTTTAAATCCGGCGTTCACATTTAATGCCGGCGGCGGAACATATAAATTAACTGGCACTGGTTCGCCGTTTATTATTAACACCAATACTTTATTTGTTTCGCAAACATCAACTTTTTCATATATTGGCACTGGGGCCGGCGTAAATATTATTTCAGAGACGTATTATAACCTTTCAATCGGCTCATCAACCGCGACTACCACTTATACTGCGGCGGCTGGCAATATCACAGTAGGCGGCAATCTTTTGGTCGCGACTTCAACCGGCACTAATACTTTTGACGGCGGATCAGCCACAATTACTTTAACTGGCGGCGGCCACCCATTTACTATTGCATCAAATGAAGTTTTTACGCCAAATGCTTCAACCATAAATTACACAGCCACAAGTTCAGTGACTTTAGGCACTAATTATACAAATTTAGGCGTTGGCACAACTGCGGATTCCGGCACAGGCGTAACTTATACTTTGGGCGCGAACACAACTGTGTCTGGAGTTTTAACAATCGGCAATAATGCTTCAACTAATTCTGATACTTTAAATGGTGGGAGTTATATATTGACGTTGTCTGCTTCTGATAAACCTCTAATGGTAACAAATAAAGGCGTATTTAATGGTGGAACGGGGACGGTTGTATATACTGGTAATGGAACTACGAATATTACTGCTACAAGCACGACTTATTATAATTTACGAGTAATACCCGGATCTTCGGGTGTTACGACGCATTATTTTGGTACTGGCAGTGGTCAAACTATAACAGTTAATGGTAATTTAGATTTAGCTAGAGATTATGCTGGGACTATTAATTTATCTCAAAACAACCCTAATATTATTGTCAGCGGTAATTTAACTATTGGATATTGTTCTGCTTCTTGTGGTGCTAATCAAGTTACAGTTACAAAAGGTTCTGGCACAATTACTTTTTCGCCTACCGGCACAAAAACTTGGACTGACAATAATACGACAAAACAAAATATTGGCACGGTTTCAATTTCCGGTGGCGCATCAACGCCAACAATTAATTTAGGCAGCGCGGTTTTGGCTGATAGTATTAGTGTTGCGTCCGGTCATGTTTTAAATACTACAGCATCAAATTATGCTGTAACTGCAGGTAGCGCAACTATTACAGGAACTTTAACTGCTAATGGTTCAACAATTACTCTTTCTAATACCGGTACTGCATTTTCTGTTTCTGGTATGTTTAATTCTAATTCTAGTACGGTTTTGTATGCAGGCAGCGGTTCTAATACTACGGTTGGCGCCGCAACTTATTATAATCTGACGGTCGGCTCATCAACCGGCACTACGAGTTATATTGCGGGCGGCAACATAACAGTCGGTAACCGGCTTTTAGTTGCGACTTCAACTGGGGTTAATACTTTTAATGGCGGCACTGCGACAATTAATATTTCCGGCAGCGGTAATCCTTTTCTTTTTGGCACTAACGCTACGTTTGCGGCCGCCACTTCAACTGTGGTTTATAGCGGCGCTTCAGCAACAACTATTGCCGCGAAAACTTATTATAATCTTCAGACTAATAATTCCGCGACTTATACATTGGGCGGCGCAATTGTAGTAAATAATGATTTGACTTTGACTGATGGCATATTGGCTGGTACGGCTAACGTAGATGTTTCGGGAGGGGACGTAACTGGCAATGGTGTAATTAATTTGACTAACGGTCTATTTTATCTAGGTGGAAGTGGATATTTTGGCGGCGCCAGTGATTGGAATTTTTATGAATTATCGTTTAAAGACGATAGTAATATAACATCAATTGGAACAGGTAATATTGTAATAGCTAATTATTTATATTCTGGCCCTGGAAGCACTTTTAACGCCGGTCAAAAAACCTGGACTCTTTCTGGCAGCACTTATTCTTATCCGTTTGAATGCGAGGCTTGTACTTTTAATTCCGCGACTTCAACTTTTGTTTATAGTGGTAATTATTCCAGCGGCAATTCAGCTATTCCTGGTATGTCATATTATAACGTGACTATTAACAATGGCAGTGAAACTTTTGATATTTTAAACGGATTTGCAACAAATAATAATTTAACGATTACGGCTGGGACGTTTTCTGCTCCTTCGGGCGGCACAATAACAATCAGCGGCAGTTATTCAAATAGCGGAACATTTACGCATAATAACGGGACAGTGGTATTTAACGCGACTTCAACTGGAAAAACTATTGTTCCGGGCGGGTCAGCGTTTTATAATTTGACATTTAATGGTTCTGGCGGTGGTTGGAGTTCAAGCGCGGCTATGGTTGTTGGTAATGATTTGACTATGACTGCCGGTACTTTATCTGGTACGCAAAGCGTGACTGTAAACGGTGGTGACGTATCCGGTAACGGTACTATTAATTTAACCGGTGGGACATTTACTTTAAATGGCAGTGGTAGTTTTGGTGGCACTGCGAGTTGGACTTTTTCATCGCTTACTTTTGGTAGTGGCGGCACAGCATCAACCACCGCAAACGGCGCAGGCGGGGTAACGGTTTCTTCGGTTCTCACAATCGGATCCGGTTCGACTTTGAATGGTGGGGCTAAGACTTGGACTTTGTCTGGCACAGGCACGCCCTTTGTCGCAACCGGCGCTTTTACAGCAGGGACAAGCAAAATTGTTTATGCCGGCACGACTACCGCCACTAATGTTGCCGGTACGACTTATTACAACATTGACATTGGTTCTTCAACCGCCACAACCACCTTTACTTTAGCCGGCGACACAACCGTAAGTAATGTAATGACAATTATTACTTCCACCGGCACTAATACTTTAAATGGTTCCACAAGAACGCTTATTTTTAGCGGAACCGGGATACCGTTTATTATTAACGAGCGGCCGATTGCTTCAGCTTTTTCAGCTTCAAATTCAACCGTGAGATATACGGGTGGCGGGTCAACCACAAATGCCGCGGCGACTTATTATAATTTGGAAATAAAATCTACTTCTGGCACTCATACGCTTGAATCGCCGGGCACTTTTGCGATAAATAATAATTTAGTTATTGGCAATGGGACAAACAGCGCGACTATTGACGCTTCCGGACCGGATTTGACTGTGACTGGCGCAACAACTATTGCGAGTAACGCGACTTTTATAGCACCCGGTACAAGCGGCAGTTTCAGTACGTCCGGTAATTATTCAAACAGCGGGACTTTCACGGCTGGTAGCGGTACAGTGACTTTAGTCGGCTCTTCGCTGCAGACTTTATCTGGCAGCATGACTGGTGCTTCAGCGTTTAATATTTTGACAATTACCAATAATTCCGGCAGTGATCCGCAAACAGATCCGTCAATCATATTATCTAATCCAATTACTGCAACAACATCGACAATTACTACTGCTTTGGTTAAGGTCAGGTTCCCGGCAAGCCAAACCTCAACTCTTACCAATATTAATTGGCAGGGCGGGCCAACAACTTCCACGCCGGTGTATTTAAGAAGTTCTTCAGCAGGCAACCAATGGGGACTCGCGGTAACCGGCAGCCAAACAGTTCAATATGTCGATGCTAAAGATTCTAATGCTTGCAGCGGCAATAATATAAATGCTAATAATGCCACAACTATTGATTCCGGCAATAATTCTTGCTGGACTTTCCCGGCGGCGACTTACGCGACTTCCGGTGTTCTTTATTCCCATATTATTGATACTCAAATTCAGGGCGGAGTGGCGCCTAATTCGTTCTTGTGGCGTGGCACAAAACCGACCAACACTAACGTGGAATTCCAGTTCGCTTTTTCCAATACCACGAGCACTTGGAATTATTTAGGTTCAGACTGCACTTCGGATACTTATTATTCTGGCGACGCCGATACTTGGATTTCAATTGCAGCAAAATGCCATCAAAATCAGCGTTATTTGAGGTATAAAGTGTTTCTTGAAACGACAGATACGGCTGTTTCGCCGACTGTCACTGAGGTCATATTAAATTATGCTCAGTAATAAGGATTTAAATGGCAAGAAAAAACTAATTGCCGGCTTTTCTCTTCTTGAGCTTATAATTTATATTTCTATTTTTGTCGTTATCGGCACTTTAGGCGCCATGGTGCTTGATTTTGCTTTGCGGACCAAAAAAATCAACACTCGTTCCAATGAAGTTTATTTAAATACCGAAAAAGCGCTTGCTCAAATTATTGAGCGGGTTCAAGTTTCAACTTTAGTGAATGACACGACTACTTCAAGCACCCTGGATTTAAAAATGGCTTCATCAAGCATTGATCCGACAAAATTCTCGCTTCAGGACGGCGTGATTATAATTAAAGAAGGCAGTAATGCTACGACCACTATTACGCCTTCAACAATCATAGTAAATGTTTTAAGTTTTGAGAGAGTAGTTAATGCTTCATCAACAATTAACAGCAGTTCAACTTCAGTAAAAATCACAGTTTCAGCTTCTTATAACGATAACGGCGTTGCTGATACGAATACGACCTATGCTCTTCAGACAACTGCCGGACCGCTTTAGAATTGAATTTAAGCAATGATTTTTATTTATTTAAATAACAAAAAATCTGGCGTGGTTGCGCTTATTACCGCTATTGTGATGGTAATATTTTTGTTTAGCATCGGGATGCTTATGGTTATTGAAGGCGGGACTTCAATATTTTCCGGCCAGGTAAGCAATCAAGCTGATCAAGCCCAGTTTTTAGCGGAAGCCGGGATCCAGGACGCCTTGATACGGCTTGCTAGGAATAAAAATTTTGTCGGCACTTATACTATCACTGAAAACGATCCGGCCTTTGACGCTAAAAGGGTGGATATTAATGTTTCAACAAGTTCTGATTCAGTATCAATTATTATCGCCACTTCGACTGTGACCCGGGCCGGTTCAGCTGTTAATAGGACCATTCGAGCCGATGTAACTTTCGATACTGCGATTGGCAAAGAAGGCAAAATTTTGTCATTTACAAAAACTAATCTTTAATTTCCGAGTTAATTAGCCGTTTTTTTGCGCTTGTGGTAGAATTTTATTATTGGTATGTTTTCCAAGTTTTTTAGATTAATTTCAAAAATCGTTTTGCCTAAAATTGTTGTGGTCGGCTTGGATATCCAGGATCGTCATATTGGCGCGGTTGTCACGACGCGGCGTGGCGGCAAGTTCACTAAAGTTGCTTCAAATATCATTGAATTGCCTGATGAAGCAATAGAAGACGGCGAAATTCGCGCGCCTAAAGTTATTTTGGAAACGGTTAAAAATTTGCTTAGCGGTATTGAAAAAGATTTCCCGTTGTTTAAAAAATTAGATAACGAACCGATTTTCGTTTTATCTGTTCCGCCAAATCATATTTATACCGAAACAATGGTTTTACCCCTTATGAACGAAGCCGATTTACATGAAGCGGTGAGATTAAAAATAGAAACTTCTTTGCCGTGGCCTTTAGGAGACACTTATTTTGACTGGGTAAGAGTGCCGCTTAAAGATCATAATCGGGCCGGCATTTTTATGGCGGCAATTCAAAAAAATATTTTAGATGACTATCTCAAAATTTTTGCCGAAGGCGGCTGGCTGGTAAGCGCGTGTGAGTTTCATTTACTTAGTTTGGCGGCGTTTATTCACGGCGGCGATGAACCGTTCATTTTCATTTTAATTGATGAGGACGGCGCTGAGTTTGCTATATTTAATTACGGAAAAATCATCAGCCATTATTTGCAGCGAGTTCGTATTAAAGAAGATATCGCCGGGATTTTAAATGAGAAAATTAAGCATCTAACTGCTTTTGCCGAAGGCAATTTAGGCGTTTCGTTGCAAAAGGTTTATATTTTAGATCGGGCTAATTTGGAATCAACTCTTGCTAATTTGGAAGATGAAACAAAAATGAGCGTTGGTTTAGTTGCGCCGCCGTCGCAAATTGACGAACGTTTATTTATTGCTAATGGTGCGTCGCAGCGGGAATACGGCGGCGAGGAAAAGACATTGAATCTCGTTCCGCCGGAATCAAGCGGCCGTTACAATGAAAATCTTTTTTTGAAGACATTAAATTTATGGACAAACATTTTGATTATATTTTCTTTAACTTTTATAATTGCTTTTTTTTCAATTCTAGCTTTTACTAAAACTCAAACAACGAGCTTATTAAAGACGAGTATACCTTTGCGCGCTTCATTAGATCAGCAATTTAATCAGGCACAGCCTTTATTGAACGAAGCATCAAAATTTAATGTTCTGGCAGGGATATTGCGGGATAATATGCCGGTGCGTTCTTTGTTCGGAGAAAAGTTTAGGATTTTGCAGAATGAGGCCAATTTAACTGGTCTTACATTATCGAGATTAAGTTATGTTAAAGCGGGGGAATTTAATGTTTCTTTTTCGGCGCCGACAAGAACGAGCGTTTTATATTTTAAGGAAAAAATAGAAAAAACAGAGATTTTTTCCGAAGTCATCATACCTTCTAATCAGTTGACGCCCGAGAAGAATTTAAGCATCAACGCAACTATTAAAATTTAAAAATGACGAATAAAAAAGAAAACAATTTCAATAATTTAGTTAATGACGGTAATGACCCATCGCGTGCTTTCAGGCGAAGATTGACTTTTAGACTTATACTTTTTGGTGGTATATTTGTCGTGACAATTGTAGTTTTGTTTTTTATTTCTTCGTCTCTTAAAAAAGAGGTTGATAAAATTCAAATGTTGCGTTCTGAAAATAAATGGTTGTTGCAAAGCTTGGATGCTATAGCTAGATTAAGGATTGATAACAGAAGAGTTCAGAAATTTTTAAAAGATTTAGATCCGGTTTTAATGACCTCTCTTGATGTTCCTTCGCGTATTATTCCCGCGATTGAATCCAGGACGGTGGCACGCGGTCTTACAAAAACAAACATTGAATTAAGCAATGAAAATCCGGCGGCTGATTCGAATCTAGGATCAATAGATTTTTCTTTGCAAGCCGAAGGCGTTTTAGCCGACGTAGTTGGTTTTTTAAGCGATGTCGAATCAAGCAAGGCGATGCTTAAAATAATTTCTTTTGATATATCTTCGGTAAGCGGTTCTAATAAGAGCGTTTTAAACTTCAAAGGTCTTATTTATACGCGCAAATAATATAAAGACGCAAAATGACTTTCGGTTCTAAAAAAACAAAACGTTTTGAAGAATTGTTGGGTGTTATTGGAATTGTTTATTTGTTGATTTTAGTTTTTTTAGCTTTTTTGATGGTAAGGTTTTTAATTGGAATTTCTTTAGATTCTTTGAAAGAGGCAAAAAGTTTAAAAGATTTGCCTAATTCTTTTCAGATTGAAATGGCTGAATCGGCTTTATCTAATTGGTTGGCCCGCGCACCAGAAAGCCTTTGACGGTAAATCCTGGAATGAATAGTAAAAACTAAAAGGGCTTTCGGTGCGGGGTTTCACTAATCAGAAGTAATTTGGCCTTGGGCTGAAACGGTTATTATTTTGGCAATATCAGTGTTATTTTTTAATCGGATGACGATTGTTGAGGTCATATTGGTCTTTCCGGTTAATTTAGCGAAGATAATGCTTGAACTTGCGCCGCTTGTTGGCGTTTGAAATTCAATTGTGTTTGAGAGGAAATATGTTTCGGTTGAAGTTGTAAAAAGAGATCCTTGAAAAAGAGCATAAAAAGCCGAAGAAGGGGTAATATTGTCAAAATATATGCCCCAGGAATTGCCGCTTACGCCAGCGCGCGATCTTGCTTGCGCTTGAGAAAGACGGGATACGATGATTCTTGCGTCGCTTTCAAGGTTGCCTAATTGTTGGTTTCTTAAAGTGAAAAAACCAATTGAACCAATAATCATTAGGAAGACAGCGACAATCATCAGTTCAATTAAGGTAAACCCCCTCTTACTCTCCATTTTTTTAATTAATTTATTCATTTTCCAAGGAAGTGGTTGTTTTGTTTGGTTAATTTAATTATAGCAGTAGTTTTAATTTCTTTCATTTCTTTATTTTTAAGCGCGTTTCCATTCCAAAAATCTATTTATAAATCCAAATTTGAATGCTATTAAATTTATTGAGAGCTGATAAATGAATACAAATATTAGAAATATTAATGGATCAAAAAAAACAAACTTCAGTTCCATTGATTTGATTACGGTTATAATTGATAGGGCATAATCAACTTGGTCAAAAGGGAAAAAATTGCCACCGTCAATGATATTCAACCGGCGTTTTAAAAAACTGTTTAAGAGCGTGCCTACAATTACTGAAAGCCCCATTATAAAACCTAAAAAAAGCTGGTTTTGGATTAAACCGATTAAAGAAGCAGAGATTAAAGTGATGAGACATCCGCAAATTGTTTTGTTGTCGCCGAAGAATCTTTTGCCTTTAATTTTAAAGCCAAAATCCATCGGCTTCATCAATAATATTTTCTTTTTCCTAAAAAAATAACAAAGGAAAGCGGCTAGTGTGTTTGAAAGCCAAGCCGGAGCCGTGAAATATATAGTTTCTAGCAGCATAGATATTATTAGATTATAATTAAAAACATGAAACGTAACATCTCTTTATCGGAGATATTTTATTTGTTTGTTTTCTCTGTTTCTCTTATTGTTTTTCCTGCGTTTTTTAAAACATTCCATCATTATTTGAATTTTTTTGCTATTGGGCGATCTAATATCAAAGTTTCCGCTTTTCTATTGTGGGCTTTTTTTATATTTTTTATTCCGTTGTTAAATATTAAAGTTTCCCAAACTTGTATCAAAAAAATTTTCGTTAAATTTTTCCTGATTTCACTGTTAGTTTGTTTAATTGGTTTATTTTTTTCGGTTTTGATTGTTGTAAAATTTGATTTATCTTTTAAGGATGTTGTTTATGCGACAGATAGCAATTTTAACACTAGTTTTAATCATATTACCCACGTTCATTTATTTAAGCCAGCCGTTGCTTTTTTGAGCCCGATTGGTGCGGGAGCGGATTTTGGTTTGCCGTGGTTTATTTTTTTAAGAGATTTTTTATCAATTAATGTTATTTTTCTTTGGATTTTTTATAGCTTACTGTTTTTGTTTTTTATCGGACTTTTCATAATTTTCGCATTAAATTCTTTAAATTACCAAAATCAATTTCTAAAAATTGCTTATATTATAGCTTCTTTTTCCTTTTTGAAGAACTTTATTGATGGCGGTTTATTGAATCCTGAAATGCTTATTTCTTTAGCGGTTATTTTTTTCTTGATAAAAAAGAATGTTTATATCATCGTCGCTTTACCGTTTATATTATTTGGTTATTTCATAAGATTTAGCGTTGGTTTTTTTGAAAGAAATATTATTCAGTTTCTATTATTTTTTGGCCTGATCATTCTTTCGTTTAGTTTTAGCAAGAGAATTAATGAAAAATTAAAACTTTGGTTAGGCATTGCCCTTATTGCTCTGTTTTTTTGTTTGGGCGGCAATTTCCAATTTTTTGGACAAACTCCATATACAATCCTTTTTAATGCTTCAAATACTTTTCCAGTCGGCAAAGACATTTATTTCGTAAAGAATCACGGTTTTTTTCCTCAAAAAACAGTATTAACTGAACAAAGATTTATCAGTGAATTAGAAAAAGAATTAGACGCCAAAGTAGAACGTGAAGTTATATATTCTTTTATGGTCGACGGCATAAATTGCGTTAGCCAAAGAAGATATGTGCCGTTTAACGACTTTCGGATTTTTACCAAAGATTCAAATATGATTTTCCGCGATTTAAATTTTGCGCCCTGGTATAAAGGGGAAACAAAAAACAACTTAATTAATTTATCGATTAATGAATGTCTTCCCAATCCTTTTACTTCGATTGTTTCCTTCATTAAAACGCGATTCGATGACGATGAGGTTGTTGTTTTCGCTTTTAAGCCAAGAGAGCAATTAGCGGAATTTGCCAATAAGTCTGTAGACGGGAGCAATGATTGAAGCGGCAAGAAGCGCGATTACTACGCCGACAATGAGTAATAAAACCGGTTCCAAAATAGTTAAAAAAGTTTCCAGACTGTAAATAACGTCTTCTTCGTAAAATTCTGACATTTGAGCCAGGACAACCGCTAATTGACCGCTTTTTTCTCCAGTAGCCACAGACGAAATTAGAATATCAGGGAAAAAATCAGGATATTTTCGCATTGAATCAGCAAGGCTAATGCCATGTTCTAGATTTTTTTCGATCATCTCCGTAATTATTTCTTTATATCTCGGGTCTATTACTTCGATTACGGTAGTGAGAGCGGCTTTCAGGGAAAAACCAGCATGAATCAAACTTGCAACCGTCCTTGAAAAACGCATTAGAGCTACTTTGTTTTGGATTTTTTTTAAGAAAGGCAGATATTTTAGAAATGAAGCTATTTTTAAACGTAATCTTCGATTACGGAGCGCAAAGATGAGAAATATTATGATTCCGACAAATAAGACGCTCAATAAGACAAAATTATTTTTTACGAGATCGGACATCCAAAACAATATTTTCGTATAAAATGGGGGATTGGCTTTTAAAGACAAGAACAATTCTTTTAATCTCGGCGCAACGACAGTAAGGATTAGGATCACCATAGCAAAAAGAGAGGTTAAAAGAATCGCCGGATAAAATATTGCCCCTTTTAGTTTTCTAGAAAAGTTGTAGTCTTTTCTTAATTCCTGCGCGTAGGAAATAAGCACGCCCGGCAAATTGCCTGATAATTCTCCTGATTTAACCAAGTTAATTAGAACTGGATTGAATTGGTTTTTCCATTTATTTAGGGCGGCTGATAATTTTTCGCCACGCGAAACTCTCTCTTTAATATCATAAAGAACTTGCCTAACCAGTGGTTTAATTGCGTCTTTGGCAATAATTTCAAGGCCTGATAAAATATCCGTGCCGGTTGATAAAATAATCCCTAAATGTCTCACAATTATTAATTGGTCGAGAGTGGTGATGGAGCCGCCAAGGAACTTTGGCATCCCGATTTTCATTGAAAGAAAGCCTTTTCCTTTTTGCGTTTCGGGCGTTAAAGCGTCAAGTTTGATGGGGCGCAATCCTTTTTGAAGAATTGCTTTTATGGCTTTGTCCCGGTCGGGCGCGTCCAGCACGCCTTTGCTTATTACATTATTTTGATCTTGAGCAACGTAATAATAGCGCGACATGCTTTTATTCAGTCATAACTCTAATTATTTCATCGATAGTTGTAAGTCCTTTGCTTGCTTTGTTGATTCCGTCTTCAAAGATAGAGGTCATATTTTGATCTTGGGCTATTTTATTTAAAGTATCGATGTTGATATTTTGGGACGCAATTAATGTTTTTACTTTTTCGTCAATTAAAAATATTTCAAAAAGTCCGATACGGCCCTGATAGCCGCTATTGTGGCAGAGGTTGCAGCCTTCGCCTTTGTATAATTTTTCCGGAATTTTTATTTTTTTATTGAAAGACTTAAGATCGTTTTCGAGTTTTTGAATAATAGCGGAATCCGGCTGATAAGCGGTTCGGCAATTAGGGCATAGTCTCCTTACTAATCTTTGAGCAATGACAGCGTTTAAGGTGGCACCGATTAAAAACGGTTGAGCACCCAAATCAATTAATCGAACAATTGCGCTTGGGGCATCGTTGGTGTGGAGCGTTGAAATAAGCAAATGGCCGGTCAGCGCAGCATTAATAGCGATTTCTTCTGTTTCGCTGTCTCTTATTTCGCCAACCACAATTATATCTGGACTGTGGCGGAGAATTGATCTTAAGCCATTTGCAAAAGTAACGCCGGCTTGTTGATTAACTTGGGTTTGGCTCACATTGGGAATGATATACTCAATTGGGTCTTCAATTGTAATAATATGGATTTCCGGCTTGTTAAGAAGCGAGAGAGTAGTGTAGATAGTCGTGGTTTTGCCGGAACCAGTTGGGC
The DNA here is from genome assembly GCA_030018585.1 of Patescibacteria group bacterium. Lineage (GTDB taxonomy): Bacteria > Patescibacteriota > Minisyncoccia > UBA6257 > GWB1-50-10 > JASEHZ01. The sequence continues at coordinate 9,968 of JASEHZ010000010.1, read as the reverse complement.
CGGTTGAAAGGATCATGCCGTGAGGCCGTTTAATAACTTTTTGGAATTTTATGATGTCGTTTTGGTTCATGCCGAGTTCTTCCAAGGTCAGAAAATTATGGACGCCGGCAAGCAAACGAAGCGTTGTTTTCTCGCCGAACATCGTGGGCATAATCGCGACTCTAATATCAAGATCAATGTCGCTGGAACGGAATCTGAATCTTCCGTCTTGAGGCTTGAAATGTTCGTCAATTCTTAAGCCGCCCAAAGTTTTGATTCTTGCGACCAGTCCCTCGTTAATTGAACGGTCAACTGAAATCATATCCCTTAAAAGTCCGTCAACGCGGAATCTTATTTTCAGAAAATCTTCCTCTGGTTGAAGGTAAACATCGGAAGCGTCTAATGTTGCGGCGTAGCCGATAATCGTATCCAAAAGTTCAACAAGCGGAATGTTTTCAAGGATGTTTTCTTCTACGTCTTTTAGGCTGGTTTTAATTGCGTTTACTTTGGCAGAAATAACTGTTTCAAAATTTTCTGAGGACATCCGTTTGTATAATTGATAGCCAAGACGCAATGATTCGTTTGAGGTAAGATGCGGTTCTATTTCGGCTTTTAAATATTCTTTTAGGTAATTAATATTTTCAATGTCAGTTGGGTCAGCCATGGCGACTTTGTAGGCGTTTTTTGCGGTGTCGCGGTTGAAAACCAGTACTTGTCTTTCGCGGGCGACTAATTCCGGAAGCACGCCCACTACTTCCGGTTTAAGCGGTTCAATTGTCGGGTCAAAAATAGGCAGATTAAGAAATTTGCTGATAAATTCAAGCAGTTGTTGTTGGGTAGTCAGGCCTTCGGCAATAAGTAGTCTTGAAAGGGGAATATTTGATCGATCTGATTGTACTTCTAGCCGTTTTAGGTTATTTTCGTCGGTAATATTGTTTTTTAAAACAATCTTTTTTAAGGTTTGATTTGAAATAGCCATATTAATATTTTAGCAGAAACGGATTGTAAATAAACCCCACTCCGACCTAGGTCGGAGTGGGGTAAAACAATCTTTTTATTTCGATATTTTGTTATAAATCTAAATTAGGGTCAGTACCTACTTCGTAGCGTGTATTTTGGTTTCCACCATCAGTTCCATCAATATCAAGATCGCTTGTAAAGTAAGTGCTTTCAAGAGTAGCGCCTAATTCATAATTTTTAACCCCTCCTGTTACATCGCATATATAAGAATAATAATAAGTTCCACTATTGCCAGTACCGTTTGTCGGGTCAAGCGGAAGAATAGAAATTGGAGCGCCACCTGGAGTTTGGTCTATTCTTGCTGGCATCCACCCAGCTGCGCCAACTGTTTGAGACGTTGAAGCGTTGACTGTTGTACAAGTTGGGCAAAACGTAGAAGATGTCGCTATCGCCCCCGTAGTATTCGTATAAAGTCTTATTGTTGTGCTTCCCACGCAAGCATTACCGCCACCCAAATTGATAGTTGTGGTTGCTTGAGCCAAATAAAGATTTAACGCGGTTTTTAAAGCTTCAAGGTCGCCTACTCTTTTTGTGTCTCTTGAACGTTGTAATTGTTCGGCCGGGTTAATAGCAACAACCAAAACTGTTACTAAAACTGCCAAAATCGCGATTGTGATAATAAGTTCAATTAAAGTAAAGCCCTTTTCGTTCGTTTGTTTAGTCATTTTTACGCATTTCTTTTTAGAAAAGCCAAAATAGCAAAGCGACCTTTAATTAATCATTTTTAGCCTTATAATCTTATTTTAATTATAGCATTTTTATCCCTTTTCGGTTTATTGGTTTGTGGATAACTTACAGTAATTCGTTTATACTTAATAAAAAAGCAAAAATGCTTGATATTTTATCTATTGGCACGGTAACTCGTGATGTATTTTTAACGAGTTCTAATTTTAAAGTTTTAAAAGATCCAAAACATTTGGAAACGCTTGGTTTTAAAACTGGTGAAGCGGAGTGTTTTGCGCTGGGCTCAAAAATTGAAGTTCAAAAACCGGTTTTTACAACTGGTGGCGGAGCAGCGAATGCGGCCGTAACTTTTAGAAGGCACGGATTAAAGACCGGTTTAATCGCTAAATTAGGCGATGATGAACTTGGTGGGGCGGTAGTAGATAATTTAAAAAAAGAAAAAATAAAAATTTCCGCTTCAAAAGAGAAAAATATTAACACTGCTTATTCAACTATCCTTATTACTGACAGCGGCGAAAGAACAGTTCTGGTTTATCGGGGCGCTTCAGGAGATTTAACAAAAAAAGACATTTTTTCTGGGAAGCTTGATTGTAAATGGACGTATATTTCTCCCGGGGCGATTCCGTTTCCGGTTATTAATGAAGCCATTGCGTTATTCAAGAAAAAAGGAATTAAAATCGCTATGAATCTGTCAAAACATTATTTAGAAATAGGCGCGCAGAAATTAATGCCGATTTTAAAAAACATTGATTTGGTTGTTGTAAGTCGCGAAGAAGCTTCTTATCTTACGGGCATTCCTTATAAAAACGAGAGATTAATTTTTAAAAAATTTGACGATTTAATCTCCGGTATTGCGGTTGTGACCGATGGCGCACGCGGCGCAAAAGTTTCAGACGGCAAATATCTTTACAGTGCCGGTATATTTAAAGAAAAAAAATTAGTTGACCGGACTGGTGCTGGTGATGCTTTCGGATCTGGTTTCGTGGCTGGGCTTATTGAAAAGTCGGATATTCATTACGCTCTTAGGTTTGCGGCCGCTAACGCGACTTCGGTTGTTGAGCAAATCGGCGCTCAAGCCGGAATTTTAACTAAAAAAGATTTTTTGAAGAATAAACGGTGGAAATATTTGGATTTAGATGTTGAGCCATTATGATGATGACGGCGAGTGAAAAAATCGCAAAAATTTTAAGAGCTGACAAAGATTTTATCCGTAAAATAGAAATGCGGTTTTCTTTAATTACTGGCAAAACCGGCATAATGGAAAAGATTATTGCAGAAAACAACAGACTTGTTTTAGATCGGTTAGCAGATTTAGGGGTGGCTAGAGGATCAAGCGCCAAAGAAGTTTATGACGCGCTTATTTCTAAGATTGAGTCGGACGACAATAGATTTTTTGAGGTTTTTAAGCGTCCGAACTGCAATAAGCAAAAAGATTGCGAAGGAGTCTTAGAGACCGTTAAGGAAATCGCTAAAGCGAATCACGGTTTTTTCTTAAAAAAAGAAAAAGCCATTGAATTTTTAAACAATATTCCGCCTCAAAAAGTAATGTCTTATTTGGGGCATAAAAGCGTTTCGGAATTGCTTAAAAAAGAAGATCTTTTTGAAGTTTACAGCGCGCTTCGTTTTATTGAAGGCAATGATTGGCTTAACAATGTTTTTTTTAAGCAATATGAAACTTTGAAGCCAATAGATTTTGAAGAAAGGGGAATGATCGTAAAGGCGCTTTCTGAAAAATGGAGCGTGGCGGCAGAAGGATTTGTTCAAAAAAAGTGGCATAACATTAGCCATTTAAAAGAACTTGGCGTTGTTTTTGTAATTCCGATATCGCTTGGCATTTCGGGCGAGCTTTTAAGAATGTTGAGTTTGGTTTTTCATTATCTTCACGAAATTCCGTTTTACTCAGATATGTTTAAAAAGATTTCTGAAGTTCCGGAAACTTTTGCGTCAAATTTTGTTTCCTTGCTTCGCGGCGATGTAATTGATAGGCGTATGTCCGAAGGAGAAAAATCTTTGTGGCTTGTGGTGCAGCGGTATTTGGCAAAAGACGATGAAAATGAATGGCGGCTTTTTGTGCCGCATATAAATCCTGAAGCCCTTCATTGGCTGAAGGCTGAAGAAGATCTAATAAAAGCCGGTTCAACCCTAAATCATTTCGGCAAAGAACTTGAATTTTGGCATGATTTGGATTGGGTCGGCGATTTTTTCAAAGACGAAATCGGGAATGATGTGTTGGTGAGTTTTAATTTAGTCGATACGGTTATGTCTTTGGTTATGGAAAAAGAATTGGTAAAATATTTATATCATCACGAAGAAGCGTTGTGGAACAAGGTTTTTATTGAGTATTTTAGCCGCGCCGAATTGGAAAAATTTTCAAAAGAATATTTACTTCAGGGATATTTTGAAATTTAATTATGCGGGAATTTTTTAAACCAACATTAAGGAAAATTTTAATTACTTTTTCAACGATAGTTTTTACTTTTTTAGTTTCTTTATTTTTTGGTGAATTATTTGCCATTGTCGCCTTTTTGTTATTCCTAATTATTGTTTATGTTCTTGGTTTTAACTCTAAGAAAACCGTCTGGTTTCTAATATTGATTTGGGTTGTGATGGTCGGTTTTATTATTTATACAGTTTTTCAAGCTCCGCCGATTATTGATTATTGATTAAGCAGAAATATATTTATGGCATTCAGTTTAAAGCAAGTAATTGAAAATGCTGAGAAAAATAGGATCGCTATTGGGCATTTTAATATTTCAAATCTTGAACAATTAAAAGCTATTGCGACTGTTGCTAAAAAATTAAACGTGCCGGTAATAATTGGTGTATCAGAAGGCGAGCGGGAATTTATTGGCGTTTTAGAAATAGTGGCTCTTGTAAAAAGTTTGAAAGATCGTGGATTTAATATTTTTCTAAATGCTGATCATACTTATGGTTTAGAAGGCGTGGAGAAAGCCGCTAAAGCCGGTTTCGATGCTGTATTATTTGATGGAGGAAAACTGCCGTTTGAAGAAAATATAAAGCAAACCAAAAAAGCCGTAGAAATAGCAAAATCAATAAACAAAGATATTTTAGTTGAAGGCGAACTTGGATTTATTGGTAGTTCATCGGAAATCCGGAAAGAAATTCCAAAAAGCGCCGCAATCTCTAAAGAGGACTTAGCAAAACCAGAAGAAGCATTAAAATTTGTGGATGAAACGGGCGTAGATCTGCTTGCGCCGGCCGTTGGGAATATCCATGGAATGCTTGCCCGCCAAAATCCGCCAACTGGCGGAGGGGATGGGTTTGCGTATTATGATGCTCCGCTCAACATTTCCCGTATTGAAGAAATTAAAAAAGCAACGAAGATTCCGCTTGTGCTTCACGGTGGATCAGGGAGTACCGACAAGGAATTTCAAGAAGCAATCCGAGCCGGAATTTCTATTATTCATATTTCTACAGAACTTCGCGTTGCGTGGCGGAAAGGAGTAGAGGAGGCGCTTCAAAAACATCCTGACGAAGTAGCGCCTTATAAACTAATGCCGCTTGCAATGGAAGACATGGAGCGGGTGGTAGAGAAAAAATTAAAATTGTTTAATAAGATTTCTTAATTATATTTTTGAGATTTTGAATTACTTCAAATTACCAGAATAATTTTTTTTCAGCGAGAAAATTTTCTTTTCGCTCGGTACAAAAAATTTTACTTCGCAAAATACCAATCTTTTTATACCTGCGCGATATAATTTTCAGTAATTTAAAATCTTCTTTATACGCCAGTTTAATTTGCGAATGTATTTATTCTGGTGTTTAATAGATTTATTATGGAAAGCAAATCAGTCAATAAAATTATATTAGAAATTAGAGCCGGAACTGGCGGCGATGAAGCGTCTCTTTTTGCTGGTGACTTGGTAAGGATGTATCAAAAATACGCCATAAAAAAGAATTGGCAGTTTTCAGTTTTAGATTCATCAGAATCGGGGGCCAAAGGATATAAGACATTGATTGCGGAAGTGTCTGGGATAGGCGTTTATAATGAATTAAAAAATGAATCTGGCGTTCATCGGGTGCAGCGGGTTCCTACTACAGAACGGCAGGGGCGGATTCATACTTCTACGGCATCGGTCGCGGTTCTTCCGATTGTTGAAGCAAAAGACGTTCAAGTAAAAGAAAGCGATTTGGAGGTTTCATTTTCTCGTGCCGGTGGTCCTGGCGGGCAAAATGTCAATAAAGTGGAAACCGCCGTAAGAATTATTCATAAACCGACTGGAATTGTTGTTTCGTGCCGGATGGAGCGGTCGCAACATGCGAATCGCGAAAAAGCAATGGAAATGCTTCGAGCAAAGTTATTTGAAGCGCAGCGGGAACAAGCCGTTGGTTCTGTGGAACAGATTCGTAGAGAGCAAATCGGTTCTGCTGAACGAGCCGAAAAAATTAGGACTTACAATTTTCCAGAGGATAGAATTACGGACCATAGAATCGGAAAGAAATGGCATAATATTGAAGAAGTTATGGAGGGAAATCTAGATAAAATAGTAAAAGCATTTACGGAAAAAAGCGAAGCGAGCTAAAGCGAGCGGAGTCCCGCACTAAAACTTGTTTTCAGTGCGGGATGGAAACGTTCGAGAAATAGGTATTTTATTTTTCTCTCCGGAATCAAGTGCTCCGCGTAAGTAAATAATATTCACTCCACTAAATTTTCCGACAAAAATTTTGCATCCGCTCCTCCCTCTCCACTGACTGGCGGAGGGGGATTTTCCGGCAAAATTTTATGTCATCGAAAAATTAGCGTTACGCTCATTTATTTACAATTACGCTCCGCACAATGATTTCTTAAGAGAAAAATAAAATCCTAGAAAATATTGGCTCAAATATAACAAAAATCTCACTGTAAAAACTATGTGGCAACCAAACTGAATCGGCCTGCGCGATATGCTTTTCAATAATTCGGGAAGCTGAAATTTTTATTTAATTGATTATATGTTATATTTATAAATAACATACCCGTTCCGCTTCCCATAAGAACAGCGCGCTCAGAGCGGGTTTTTCTTTTTTAAATTTAAGGAGTTATAAATTATATTTGTTATATTTAATATTGTTATTGAAAAAAAGAACCTCCAAAATGATTTGGAGGTGTCTAGTTCTTACTGCGGTAGTGGAGTCTAGTTAACAATTCAATACCCAACTTTAAAGAACTATTTACATTATATTATAGTAATATTTTATATGTCAATCCTCAATTCCTGATTCCTGATTCTGGTCTTTACGCTCCACTTGAGTTCAAAACATCTATGTCTTTCTGGAATTTTGCGGCGGTTTCTACGACTTTTTGCGCGTAATAAGTGCAGGCGTATCTTTGCCAGTTTGAGCCGCAATAGTAAATAGCGGCTGATTTTTTTTCAGTTGAAGCGCTTTTTGAGTCAGCGCCGTATTTTTTTAAGTAAAGAGCAGTGCCGGCAAAAGCGTCGGCGTTGTTCCAGGGGTTGGGCGGATTATTGCCTGTGACTCGAGCAATTTCATCGCTGAAAATTTTCCAAGTTGAAGGAATAAATTGAGCCGGACCCATAGCGCCTCCATAACGACCGTCGGCATTAGGGCAAGAGACCTGTGCTACTACGGAGCCGGGATCAATATTAAAATTTTTCAATATATCCAAAAATGTCGGTATATCTTTCGGATTCATGGCTTTTTGGTAACTACAGCGGCCGGTATTTTTCCCTAAGAGCGACTCGCGGTTTAGAATAGCAAGAATCATGGCGGCACGGACGCCGGTCGCGCCTTCAGCCAAACGCGCGTAATCATAAGCTTTTTCAAAAGTCAGTTCACCGCCGCCTAAGAGTTCAAAAATACGGCTTCTGATTTGCGCGGCAGTTTCTTTGGTTTTTTGAAGAAGTTTTTGATATTCTGTTTCTTTACCTTTTGTTGTTTTTAATATCTCTGATTTTTGAGTTTGGGTTAATTCTACACTTTTCTTTTGTGATTGCTGAATAGCTTTCAGGTTTTCAGCATCCTCCTTTTCAAGAGAAAGTTCTTCTTTTTGTTGAAGCAATTCCTGCCGCAATTTAACGATTTCATTAAGAGCCGTCCTTAAGTTTTCTTGGATGATCGTGGCGCTGCTGATATTGGCAAAAAAATCCGAAATTTTCCGATTAGCGATTAAAATTTCAAAAAGATTTGTTGAATCGGTTTCATAAAGAATTCTGATGGTACGGGAAATCGCATCTTTATGTTCGTCAATTCGGTTTTCAGTCCGGTTTATTTGCCTTTGAGCATCGTTAATTTCCTTATTTAATTTTGAGAGTTGAAGATTGACGGCTTTTATTTGCAGGTTTAATTTTTCTATTTTTGTATTTAAAGAACTAATTTCGTTTTTTAATGTTTTGCCTTGTTTTTGGTAATTTTCAATTGTTTTTTGGTGGTCAGCAATTTGTTTTTCTAGGTCGGCTAGTTGGTTTTCTAAAGCGGTTCGTTCAGTGTCAGTGGGTGGCTGGGATAGTTGTTCTGTGCTGGTCGAGTTATTTTGGTCTTGGCTTTGAGCAAAAATATTTTTTGAATTATTAGAAGTATTAAAAAAAATAATGCTGCTTAAAAACGCAATTAAAAGTATGTTGGAAAATATTTTATTTTTTAGTTTAGACATAAATTAAGGGTGTTTTAGCGCCCTTTATTATTATAACGACCTAGCGAAGATTTTGTTATGGTTGTATTTAAAAACTACTCTGACCTAGGGTCGGAGTGGTTTTTGTGTTTCTTCCGGTTTATTTGTTCCTTCTGTTTCGGTTTTTGCAGTTTCAGCGGTTTCTGGCGTTGTTGGTGGCGGCGGTGGTGGAGCAACTTCTTCTTTTGTTTGTTCAGAAACAGTAACAGCTATAGTTTCTGGAGGAATCAGCACTTTTATATCAGAAGAAATTTTTAAGTCGTAAATGCTTATGCTTTGGCCGAGATCATCTAATTTAGAAAGATTAACTTCAAAAGAGTGAGGAATTTTATCAGGCAGGGCTTCAATTTCAATTTCATTTAAGACTTTGACAAGAATAACCCCCCTTTTAATAGCTGGCGCTGCGCTTGTAAATTCAATAGGAACTTTGGCGTGAATTTTTTCATCTTTGCGGACTTGGCGGAAATCTATTGACAAGAATTTTTGGGTTATTGGATGTTTGGCAACTTCAGAAATAATAACGCGTAATTTTTCACCCTTTTCTGTAATTAAAGTAAGCACAGTATGTTCGCCAGCTTCTTTATAGACTTTCGTAAAATCTTTAAGCAGAACAGAGAGATGTTTATTTTTAACATTATGGCCAAAAAGCTCGGCCGGAACCAAATCTTTAGCCCTTAAACTTTTTACTTTTTTGCCGAGAATTTCCCGGTCTTTTACTTGCAATTCCGCCATAATTTTATAAATTTTGAGCAGAGCGATAAAATTTATTCAAAATTATGAGCGTCGAGCACTCAACGTGAGTAATGGCGTGTATTATAGTTTGATATTTAGATTTCATAGTTATAGTTTATCGAGAATAGTATTGAGTGCTCGGCTAAAGTTTGGCAGCAAAAAATCCTACGTCTTTTTGGACTTGGATTTTTTGGCCAAGCCTTTAGCTTTAGTTTGTCTGGTTTTGAATCGTTCCACTCGGCCGGCAGTATCAATTAATTGTTCCCGGCCGGTATAAAAAGGATGGCACTTGCTGCAAATTTCAATTTCAATTTCCGGCTTAGTTGAGCCGACTGTAAATTTTTCGCCGCAAGCGCATTTTACGTTCGCTTTTGGATAATATTGTGGATGTATATTTTGTTTCATAGTATAGAGGTGAATACTTGCCCCGCACTAAACCGAAGGTTTTAGTGCGGGGTCTTTTTTATAAGTTAAGCATATGCAGGTTCAATTGTACAAAATTTTATAAAAATAGCAAGTTTTTATATAATTTCTTTGCGATAAGTCCTGATTTGCCATTATCGGGGTTGTTGACAGCAACGTTTGATATGTTAAACTGATTTTAGTTCTTTGATTCGCGACAAAAGGAACTTAGCCCAGACTTACCGGCTTAGCGGTATAGCTAAAGTGTAGCGAAAAGGAGGGCGAAAACGTGTCAGAGCTAGAGCTAAGATGCCTAATCCATCTTTTACTAGGTGAGATGTGACTGGGAGATGCTCACAATCGAGCCGGGACCTGGCTTCTAGAGCCTACTTTATTCCTAGTGTGAAGGAAAAGTCCCTTAATTTTTATCCTGCCAATCAATATGGCGGGATTTTTTTATTAATTTGAGCCGAATAAAGTTCAATAGCTTGTATCCACTCAAATCATATCGATAGGTGAT
>JASEHZ010000009.1 GCA_030018585.1 Patescibacteria group bacterium | reverse complement strand
TACCGTCATCGTGTGGCGGTTCCGCAACTGGCTGTTTAATCCGCCGGAGGCGGATTCTTCTTGGATTCTTTGTCTCTTTGATTTATTTATCCCTCTTGCCTTTTGGCAAGAGGGATTTTTTATTCAAACTCACGCCTTATTAATATATTTTATTGACTAATTTCGTTTTTAAGTATATTTTAAATTCAGTATTTTTTATTTTAATAACTATAAATTGCCGGAGAAAGGAAATTGCATGGGAAATTGCAGGAACGAAAGTATTTGGACAATGATTGGCGTTGTGCAAAGAGTTGTAAAAGAAGCAAGCGGATTTACCAGCGAAAATAGAAAGGGCGGGTATTTTTGCCTTTTTGATATTATTTTGAAGTGCCCAGTTATTATTTCAATGATTGGAGAAGTGCCAGCTGAGAAAGCAGGAAAATATCACAGACTTTCAATTGAAAAAGCTCAAAGAACATTTGATCATTCGGAACATAAAAGTAGCTATGAGAGCCGAAACGAAAAAGAAGAAAAATACGGCGGTGCTATTCGCGCTCGGCGTTATATATTTTCTTTTTCGGGTTTGAAAAAAGAGGAAGAAGATGAAGCGGCCATGCTTGTAGTGGCAGAGCTTTTAAAAGAAATTGATTCCGACGAAGCAGAATTGATTGCAGTTCGAAATATGAACCAGTTTTATCCGAAACTTTTGGAAAAATTTAGCAGTTTACTAAAGCTATACCGCTAATTTTTAGAAAAACCCCGCTAGTTTTTTAATGAGCGGGGTAATTTTATGGACGGATAGTTATAAATCGGTTTTTATTTTCAGCGTTTTAGACTTAGCGCGGTTTAATTTGGGCATTTTAATAATGAGAACACCGTTTTTCATTGAAGCTTGGGCTTTGTCCGGGTCAACTTCTTGCGGCAAAATAATTGATCGGGAAAACGCGCCCCAGAAACATTCTTGGTAAAAATAATCTTTATCTTCAATAGTTTCTTCTTTTTCTCTTTTACCGCGGATAGTGATTGATTCGTTGGTGATGCTGATGTCAATATCGTCTGGTTTTACTCCAGCAATAGTTGATTGGATAAAAATATTGTCTTTGTCCTGATAAACATCAACAGTAAGCTGACCTTCTTCTTCGGTAATTTCGTCGTTGTCTTCCTCTACTTTGATAGGCATTGGCTTGCTTTTGACTTTAGCCAGTTCGACAAAAATATCGTTTTTGTTTTCTTCCGTCATATTTATCACAAGTATAGCATAAGCGATCTTTAGGAACTAGCCGCAAGGTTTTTTATTAAAATTCTTTTCATACTTGAGTTTTTTAAAGTCTATCAAAACGAAAAAAACCACGATAACAAGAAATAGGGCTGGATACCACAGGTTGGTATTTTGGAATTCGTATATTAATAAGTTAAAAATAGAATGAACAGCCGTGGCAATTATCAGACCAATGATTATGGGTTTGACGATTTTGTTTTTTTTGCGGCCGTAAGCCCAAAAGAAGCCAACAATCGCTGAAGCAAGAACGTGAAGTAAGGTGGCGCCGATAAATCTAAGCGAAACAATTTTAAAGATAACCGGTGAGACGGTAATGAATTCGGTGATGTTGGGAATGTTTAGAATAATAAAAAAATTTTCGACCGTGGCAAATCCAAGCGCCGCAGCCATGGCGTAAATCATAGCATCAATTGGTTCGTCAAATTCCGGGTTTTTGTGAATTGCCCAAAAAGCCGATAAAAATTTTAAAACCTCTTCTATTAAAGCGAGCCCAACAATACTTATTAAGCTTTTTGTTGGCATATCAATAATGTTTTGGTAGAAAACCTGAAAAATAAGCACGGCTAAACTGATCATTACGCCGAAGTTAAATGTATAGACAAGAAGCCGCCTAGGTTCGGGATGGATGTCTTTTCTGGAAAATAAGATAAACCAGATAATCGCGGGTATAAGCGCCGCAATAAGTGCGATAACGATAATAAAAATGGTCGTGATTACCATGATTCAATTAAAAGCAATTGTTTATTTTTTGTTTTAAATGTTTGATAAATTTGCTCGGTGATAAAAGGCATAAAAGGGTGAAGAATTTTGAGCGATTCTTTTAAAACATAATCGAGAGTTTCGATAGTTATTTCCTTGTTGTTTTCAAATTGTTTTTTTGACGTTTCAATGTAAATATCACAGAATTCATGCCAAAAAAAATCGTAAAGTTCATGCAAGGCTTTACTGAATTCAAAATTCTCAATATTTCTTTCGATGTCTTTTTTGATTTTTGAAAGAGATTCGAGAATTTTTTTGTCAGCTTCGGATTTAACTTTTGGATTGTTATTATTTATTTTAACATTTTTAGTTTTTTCCACGACAAAGCGGGCCGCATTCCAAATTTTGTTTGTGAATTTTCGGCCGGCTACAACCGCTGCTTCATTCCAATGAATATCTTGGCCGTTTGCTTGCCAAATAACAGCAAAACGGGTTGCGTCAGCGCCATATTGTTCTATATATTTTAAAGGGTCAATGCCCGTGCCCAAGCTTTTCGACATTCTTTTCCCGTCTTTAGTGAGAATTGTGCCGTGAATCAAAACGTTTTTAAAAGGAATTTCTTTTTTAAATTCTAGTCCGGAATAAATCATTCTGGCGTCCCAAAGATTTAAAATTTCCCGGGCGTTCATAACCAAATCGCCGGGATAGTAGTTTTTTAAATCTTTTTCTGATAGTCCGGCAAAAGGCCAGAGTGCTGATGAAAACCAAGTATCAAGCACGTCCGGTGATTGTTCCATTTCGCACTGGTTGCAAAACGGGCATTTTTTCGGCTTATTTTCACCCACTTCAAATTTACCGGAATTATTTTTACAAAACCAGGCTGGTAATTGATGACCCCACCAAATTTGACGCGAAACAGTCCAATCGCGAATGGTTTGAAGCCAGGCAAAATAGGGCGCCTCAAAATTTTTGGGAATAATTTTTATCTTACCTTTTCTGACCGCTTTAATTGCTTTTTTTGCAAGCTCATTCATTTTTAAAAACCATTGTTTGGAAGGAATAGGTTCAATGATTGATCCGCATCGGTAGCAAATAGTTATGCGATGGGAGTATCTTTCGGTTTTTATAAGCAAATTTAATTTAATCAGTTCTTCAATAATTTTTTCTCGTGCTTCAATAGTTTTTAAACCCTTGTATTCTCCGGCTTCTTTGGTCATTCGTCCGCGTTCGTCTATTACTTGGATGATTGGGAGTTTGTGGCGTTCGCTGATTTCAAAATCGGCTATGTCATGAGCGGGCGTGACCTTCACAGCGCCCGTGCCAAATTCTTCATCAATTACTTCATCTTCAATAATTAGAATTTCTCGATTTACAATCGGCAGGGTTACAGTTTTGCCAACCAGTTTTTTAAAACGTTCATCTTTCGGATTAACAGCAATAGCAGTGTCGCCCAACATTGTTTCGGGACGGGTGGTAGCAATTACAACGCCGCTATCTTTGCTGGGATATTTTATATACCAGAGTTTTGTTTCTTCGTCTTTATATTCAAGTTCAAGCTCGGAAAGACTCGTGCCGCAGCGTGGGCACCAGTTAACGGTTCGCAAGCCCTGATAAAGCCAGCCCTTTTTGTAATAATGGACAAAAGCCTTTTTTACATCTTTGGCATAAGTTTCGTCCATGGTAAAGCGGTTTCTGGACCAATCAGCAGAAACACCAAGTTTTTTCAATTGTTCCAAAATTAAATTGCCGTATTCTTTTTTCCATTCCCAAATTTTTTCAACAAATTTTTCCCGACCCAGTTCAAATTTGGAAATTCCTTTTTTCTTTAATTCTTTTTCAACAACATACTGGGTGGCAATGCCGGCGTGATCTGTGCCTGGGAGCCATAAGGTTTTAATGCCCTTCATCCGGTAGTAGCGGATTAAAATATCGGGCAGAGTATTATCAAGAGCATGGCCTATGTGAAGCGTGCCGGTAACATTTGGCAGGGGCATATAAACAACGTATGTTTTTTTGCCCGGCAGATTATCCGGATTAAAAAAACCGGATTTTTCCCAAAGCTCGTAAATTTTCGGTTCTATTGGTTTGGGGTCATAAGCCCCCGCACCAAATAAAAATTGGCTTTCGGTTGATTTGTCGTTTTCGTTATTTTCGGTTTTATTCATTTTAGATAGTTTTATGATTGATGATTTTGGTGCGGGGGTAAACTTTATCAAATATAAAATAATTATAGCTAATAATTAAGTAAAATAAAGGATTTTTAAATTTATAGTTGACATCATTATTTACTTAAGTTATAATGCGATCAGGATTTTAAAAACTAAAAAATACAAACATTTATACAGGAGAAATAATGAAGAATTTATTGTTTGCGCTGTTAATTTCATTAACGGTTTTTGTTTTGTTGGGGTGCGGCGAAGTTCGTCGTGAATCAGCTTTTAAAATGGTTAATGAGGGGGAAGGCTTATTATTCCATGTTGATACAACAAAGATTATCCGAAACGGTCAAAGGTTTTACATTCCGCTTAATTTTTCCGGCTCACCCGATGCTAATGCGAATGAAATACTCGGTGTACTTGATGATCTTGAAAGAAATTTTAAAAAAGCAAATCCACCAATGAAAATTGTTTCATGGAAAATTGAAAAAAGGCAAGAAATTGGTAGCAGGAATGGAGTTTCCGCCTTTGTTTATGGTTTGTGGGTTGATTGCGAACTGATAACAGAAAAATTTCCCAAGAATTGAAATTTGTTATGACAAAAGAAACTTTATGCGTGGTTGTCGTAATTATAATTTTTTTTGCGCCAATCGCGGTTTTTATCGGAATTGGCATGAGTTTAGATGGTTTTTCTTTTTGGGAAATTATCTTGGGACTTATTATTATCGCGATTTTGTATTTCGGTTCCAGGATTCTTATTTCTTATGTTGGCGAAGCATATAAAAAAATATTAAAGACAAAACCTTAAAGAAAGGAGATTGACGGATGGAAATAATCGGAATTTTATTTGTGATTGCTGATTTAGCGTTATTATGCGCTTTGATTTATTCTTTTTTCTCGTGCTTCGGTCTAATGGGTCATGGCATGGGCAGAATTGAAAAATGAATTATTGGTAATTTCATCCCGTCATTCCATGGAGTGGCGGGATTTTTATAAATTCAAGATTCCGTTTGCGTGAAGCGGATATTTTTTGTTTTTTAGAAAATTTATATAAGCGGCGGCGGCCATCATGGTGGCGTTGTCGGTATTGAAATTTATTGGCGGCACAAAAAAGTCTTTACCAGCTTTTTTGGAATTTTCGTGCAGAGTTTCGCGAAGCAGTTTATTGGCCGCCACGCCGCCGGACAAGAGTATTGATTTTGCCCCAAATTCTCGGCTTGCCCGCATTGTTTTTTTAACCAAAACATCAATAGCGGCTTTTTCAAAACTCGCGGCAACATCGGCTAAAATTGTTTTTTCATTTGCAAGTCCACGCGCGTTAAAATCTTGACTCGCTCGCAACGAAAATCTGCCATCCAGCTCTCTTCGTTCGCGTGTGCCCGGCAGATTTTCTGCTCGCTTGTTGATTTTTGAACGCGCTTTGGACACGCCCATATCAAAAACAATTTTAGCCTTGTTGTTTTTAAGAAAATAAAGCACCGAAGTTTTTAAGCCGGAAAAACTAAAGTCATAATTTTTAGAATTAATCATTGGTCGTGGGAAATTAATGGCATTTGGATTGCCGATTTTAGCGAGGCGGGAGATTCCCGGGCCGCCGGGATAAGGAAGTCCGAGCATTTTCGCCACTTTATCAAATGCTTCGCCTACGGCGTCGTCTCTTGTTTCGCCTAGTTTTTTCCAATCAGTGAGAGATTTCATTAAAAGCAGAATCGTGTGTCCGCCGCTTACAATAAGCGCAACCGCGGGGAAAATTTTTTTTAACCCCTGTTTTTCAATAATTTCTTCGCCCATTGTTTTGGGCAATAAAAAGCTGTAAAGATGGCCTTCTAAATGGTTTGCGCCAACAAGCGGAATTTTTGGGAAATGATCTTTACGGATTGTTTCAGCAAAATTTATGCCAGCCCAAAGAGCGGGTTCTAATCCGGGACCAGTCGTCACAGCAAGAAGATTGGGTTTGGGTTTGTGCTTTTTAAAGAATTTTTTAAAAACCAAAGGCAGGTTTTTTATATGTTCGCGTTTGGCAAGATTCGGCACTACGCCGCCCCAAGGTCTATGGATATTAATTTGCGATGAAACAAGATTTTCCAAAATTTTGAATTTCGGTCGCGCCAGTCCGCCCATTGCTTCAATATAAGCCAAGGCAGTTTCATCGCATGATGTCTCAATAGCTAATATTCGCATTTGTATATACTAAGGTTTTAGGAGTGTTTTTTGAACTTGACTTTCATATTCAAGTATGCTATGTTTATAGGAGTTTAATAATTTAACAATTCATTTAATTCGCTAATTAGCGGAGAAAGGAGAAAAATTATGTCATCCAATAATAATACAGAATTATCTTTCGGCTTGGGAACATTTTTTATTCTTTTTGTTTTCATCGGTTTTATTGCTTTTATTGGTGGTTTTAGTTGGGCATCGATTCTTATTGGTTTTGTCGCTAGCTCGGTAAGGTGTAATTTAGAAGGAATCGTCGGGCATTTGGAAGGAATTAGGAAAGAACTGCGGAAGATGCAAGATTTGGAAAAAGAGATTAAGCCATGAAACCATCGGAAATTTTTAAATTCGTCGTATGTGGTTCGATTGTTTCATTGTCTGCTGGTGCCGCTATATGTCCGAATGAAATTACGTTTGTTTTAGTTCTTCCGCGAGCAATAATATGTTTCATAATTTATCTTGTTGTCGGTATTTTAATGTTTAAATACTTGCAAGGAGATTTTTTGAGTCGCAAGCCGGCGGGTTAATACCTGAAGCAGTTATGCTGCCAAACGTATTAACATATAAAGAACCGTGACAGGCTTCAAATCAAAAGCGTCGATATATAATTCATTGAAATCGGCGCTTTTTTAATTTTGTTAGAAATATTAAAGCAATCCTAATTTGTACGAAAACACGCGTCAATTTCCCCAGCGAGGAAATTGCGCTTGTCCTCGGCCTCGCTCCCCCCGCTTAGCGGGAGACCATGCCCGCTCGGCCTCCGCACAGTTTTTTTAACAAAATTAGGATTGCTTGAGGGCAAAAAATATTGCCGGTAAGCCCGGATCTTAATAAGATTTTTGTACAATTAAAACTTTTCTGAAATGAGTATTTGCTGAAGTGTGTTCAAAAATCAACGAGCGAGAAGAAATCTGCCGGGCACACGCGAACTTAAGTGGGCTGGGTGGCAGATTTTCGTAACGAGCGAGCAATGATTTTGACGTGCGGAAGCGTACGAACGAAGAAAGGTTTTAATTGTTATATAACCTCGCGCTTCAATTAATTGAAGCGGTTTATTTATATGAACAAAGAAGGATTTTTAATTTCATTTAGAAATGCTCGAAGGTAAAAAGCATTGCCGGCGTATTAGTATAAAACCTTTCTTTTTAACTAATTCTATTTTATATTTAAATATATGATTCAACCTTTATTTGTTTTTAGTGATTGGGCGCTCTTAATTTTGCGGTTGGTTTTAGGCGTCATAATGCTTGTTCATGGTTTGCCTAAAATCAAAGATTTAAAAGCTAATGGCCAGAATTTTGTAGCTATAGGATTTAAGCCAGGAATGTTTTGGGGTACAATCGCTGCACTCGTTGAATTCGTAGGCGGCATTGCTTTAATTGCCGGATTTTTTACGCAAATCGTTGCTATTTTTATTTTTATCCAATTTTTGGTAGTGATATTCAAAGTTGATTTGGAAAAAGGATTTGTGGATGGTTATGAATATCCGCTTTTGATTGCCGCAGCAGCGCTTATTTTAGCGACAATGGGCGGCGGCATTTATAATTTGGATTCTTATTTAGACATTTCTATTTATTGATTTTTATTTGTGAAAGATTATGTAACTGAAGCTATTGTTTTGGGTTTAAGATCATATCGGGAAACAGACCGGATGGTAGATTTCTTTACCAAGGATTTTGGCCGGATCACGGCAAAAGTCGCAGCTGGCCGGAAACCGCTTTCAAAATTTTCTCCGCATTTGGATGTTTTAAATTTAGTGACCTTACGGCTGGTCAAAAAAGAAAATTTTACCGTAACTGACGTTCTGATAAAAAACCGGTTTCCGTTGCTTAGAAAAAAACTTGGCAGTTTAAGCCGGGCCTTGGAATTGGCTTATATAATCAAGGTTTTCGCTCCGCTTCAAGCGGTTGATCTTAATCTATGGCATTCCCTTATCAGGGTTTTTGAAAAAACTTTTATTGATTTCGGGTTTTTTCTTAAGATTTTCGGCTACGATCCTCGTGAGGCTCGGTGCGCGGTTTGCGGCAATAAAGAAATAAGCTCTTTCTTCTTAGGCGACCACTCTTATTTATGCGTGAATTGCCGTACAAAATTTCCTTCAAGCGAGTTATTATTAATAAGATAAAAATATGTCTTTAGATAGTTTAGAAAAAGAACTTTATCGGAAAAATTCCGATATTTTAAAACGCCGCAATGTTTCCCGGGCAAGAGAAGAATCAAGGAAAGATTTAAACGGCGAGGAAGAGGTGCCGGCAGTTTGGCAGGAAATGAAGAATAAAAGCGATTTTCTGACGGACGTTTCTGTTCCGCCGGAGTCTTCAGAAGGAAAAAGGAATGTTTTTAAAAAAGCTGTTTTTTTTGCCGTTGCTTTGTTAGTTTTTATTGTCTTTGTTGTTATGTTTTTGATTTTTTCCGGTAGTGGCAATAATGGGAGGAACAGCATTAGTTTTTCAATTGACGGTCCAAAAGAAGTAAATCGCGGCGTGCCTTTTGAGATGACGGTTAATGTCCATAATCAGCTTGATGCTTTGATTGGTAACGCGGTTCTAAGTTTTAACTTGCCGTCCGGCATAGTTTATTTGAACGCTTTAGGCGGTTCTAAATCTTTAGTTGAAGAATCAATCGGCGATATTGGCGCTGGTTCTTTGGCTAAGAAAACGTTTAAGTTTTTGCCGGTTGGCGGAGAAAATTCTTTGCTTAAAATAAGCGCCAAACTTGTTTACACGAGCGGCGGCAAAGCGCGGTTTGAAGCGGGTGAGGCGAAAGAGGTTTTAATCCGCGGTTCGGGCATAAAACTTGAAGTAAAAAAACCGGAATTTTTGCTTCAAGGATCAACATTTGAATTTGAAGTGAGTTATAAAAATACTTCTGATTTTGGTTTTCCGGAAGTGGTTTTAGAAGCGCGTTATCCGACTTCGTTTAAATTCGTATCGGCAAGTTTGGCGCCCGACTCGCTTAATAGTTGGTGGCAGCTTGGCGCGTTAGAATCGGGTTCGACCGGCAGAGTTCAGATTAAAGGATCGTTTGACGGAGGAGTTGATGCGCGGCTTAATATTCCAGTTGTAATTTATGCGCGTTTTTCAGGCCAAAATTACGAGTTGGCTAATGATGTTGTGAATTTGGAGATTGCGCCGTCGCCCATCAATTTAAAAATTTTTGTTAACAATCAAGAAAATTATGTGGCGCGGATCGGTGATTCATTGAACTACAGCATTCAATATCAAAATAATAGCGGTATCGCTCTCGCTGATTTGGTAGTAAAAGCAACGCCCACAGGAGAGCTTTTTGACCAATCTACTTTAAACACCAATGGCTTGATTGATTACAGAGACGGGTCAATTATTTGGAATGCTTCACAGGCGTCGGCGTTAAAGCTTTTAAGTCCGGGTGCGTCTGGTGAAGTTAATTTCAGTATTAAGTTAAAACAGCAATTTCCGATTCGGCGCATGAACGACAAAAATTTTTATCTTCGGGTTAATATTGAGATAGATTCGCCGTCAGTGCCTTATTATCTTTCAGCCGCTAAAACGAAATCATCGGCGAGTTT
This sequence comes from Patescibacteria group bacterium, assembly GCA_030018585.1. Lineage (GTDB taxonomy): Bacteria > Patescibacteriota > Minisyncoccia > UBA6257 > GWB1-50-10 > JASEHZ01. The sequence goes on along the minus strand of JASEHZ010000009.1, from coordinate 15,852 downwards.
AGAAACTAAAGTGGCCGGGCTTGTATTTTTTGACGCCCAAGCGTTTTATCGCGATGCTTTGTCCGGTATTGTAAATACTGGTAAGATACCGCTTCAAGTCGGCAAAGCCACTGATTTTACTGTTCATTGGGTCATTAAAAATTTTTCAACTGATATTAAAAACGTTTCAGTTAAATCAGTATTAAGGTCGGGGGTTTTATGGACCGGTATTGTAAAAAGCAATATTGATTCAAAGCCGATATATAATGAACGAACCGGAGAAGTTGTTTGGAATATAGACAAAAAAATTCAGGCAACCACGGGTGTAATTAGCGATCCGGTTGAAGCGGTTTTTCAGATTCGAGTCACGCCTAATCAAAATGACATCGGTCAGACTATGGTATTTTTGGGTGAATCTTTATTTACAGCCATTGATGATTTTACAGGATTAGAAATTTTACGAAGCGATACGGCACTTGATTCAACCTTGCCCGATGATCGGACAATTGGCCAAGGTAGCGGTGCGGTTATGCCTTAATCCCTCACCCTTAGAAAATTTTTAAACATAAATACATAAAAGAATAATATTATGCAAGTAAAAATTACAAAAATGTCGGGTTAATATGTATTTAGATTATCACCTTGCGTGGTCTTCTAAGGGTGAGGGATTAATGTAAGATAAACAGGAGATTATGAATATTTTTGAAAAAATAAACAGTTTGGCCAAAAGGCGCGGTTTTATTTATCCGGGTTCGGAAATTTACGGCGGACTTGGCGGTTTTTATGATTTCGGCCCTTTAGGCGCGGAACTCAAGTTTAACATCAAACAAGCGTGGTGGCGTGATGTGGTTCAAGCGAGAGACGATGTGGTTGGGCTTTCTGCTTCAATTATTATGAATCCGAAAGTTTGGGAAGCTTCCGGCCATGTCAGCGGTTTTTCGGATGCGTTAGTAGAATGTCCAAAGTGCCATAAGCGTTTTAAAGTTGATGAATTAAAAAAGAAAGAAAAAAGGTTTATTTGTGCCGGATGCGGAGGTCTGTTTGAAAATAAGGGACGTCAATTTAATTTAATGTTTAAGACTTTTATTGGTTCAGCCGAGGATAGCGCTTCGCTTGCTTATTTACGGCCCGAAACCGCCGGCGGTATTTTTGTTAATTTCAAAAATGTTTTGGATACCATGCGGGTAAAAATTCCTTTTGGCATTGCTCAAATCGGCAAGGCTTTCCGGAACGAGATTAATCCCAGGGATTATGTTTTTAGAATGCGTGAATTTGAGCAAATGGAACTGGAATATTTTGTCAAGCCCGGTGAAGATGAAAAATATTTTGAAGAATGGTTAAGGCAGAGATTAGAATGGTACCGTTCAATCGGTCTTAAAAATATTCGTACTCATGAACAAAAAAAAGAAGAGAGGGCCCATTATTCAAAAAGAACCGTGGATATTGAATATAAATTTCCGTTCGGTTGGCAAGAGATTGAAGGTGTGGCAAACCGCGGCGATTTTGATTTGAAATCTCATGCAAAGGTTTCCGGCAAGGACTTCAGTTATTTTGACGAGGAAACTAAGGAGCGGTTTATTCCCCATGTTATTGAACCTTCAGCTGGCGTGGAAAGAATCGTCTTGGCTCTTCTTTGCGAGGCGTATGAAGAAGAAAACGAGCGGGTGGTTTTAAAACTTCATCCAAAACTCACGTCCTATAAAATAGCGGTTTTTCCGCTTCTTGCTAACAAGTCAAAATTGGTTGAATTGGCGCGCAGGGTTTATAATAATTTAAGAAAGGATTGGGTTTGCGCTTGGGATGATCGGGGAAATATTGGCAAGCGTTACCGAGCCCAGGATGAAATCGGCACGCCTTATTGTCTGACAATTGATTTTGATAGTTTGGGAAAAGAAGATGTGACTGTGCGTGATCGCGATACAATGAGGCAGGAACGGATAAAGATTAAAGATTTAAAAGATTATTTATCTAAACTTCTATAAAAAATATAGATAAATATGTTAACCCCAAAATTAAAAATTTTTCTTGTAACCATTGGAGCAATTCTTGTGGTAGCCTCTTTTTCTTTTTTGAGATTTTCGGAAAAAAGTAATTTGCCGGTTCAAGCGCCTTTAAGTGATCCAATAAGTAAAGCAACTTTGTATCGAGAAAAACAGCCTGAGAAATTCAATTTAGGACAATTTATAGTTGAGCGAAGAGGCGACGGAGTTTTGAAAGGCGTGAGCCGCGATCTTTTTTCAATTTATAAAAATGGCATTAAGCTTGCGGATGTTGATAATGGTAGTTTTAACAAAGTTTTAAATAGCGGAAAACCATGGGAGTATTTTGAACCGATTGCGGCTTTTGAAAACGAAGTTTATTTTTTAGGGATTTGTCCGAGCGGCATTTGGGGGTCGTGCAATCGGGGCGTGATAGCGAAGTTCAATGTTAATACGAAAAAAATCGAAAAATTTGAAAATTCAACCGAAACACTGGCGGCAATTCTAAGTAATAATCTCAAATTTTCTCAATCTGTTAATGATGGCAATGTATATGCGATTGCAGTGGTGGATCGAGTTTATTCCCGGATTCATACTTATCCGACGCGCTGGAATTGTCTGTCGGGCGCGAAATCAGAATGTCAAGACATTATATTTTTTAGATAATGCGTTTTGAAGAACAAGATCTTGTTTCGCTTGACTAAGATCGAAGCGAGATGTTTTATTGATTAGATTGGGTTAATATGAATATTATGGATCAGCCGTTTGAGAAAAAAATTTTAAAAAACGGATTAAGGGTGATTTTAATTCCGCAAGCTTCGAGTCTAGCGACAACGGTAATGGTTTTGGTAGAGGCCGGTTCTAAATATGAGACTAAGGAAATAAATGGACTTTCCCATTTTTTAGAACATATGTGTTTTAAAGGAACAAAAAAACGGCCAAATCAAATGGTCATCGTAAGCGAACTTGATGGATTGGGCGCGTCTTACAATGCTTTTACTGATCGGGAATTTACTGGTTATTATGCCAAAGTGAAAAATGAATCGTTTGATGAGATTTTAGATGTGGTGAGCGATACGTACTTAAATCCGGTTTTTAAAGAAGAAGACATTGAAAAAGAACGTGGCGTCATTATTGAAGAAATAAATATGTACGAGGATATGCCGAGCGTGAAGGTAGGGGAGGTTTTTATGCGGCTTTTGTATGGCGACGAGCCGGCCGGCTGGAGTATTGCGGGCGAAAAAGACATTATTAAGAAATTAAAACGGGAAGATTTTATAAATTACCGGAGTAAGCATTATTTAGCTCAATCTTCGGTGTTGGTGATTGCCGGCGGTTTTGGCGAAAAAGAAATAATTCAAAAAATAGAAAAACAATTTTTGGCGTCGAATCCGGGCGAAAAAGGCGGCAAACTAAAAACAATTGAGTCTCAAGAAAAGCCGGCCGAAAGAGTTTTCGCAAAAGAAACCGACCAGTCCCATTTGATTATGGGTTTTCGCGCTTTTCCGGTTTTTGACGAAAGGCGTTATGTTTTGGAAGTTTTGGCGGATATTTTGGGCGGCGGGATGAGTTCGAGGCTTTTTCAAAAAGTAAGAACCGAGCTGGGCGCCGCTTATTATGTTCATGTTTCCAGCGATTTATTCTCCGATCACGGTTTTATTTGTATGTCGGCTGGAGTTAGACATGAAAAAATCAGTGAAGCAATAAAGGTCAGTTTAGAAGAATTTAAAAAATTAAAAGAAACAGAAGTTGAAGAAAAAGAATTGGAACGCGCAAAAAATCATTTAATTGGCGGTTTATTCTTGTCGCTTGAAACATCTGATTCGTTCGCGTCTTTTTATGGCAGTAAAGAAATAATGGGATTGCCGCTTATAACCCCGTCGGATATTGCTCGGAAAATAAAAGCTGTTAACGTGGAAGAAATTAAAACTTTGGCCCAATCTCTTTTTATCGAGAAAAACCTTAATTTGGCGATTGTCGGCCCCTACAAAGACAAATCTTTTAATGATATATTAAAGATATAGATGATGTTTGAAGCTAAAAAATTAGAAATAAGCTGGGGAACGCTTTGGCGAATTGCTATTTTTGTGGCAGTTGTTTTGCTTCTTTATATGGTTCGAGAGGTGATCGGAATGTTGCTGGTGGCAATGGTTTTGGCTTTAGGGCTTGATCCGTTTGTTTGTTTTCTTGAAAGAATGAAATTTCCCCGTCTCTTGGGCACAATTGTAGTTTTTTTATTGGCAATTTTGCTTTTAGTGACAGCTATTTATTTGATTGTGCCGGTAATGGTTTCAGAAGCTACGGGTTTTATTCAGGATTTTAACAAAACCTTTTCTCAAATTTTCGGCTTTAGTTTGCCTAAAAATATCTTGAATGATTTTGGCTTGACTCTTAATAAAACATTAAGTGCTCTTACAGCGGCCCACATTTCTATAACCGGAGCCATTGGCACTGTTTTTTCAAAATTAGTTTTAATTGTTTCAACCATTATCGTCACTTTTTATCTTACAGTTCAGCGCAACGGAACCGAGCATTTTCTCCGCCTTATTTTACCGGGCACTCTAGAAAGATCGGTATTAACGGTTTTTAACAGGTTTAAAATAAAAATCCGCAGATGGCTTGTTGCTCAATTAGGCATGAGCCTTATTGTTGGTTTGCTTGTTGGTTTTGGTATGTGGCTTTTGGGCGTAAGATATCCGTTTGTTTTGGGGGCGCTTGCAGCTTTATTTGAGCTTGTGCCGCTTATTGGCCCGGTTATAACCGGTGCCGTTGCTTTTATGATTGCTCTTTCTTCGTCTTTTAACCTAGGTCTTTACGCGGTGTTATTTTTCGTTGGCGTTCAGCAATTTGAAAATCATGTTTTGATTCCATTTGTTATGGGTCGGGCAATGAAAGTTCATCCGGTGATTGTAATTGTTTCGCTTTTGGCGGGCGCGACGGTGGCTGGTTTTGTTGGAATAATTTTGTCAGTGCCCATTGCGGTTTTAGCTCAAGAAATTCTTAATTATCTGGCCGAGAGACGCAATGGACAGCAAACATTGGTTGTTTGAAAAACAAACAACCAATTATTTATTTGATTTCCGAACCTACACTTTTCGAATAGCGGTTTTTTTATTTGCTAGTTTTAATTTCTATAGTAAAATTTGAGTTATTCAATGAATAAAGAAAATCAAGGAAAATTTTATATTACCACCGCTATTCCTTATGTGAATGCTTTGCCGCATCTTGGTTTTGCTTTGGAAATTATACAGGCGGATGTAATTGCAAGATTTCATCGCGCGAAAGGCGAGGATGTTTATTTTTTAACCGGCACTGACGAGAATTCTCTTAAAAACGTTTTGGCTGCAGAGGAAAACAGCAAAAAAGTTGAAGATTTTGTAAGGGAGAATGCGGAAAGTTTCAAAAATTTAAAAAATATTTTAAATCTTTCCTGGGATGATTTTATCAGAACTACCGAAGAGCGGCACACGAAAGGGGCACAAAAGCTGTGGAGTGCGTGCAAAAAAGAAGATATTTATAAGAAGAATTATGAGGGGGTTTATTGCGTTGGCTGTGAAGAATTTAAAACACCAAAAGAATTAATTAATAATCATTGTCCAGAACATCCGAATTCAGATTTAGAGTCGGTTAAAGAAGAAAATTATTTTTTCAAATTAACTAATTATCAGAAAAAATTAGAAGATTTAATTAGTTCGGATAAAATCAAAATCATTCCCGAGACAAGAAAAAACGAAACTCTGTCTTTTATAAAACAAGGTTTGCAGGATTTTAGTATTTCGCGTTCAAGAGCTCGGGCTCATAATTGGGGTATCCCAGTGCCGGGCGACGAAACGCAAGTGCTTTATGTGTGGTTCGATGCTTTAGCAAATTATATTAGCGCTTTAGGTTATGTGGATGAAAGCGAAAAATTTGAAAAATACTGGCAAAATAATAATTTTATACTTCACGTTATTGGTAAAGGAGTGAGCCGTTTTCACGCGGTTTATTGGCCGGCAATGCTTATGTCTGCAGGTCTTAAATTGCCTGATCAGGTTTTTATTCACGGATATATTACAATTGAGGGGCAAAAGATTTCTAAATCACTTGGTAATGTTATTGATCCTAAAGAAATAACAAAAAAATACGGCGTTGATGCTTTGAGGTACTATTTGCTTCGTGAGATCCCGAGTTATAATGACGGCGATTTCAGTGTTAAAAAATTTGAAGATCGTTATAATGGTGATTTAGCGAATGGTCTTGGTAATTTCGTGAGTCGGGTTTTAACGCTTGGTGAAAAATTTGGCGGGATTGATTCGTTAACTTACGGACAAAATGAAATTTTAGAAAAAATTGAAAAAACAAAAAAATTAGTTGACGAAAAAATGCTGGAATTTAAGTTTCATGAGGCACTCGCTTGTATTTGGGAGCTTATTTCTTATGGCGACCAATACGTTAATGAGAAAAAACCATGGGCTATAGCAGATAATAATGAAAAAGAAATTGTTTTAGCGAATTTAATAAAAATTATTGAAGAAGTTGCAAAATTAGTTGAGCCGTTTATTCCGGAAACTTCAGAAAAAATTTCAAAATCAATTGAAAACAACAAGGGAATATATAAAGTGAAAAAATCTGAAAATTTATTTCCAAGATCAAATTAAAAATCCCTTCAAAAAGAAGGGATTTTTTAAAATTAGAGCTACATTCTTACATGCCGAGCCATTTGGTAATTGAGCCGTCAATAATAAAACAAGCGCCGAAGATGATCCAATAGATTATTTGTACGATCCACGAGTAAGAGCGATGAGCCACCAAAAGAATAGTAGGGCGGGTCAGAATATGACTGTAGCCCAGGATTTATTATTATGATATTCTTCAAAAGAAATATCTTTAAATCTCGGGTTAATTGTTGATGTTTCAGAATTAAAAGGCGATTTTAAACCAGGCGTAGTGTTAGCTATTTCTGGTACGGCTGGGAAAAGTATGTAAGCGGCTATTGATCGGTGGTAATATTTGCCGTAGTCGTAAACATATTCGTAAAAATGCCCTATGTTTATGTAAACAATTATTACGATTACCGCTACCAGGATTTTTTTCATCCATTTTTTCATGGTAGAATCTCCAAAAAGTTAAACAAAATTGTTAATTAAACTAAAATAAGCATAGTGCATCGTGTCTTATTTGTCAATAGCGGGGATAATACAAAAAAAGCGAGATGAAATCTCGCTTTTTGCAATTCTGTAATTATTTAATATTATTTACATAACCAATAATTTTTGCGATTTGCCGAAAATTATTGATATTCGGGAATTTGCTGTTTGGAAAATCTGGTTTAGCAGCTAAAATTCTCTTTTTGGTGTTGTAGCCGGCGGTAAAACCGATTGTGTGAATGCCTAAATTTTTAGCGGCCGTAAGCCCGTCAAAAGTATCGTCAACATAAACCGCATTTTCAGTTTTTACGCCGAGCGTGTCAATGGTATCAAGAAGAGCTTTTTCTTTATCCCAAGCGTTACCTATGATTTTGTCTAAGAGAGATACAATAATATTAAAACCGCAAAGTCTTTGGCTCAAAACTTCAGTGATTTCAGCGCTTACGATTGCTGTTTGGAAGTCCGGGATTTTATCAAGTTGTTCTAAAAATAATTTAACCCCAGGTCTTAACTTGGCTTTGTTCCAATTTTTCTCAAAATATCGGGCTCTTAGTTTGTTTAAATCATTATGAGATGCAGTTTTTGGTATGCCATAATGGCGGTAAAACTTCATAAAATCAGCCGTGATTTCTTCACGATAGGTTTTGAGCGTTGGCGGTTTTACGCCATAGGTTTTGAAAATTGAGCAAACACTGCCGTAAACAAGGGGCAAATCATTCAAGGCCGTGCCGTTCCAATCAAAAATAATCAAATTCCACTTCATTTCTTTTTCCTTATTTAGTTATTTATAGTGCTGGCGTTATGTTAATATATGTTTAAAATAAAATCAATGAAAATAGATTTTTTTGATGCTCATACTCATATTCAATTTGCGGCCTATGACAAGGACCGGGAATTGGTAATTAATCGGGCTTTGCGGGAAGGCGTGGGAATGGTGACGGTGGGAACAAAAAAAGAAACATCGCGCGCCGCCGTGGAAATAGCGGAAAAATTTGAAAGCGTTTGGGCAGCAATCGGACTTCATCCAATTCATTCTCATAAATCTCCTCCGGATGCGCAGGAGTCGGGTAATGTTGGAAAAATGCCGCCTAATGCAGAAGAAACACTGGATTATGATTTTTATAAAAATTTGGCTTTAAATCCAAAGACGGTTGCCATTGGAGAATGCGGCCTCGATTATTTTAGAATTAAGAATAATCAATTGGAAATTAGAGAAAAACAAAAAGCGGTATTCATAAAACAAATCGAGCTGGCGTACGAGGTTAAAAAACCGCTAATGATTCATTGCCGCGATGCTTTTCGCGATTTAATAGAAATTCTGTCGGCTCACAAAAATTTATTGAATTCTCCGGCCGGCATTGCTCATTTTTTCAGTGGTACAAAAGAAGAAGCTAAAAAACTTCTTGATTTGGGATTTTATTTTACTTTTGGCAGCACAATAACATTTCCGTTTAAAAAGGATAAGCACTTTGATTATGGAGAGCTTGTCTGGTTTATTCCTTTGGACAGGATTTTGTCTGAAACCGACGCGCCTTATGTGGCGCCCGTACCGTATCGGGGTACACGCAATGAGCCGGCTTATATCATTCATATTGTCAGAAAATTAGCGGAAATTAAAAATATTTCCGTTTTTGAAATGCAGGATAAGATTTTAGAAAATGCTAGACATATTTTCCCGACGATTTTTAGATAAAATTTTAATAAAATAAAAAGCCCCATGGTGGGGCTTTTTAATATTCAAATACTACACGCCAACCTAAAGCAAATTCAGTAGGAAAAAATCCAAAACGCGGGTTTGAGCCGATTTCATCAGTATAAAAAAAGCGTTGAGCGAAAATCTGGAATCGGCCGTTTTTTTGTTTGTCCCGCATAAGTTCTAATCGGGTTTCTAGTTTTGCAACACTTCTTCCTTTGAAACTTAGTTCGCTTTCAGCTCGACAAGTTAGTCGCCAAGAACAAGAATGCCATAGCGTCGGCTCAATCGAAAAATAAAGCGGTCGGTCGTACCACTTTCCATTCCAGAATTCCGGAACAATTATATCAAACGGTTGAAAACCAAACGAAAAATTAATCGGCAAATTATTTATCCAGCTCGTTTCGTGTTTAATGCCGACACCGACTACATTTGCGTCGCCTAAAAGTTTTTTGGGAAGTGGCGGCAAATCCATATAAAACGGATTAGTGATATCTTGGGTGATATGAGTTGAAATGTGAGATATTACGAATGAGCAGTTTAAATTTTCTTTTAGTTTCAGATGGTAAATTAAATTGATCAGATAAACCTGACCGCTTACCCTGATTTTCCGGTCGTATGATTTTGCAATAACCGGCTGGAATACAACGCCGCCCCAGAATTCGTGTTTTTTATACTTAATAATTTGGAATTCTTGAGCAATATACGCATCCCAATTGAACCCCTTTTGATAAGAATTTTTCCCATAATATTTTCGCATTTCTCCTTTGCTTTCTGCGCTTTCAAAAAATATCAGAGATTTTTGTTGAGCAAAAATTGGATTAATTCCCACAAAACAAAATAAAATCAATAATAATCGCTTCATAGACGATCCTTATTTAGTTATTGATATAGTTAAAAGACTTCTGATATTTTACCAGTTATTGATTTTATGTCAAGTTCAGTTTTGATATTGATTAAACATTTCAATTTCTAATGATTTTTATTGAGGATAAATGATTTTTTGTGTAGACTTATTTATATAAATAAGTGATAGAGGGAGGCATTAGTTATATGAAAAAATACGATTTTGCAAAAATCGAAAAACATTGGCAAAAAGAATGGGAAAAGGAGCAAGTTTATTTTGCGCAAGATAAATCAAAAAAAGAAAAAAAATATATTTTAGTTGAATTTCCTTATCCTTCGGGCGAAGGTCTTCATGTGGGGCATTTGCGGCCGTATGTGGCGGGAGACGTTTACAGCCGATTTTTGCGCATGAAGGGTTATGAAGTGATGTATCCCATTGGCTGGGATGCGTTTGGGCTTCCGGCAGAAAACTACGCGATTCAGCAAGGAATTCATCCGGCGATTACAACAGTGAAAAATATAAAAAATGTCAAAGTTCAACTGAAAAGCTGGGGCATTGGGTTTGATTGGTCGCGGGAAGTAAATACCACGGACCCGGAGTATTACAAATGGACGCAGTGGATTTTTCTTCAGTTATATAAAGCCGGTCTCGTTTATGAAGCCAGGGGTTTTATTAATTGGTGTCCGAAAGATAAAACCGGTTTGGCAAACGAAGAAGTGGTTGGTGGTTGCTGTGAACGGTGTGGTGTCAGCGTTGAGAAAAAAGAGTTGCGGCAGTGGTATTTGAAAATTACAGATTATGCGGAAAAGCTTTTGGAAGGTTTAAAAAAATTGGATTGGCCGGAAAAAATTAAAATTCAGCAGGAAAATTGGATTGGAAAATCCGAAGGCGCGGAAATTGATTTTAAAATTAAAGATGGCGTGGCGCCGTTTTATGTTCTTTTACATGGTTATACCGGTTCGCCAAGCAGTAATTTTTTCCCGTGGCTTAAAAGGGAATTAGAGCGTTGTGGTGCAAAAGTTTACGCGCCGAAATTACCTAATACTGATGATCCTCGCGTGTACGACCAGGTTGAAGCTGTTTTGAAATCAGTGCCTTTTGACAAAAACACCGTTTTGGTAGGCCATAGTTTGGGTGGTGTTGTGGCGATGAAAATTTTGGAGCAGTTGAAAAAACCAGTTAAAAAAACTATTTTAGTTTCTAGTTTTACCAAAAATACTTTTATTACAGAGCCGTTTGAGCCATATGCTTTTGATTGGAAATTTGACGAGAAAAAAATACGGGTTAACGCCGGGATTGTTCATGTTTTAAGAGATACAACGGACGATACGGTTCCTCGGTATCAAGCGGATAACATTAAACAACTTATTGGTGGAATAATTTTTGATTTTACTGCGAATGAGCCGCACGCTTCTGGAGATAAGGAACCTGAAATCCTGCGCCATTGTATTGATTCTCTTCAAGTTTTCACCACTCGGCCCGATACATTATTCGGCGCGACTTATATGGTTTTAGCGCCGGAGCACGAACTTATCAGAAAGTTAGAAGTAAAAATTACAAACTACGGAGAGGTTAAGAAATATATAAGCGAAGCCAGGGAAAAATCAGAAGAAGAAAGAACAAACGAAAAAATAGGAGTTGAATTAAAAGGAATAAAAGCAATTAATCCCGCAAACAAAAAAGAGATTCCGGTTTTTGTCGCGGATTATGTGCTTTCGGGATATGGCACCGGCGCGATTATGGCGGTGCCCGCGCATGACGAACGGGATTTTGAGTTTGCGAAAAAATATAATCTCGAGATAAAAAAAGTTATTTTACCTGTACTTATAAAAAATCCTCTTGGTTCTGCTCAGGGCGTTCCGTTGGAAGTAGCCATTCAAAGTGAATGTTGGATAGGTGATGGGCAATTAATAAATTCCGGCAAGTTTGACGGAATGGATTCGGAAAAAGCAAAGTACGAAATTACAAAATTTGTCGGTGGCAAGAAAAAAATTCAGTATCGGCTTCGGGATTGGGTTTTTTCCCGTCAGCGTTATTGGGGTGAGCCAATTCCATTAGTGCATTGTGAAAAATGCGGCGTGGTTCCGGTTCCAGAAAGGGGCCTTCCCATTCTGTTGCCGGAAGTAAAAAGGTATGAACCAACCGGAACAGGCGAGTCCCCGCTTGCGGTGATTGATTCTTGGGTGAACACGAAATGCCCTAAATGCGGAGGTGGAGCAAAACGTGAAACAAATACTATGCCGCAGTGGGCAGGCAGTTCTTGGTATTATCTTCGTTATGCGGATCCAAATAATAAAAAAGAGTTTGCCAATATAGATTTGTTAAAATATTGGTTGCCGGTTGATGCGTATTTTGGCGGGATGGAACATACTACGCTTCATTTGCTTTATTCCCGTTTTTGGCACGAGTTTCTCTATAATCAGAAATTTGTTCCTACGCCGGAGCCATATATAAAACGCATTCCGCACGGAATTATTCTTGGTTCTGATGGCGAGAAAATGTCTAAAAGCCGAGGTAATGTTGTAAATCCAAATGAGACGATTAAAAAGTTCGGCGCAGATTCTTTAAGAATGTACGAATTGTTTTTAGGGCCGCACGAAGCCGCGGTTAGTTGGAACGAAAAAGGAATTTTAGGCATTAGCCGGTTTCTTGAAAGAGTGAATAAATTTTTCCAGATTAAAAACAAAAACAGCAAAGACGATGAAAGTATTAAAACTTTATTGCACAAAACAATTAAAAAAGCAACCGAAGATATAAATGAATATAAGTTTAACACTGCTATTTCCGCGTTAATGGTGCTTTTAAATAATATGGAAGGCAAGGAATTGAGCAGAGAAATAAAAGAGATTTTTTTGAAACTTTTAAATCCTTTTGCTCCGTATCTTGTTGAAGAATTGTGGTACAATCTCGGCAATAAAAATTTTATCCAAAAAGAATCATGGCCGGAATTTGATGAAAAATATTTGAAAGAAGATAGTTTTGAATTGGTTATTCAGGTGAACGGCAAACATCGGGCAACTATTGTCGTTGGAGTGGGAATCAAAGAAGATGAAGCTCAAAAATTGGCTTTGGCTCAAGAAAAAGTAAAAAACTTTATCAATAACCAAAAAATCAAAAAAGTTATTTTTGTCCCAAACCGGTTAATTAATTTTGTGGTATAAATATGTGCGGCATTATTGGATATATTGGAAAACAAAAGGCTTTGCCGATATTACTTGATGGTATTAAGTCGCTTGAGTACCGCGGTTATGATTCGGCGGGCGTGGCTGTTTTGGACAATAAAAATGGCGAATCAAGGATTTATTGTGTAAAAAGTCCGGGACGAATCAGTGTTTTAGAAGAAAAAATCTCAAATCAGGAAAACGATATCGGTGGTTTTTTGGGCATTGCTCATACGCGTTGGGCAACTCACGGCGTGCCCAATGAGGCAAACGCGCATCCTCATTTTGATTGCGGACAAAAATTTTTTCTTGTTCATAACGGCATTATTGAAAATTACAAAGAATTAAAAAATAGCTTAATTAAAAACGGGCATAAATTTTCTTCAGAAACCGACACGGAAGTAATTACTCACATCCTTGAAGATGAGCGCAAAAAAAATCCAAAGACGCCGTTAGAAGAATTAACACTTAAAGCTCTAAAAAACATTAGCGGGACTTACGGCCTTGCGGTTATTAGCGTCGAAGAGCCGAAAAAATTGGTTGTAGTAAGAAATTTTAGTCCTCTTCTTGTTGGTATCGGCGATGGAGAATATATTGTTGCTTCTGACGCGTCAGCGGTTTTAAAGCATACGCGGCAAATTGTTTTTTTACATGACGGCGAAATCGCGATATTAACTCCGGAAAAACATAAAATTTTTAATCTGCGAAGCGAATCTGTTACGCGTAAGCCGGAAAAAATAGAATGGACTGAAGAAATTGCTAAAAAAGGCGATTTTCCGCATTTTACACTTAAAGAAATTTTTGAACAGCCGGAAGCAATAGAAAATTCTTTACGCGGTCGGCTGTTGCCGGAAGAAGGATTAGTGAAGCTTGGCGGTTTGGAACTGGTTCAGGATAAATTGCGGGAAGCTGAAAGAATAATAATTGCCGCTTGCGGTTCGGCTTATTTAGCCGGACGGGTAGGTGAGTATATGTTTGAGGAATATGCTGGTATTCCAACGGAAGTTGATTTTGCTTCAGAACTCAGGTATCGAAAGCCGATTTTCAGAAAGAACGACGTTCTTTTGGTTGTTTCTCAATCAGGTGAAACTGCTGATACTTTGGCAGCGCTTCATGAAGCCAAACAAAAAAACATTTTATCCATCGGTATTGTAAATGTTGTCGGTTCTTCAATCGCGCGAGAAACTGACGCTGGTGTTTATCAGCATATCGGGCCGGAAATTGGCGTTGCTTCTACTAAAGCTTTTACTTCGGATCTTTCGATTTTAGCGCTGCTTTCTGTTTTTTTGGGGCGGCAACGGGAAATGTCCCTTACAATGGGGCGGCGGATTGTTGAAGAACTCGAGAAAATCCCGCATCTTGTTGGACAAATTTTAAAAAATAAAGATCAAATTTTTAAAGTTGCTAAAAAGTATAAATCTTACAACAATTTTCTTTATTTGGGTCGTAAATACAACATGCCGATTGCTTTTGAAGGGGCGCTTAAATTAAAAGAAATTTCTTATATTCACGCTGAAGGCTATGGCGCGGGCGAAATGAAGCATGGGCCGATTGCCATGATCAATAAAGATTTTCCCAGCGTTGTTATTGCGCCATCAGATTCTGTTTATGAGAAAATAATTTCAAATATTGAAGAAATAAAAGCGCGTCGTGGGCCAATCATAGCGATTGCTACGGAAGGTAATAAGGAAATTAAGCAAATTGTTGAAGAAGTAATTTATATTCCAAAAACATTGGAAATGCTTACGCCAATTTTATCGGTTATACCGCTTCAACTTTTCGCTTATTATATTGGCGTTCTTCGCGGGTTTGACGTTGATTGTCCTCGTAATTTGGCTAAATCCGTGACCGTGGAGTAGAAAAATTTTTCAACTCGGTTTAAAATTGATGTATAAATTATGAGCCAATCAGCTATTATTACTTTTTTTATCATTGGTATAGTAATTGTGGGTGGCGGCGCGTTCGGCATTTATCAATTAATCCACAACGACGATGTTGAATTGCCGCAAGAAGAAGTTTCGTCAACCGATTTAATCGTTGTTGAGCCGCCGGTTTTGCCGGTTGAGGAATCAACGGTTTCAATTTGGCAACCGAACGTTTCTTCAACCGAATATGAAAATAGCGGGGATTATATTGTTATTTCAACCTCGACTTTTTCCACGTCAACATTGGATTATCGCGAATATGAGGAAGTGCCGGTAACGCCAAAAATTCCGAAAGGCGATACACCCATTGACCCCGATTTAAATAAACCAACTCCAACAATCAAAGAAGAGCCCACGTCAGAACCGCCGGTTGGTTTTACGGCAAAACAATTATCGCCTTATTATCAAAAAATAGGATTTTCTTTAAATGCCGATGGTTTTTCTGTTTATGGCAGGGGAGAACTTGGTGATAAAAAAGTTAATATTACTGGCTGGCGATTTAAAACTAATATTGGGGAAACGTTAATTCCCGAGGCGGTTAATTATTATGATTCTTCTGGCCTTGCCAGAGAAGAAGATATAGTAATTGGCAGTGGTGATACGATTAATGGCTATATTACAGTTTCGCCGGTTGGGAAAAATATAAGACTGAATAAATGCATTGGTCACCTTAACAATAATTATGAAAATAACCCCAGATTTCCTTCTTATTGTCCCGAGCTTTATGACCGGAACGAACTTATAAAATTTTCCGGTCGTTGCCAGTCTTTTATTATGTCTTTGGATAGTTGCCGTAAGCCTTCGGTTGAAGAATTAAATAACACCTTGGGTTACGAAGCGGATCAGTGTCAGGCGTTTTTCAAGCGTTTTGATTATACAAGTTGCTATAATCGATATTATTGGACGTCTGACTTTTTAGGTAACGAATGGCGGATTTGGCTTGGGGCGGGCATTAGGATTGATCCGGAACATGACTGGGTAAAGTTTTTTGATAAAGACGGACTGCTTGTTGATTCGTATATTTATTAGCTTCTTTTTTGAAGTGGATTAGATTTTGTTTGTATGATGTTTTTAGGTAAACTTCGCGTTGTTTTAGGCAAGGACATTTGGC
This sequence comes from Patescibacteria group bacterium, assembly GCA_030018585.1. Taxonomy (GTDB): domain Bacteria; phylum Patescibacteriota; class Minisyncoccia; order UBA6257; family GWB1-50-10; genus JASEHZ01. The sequence goes on along the minus strand of JASEHZ010000009.1, from coordinate 31 downwards.
GGATTAGTTAGTTGATATTCGACCAAGAATT
>JASEHZ010000008.1 GCA_030018585.1 Patescibacteria group bacterium | reverse complement strand
TATGCCATTCCCTTACTTTACCAGGGGGTGGATACAAGCTATTGAACCATTACGATTACTTGACTTAACTCGTACCTTAACAACCAAAAATATACAGGAAAGGAGAAAATTCTAATGAGAGAAGAACGCTTGATTAAAAAAGGAAGCCTTTGCGACACTGATTATACAGATAAAGCTATCCAATCTGTATCAAACGCAGAGAAGAAGGGCCGAGTATTTTGTCCTAATCTGGAACAATGTAAAAATCGAAGTGCGACTGAAGACATTCAATGCTACAGACGCGTTGCTCAAGAAATGGTTGGTTTTATTTTGGATCGGAAATCACCTTTTGAACAAGCCATTAAAGAGGAAAGGAACGAATATCTTATCGATGCTCCTGATGGGAAATTCTGGGTGTGTCGAAATGGAGAATGGCAAGTTGTGCAAGGTAAGAAAAATGCAGTACAAGATATTGTTGACTTTGCTATTGTTATTATCGACCGACAACCAAATGAACGCAGACCATTCACAGAAGACGGCATGAGAATTCCAGAATTGGGTCCTTCTGACGCAATGTCTAATGCCATGCTTGATTTTGATGATATGCATGCTGAAGTGGGTCAAAAAAATCCTTTCAAATGATTTTCTTAAAACGGGGCGCTTTTCAATTTCTCACACAACAATAGAGAAGAGTGGCGCCTCTTTTTTATTCTTAAACTACTACCGAATAATTTGGGGTAGGTTTTAAAAGAATTTGCCGCCGAATCAGAAAATTTTGTTGAAAAACTTTCTGAGAGAATGCTATAATAAAAATACTATGGGATTAATAGATATTTTAACTGGCGGTGTCGGCAAAGCGCTCTCGAGAAAAAAATTAGACCGATTATTGCATCAAATTAGCGCCTTGTCGCCGCAAGAACGCGAGTATATAAACGGCATTTTTGCGCGATTTTTATCAAACGGCATTTCAAAACAAGAGGCCCAAAAAGCAATCCACCAATTGAAACTCAACATTGGCGACAGCATTGATCCGGCAGAACTTGAAAAAATAAAGCTTAAAATTCTAAGTTTCTTTGTGTGATTAATCCAGCCCTTCCATGGAAGAGCTGGATTTTTTATTTGAAAAGTTATTTGCATTACCCAATTTCGTGTTTGAGGCCAGATTGTCTTGAAGAACATCCCGCAGGCGCGCTGGGCTTGGTTTCTGCCGAAGGCAGAGCCAGCGCGCCGAGGGAGAAGAAAATTTTGCCGCTGGAGCAAAATTATTCTGGTTCTGAAAGACAATCTGGCTGAGAACGTAAAAAACATTGGAAAATCTTATGGGCTAACTTATAATACCTATTTCCCCGCTTCTATGGACGGAATCACTCCATCTCTTGATATAGGAATCAATTTTCTGACAATTAAAAAGGCCAAAAGGGCAACAACAAAACCGCCGACAATATCAGATGGCCAATGAACGCCAACAAATATACGCGCTAAACCAACCAAAAACGAAAAACCAAAAAACCAATAACCGAATTTTTTATTAAAAGAAAAAATAACAAACGCCACAACGAAAAGAACCGCAGCATGTCTTGATGGAAAAGCAAATGACGATTCATTAATAAGCGGCGTAAATCCTAGAATCAAAAACGGTCTTGGTCTATTATAAAAAAATCTAATTATATCAACAAAAACCCCCCAAGAAATGATTACGGCAAGAATTAAGGTAAAAAATAAATTTAATTTTCTCTTGATTGACCCTTCCCGCCATAAAAAAATAATCGCGGCTAAAAGTAAAAAATAAGACAAATATTCAGCAAAAAAAATTCCTGATAAGTCTAGAATTTTAAGCTTGCCTGTAAAAGAATGAATAAATTGGAAAATAAGAAGATCCATACCCTTACCTTCTGACAAAAGGCAAAAGACCGACAATTCTTGCTCTTTTTATCGCCCGCGCTATCCGCCTTTGATGTTTAGCGCAAAGACCAGTATGCTTTGGATCAATGATTTTTGCCTGACTTGAAATAAAACGCCTCAAAGCATCAACTTCACGGTAATCTATTTCTTTTGTATTTTGCGAACAAAAAACACACTGTTTCATACCGATTTATTTTTATATATTTTCATAAATATTGCCATAAAAAACGGAACTGGGCCTGTTTAACTTTTTCGCCAATTGGATAACCGAAACGAATATTTAAAAAGGAATGTCCTCTGGTTTTATTTCACCGCCGTCGTCAATATTGATTTCCGGTAATTCTTCTTTAACAAAATCTGTTTGAACCTCCTTATCGGCCGCCGGAGCAGACATTGATATCCGATCAGCGTTAAAACCACCACTGCGCGGACCAAGCTGGATTCTTTCGCAAATGACCTCGGTTGTCCAACGTTTCTGCCCTTGTTTATCCTGCCAATTTCTTGTTTGAAGCCGTCCCTCAATCATCGCCAAACCGCCTTTCTTCAAAAACTGATTGGCGACTTCGGCCTGCCTCCCCCAAACAACAACATTGTGAAATTGAGCGTCTTCTTGTTTTTCTCCTTGCTTATTAATCCAAACCCGATTCGTAGCAATAGAAAAACTTGCGACTGACTGACCAGAAGGCGTGGTCCGAAGCTGTGGATCAGCGGTTAATCTTCCAATTAAAAAAACTTTGTTTAAATTCATCTAAAGATATTTCGCAAACATCTTTCCGACCAAAAAGATATTTTCCTTTTTATTTTAATATTTCTTCAATCTTTTTTTCTATTGCTTCATTCGTCAAACTAACATCTGCCTGTTTTTTGGCAACGCGCGGTAATATTCTAGCTCTTTCTTTTTTAAACCGTTCTCTTCCTTGATTCACAAAATCATTTTTCAATTCCTTGTTGCAAATCAAATAACGAATTGTGTCGGTTTTAGATTTTAAAGCTTTCAATGTTAAACCAATTAAATCCGGTTTTGTTTTAAACTCTACTACGCCTAAAAAGCCGTACTGCTGCTTTTTTACCGGATAAGCTAATCTAATTTTCTGAAGTTCTTTTTCAAAAAGCACAATTCCGCCACTTTCTTCAATAATCTGTTTAATTTTTATTCCAGCTTCAACAAAACTTACAAAAGTAAGTTCGTAATTTTTTTCTAATAATCCAATTTCGCTCATAATAGTACTTCTCTAAAGTAACAAAGTTTAATTACGAGGTCAAATCCGTCTTTTCATCAATGTCCTTTCCCACCGACGAAGCGGATAATTTCTCAACCGGCGGTTCCCAAGGTTTATTCTCCTCCTTCATTTTTTTTAATGCCTCTTCAGGAATGCCACGAAGACCAATGCCCGCGGGAATAATTTTCCCGATGATGACGTTTTCTTTAAGTCCTAAAAGATTATCAACCTTCCCTTCCACTGACGCACTAACCAAAACACGACTGGTCTCTTGGAAAGAAGCCGCTGAAAGAAAACTTGGAGAATCAAGCGCAACTCTTGTTATGCCCAAAACTTTAAGCACGGCTTTCGCTGGCTGCTTTTTAGATTTTTTCATTTCCTTATTGGCCTTCAAAAATTCCGATTTCTCAATAACATCACCGACCATAAAATGGGTATCGCCAGATTCAACAATAAGCAGACGCGATAACATTTGCCTTACAATTATTTCAATGTGCTTATCGTTAATTGAAGCGCCTTCAGCGACATAAATTTTCTGAACTTCATTAATAATATAATGTTCCACCGCCTCTTCGCCGCGATAAGCAAGAAGTTCTCTTAAATCAAGTGGTCCTTCAGAAAGCTGATCGCCCTTATGAACCTTATCGCCCTTTTTAACAAAAAGAGTAACACCAGCGGAAACAATATATTCATCAATAAACGGTTTTGGTTTTTTGCCTTTTTTTATTACCGCTTGTTTCACCTTAATAACTTTAATCAATCCTTTTTCTTCAATTTCTTCCACCACGCCATCGGTTCGGGCAATCGGCGCCTTACCTTTTGGCGGTCGGGCTTCAAAAATTTCTTCAACTCGAGGCAAGCCATGAGTGATATCAACCGCCGCAACGCCACCAACATGAAAAGTTCTCATAGTAAGCTGCGTACCGGGCTCACCGATTGATTGGGCCGCCACGATACCTACTGCCTCGCCAACCGCCACTGGTTTGCCGCGGCTTAAATCCAAACCATAGCAAACCGAACAAACGCCGTGAAAAGTCTTGCAATGGATCGGGGAACGGACTTTGACTGCTTCAATGTTTGAAGCTTGAATTAATTTTGCTGCTGCCCTTGTTATTACCTCGCCGGCTCTCACAATTAATTTCCGTTCAATTCTAATATCCTCGAGGTTTATTCGAGAATAAAGACGATCAGCAAAAGAATAGCTGTATTCATCTCCTTCTTTTTTATAAACAGTGATTCCTTCTCCGGCTCCACAATCCTCTTCTTTAACAAAAATATCTTGAGAAACATCAACTAATCGGCGAGTAAGATACCCAGCCGAAGCAGTCTTTAAAGCGGTATCAGTAGAACCTTTTCGAGCGCCATGAGTTGAGATAAAATATTCTAAAACTTTTAGTCCTTCTTTAAACGATGATTTGACCGGCAATTCTATAATTTCGCCTTGGGGATTAATCACCAGCCCTTTCATGCCCATCATTTGGTTCGGTTGCGACCAGCTTCCCCTGGCGCCAGAATCAATAATTGTGAAAATTGGATTTTTTTGATCTAAAGTATGCGGCACTAACTCCCAAATTTTATCCAAAGCCTCAGTCCAAATACTAATTGCCTTTTCTTTTCTTTCTTTTTCAGTTAAAAGACCGTCTTCAAATTGATTATCAACAACTTCAATTTTTTTATCGCTCTCAATAATAATCTTTTCTTTTTCGCTCGGAATTCTTGTATCGGCCATACCCCAGGTAATTGACGATATAGTCGCATAGGTATAACCTAAATCTTTAATCTTATCAAGATAATTATGGGTGCTTTCAATGCCATAACGTTCAATAAGTTCTGACACTAATTTCGATAAAAGTTTCTTGTTAAAATGAATATTTCTAAAACCGAAATCGGATGGTAAAACTCTATTAAAAATAAGACGGCCATAAGTAGTTTCGGTCATTTTTCCTTCTGTTGGTACTTTAATAAGAGAATTAATGTCTATAAGATTATTTTCATATGCATATTCTATCTCCCTAAAATCGGAAAATATTTTTCCTTCACCTAGTCCATTTTTAGTAACTTTGGTTAGGAAATAACTTCCTAAAACAATATCTTGCGTAGGGCTTACAATCGGATCGCCGTTAGCCGGTTTTAAAAGATTATGATTCGCATCCATCAATTCACGCGCCTCATATTGAGCTTCTAATGTCAGAGGAAGATGAACGGCCATTTGATCGCCATCAAAATCAGCGTTAAAAGCAGCACAAACAAGAGGTGGGATCCGAATAGCTAAATCTTCTATGAGCAATGGTTTAAAAGCTTGAATACCTAAACGATGCAAAGTCGGCGCGCGATTTAAAAGAACCATCTTGTTTGAAATGACTTCTTCAAGAATCGCCCAAACTTCGGGCAAACCCTGTTCAATTAAACGATTAGCCTGTTTGATGTTATAAGCCAAACCCCGTTCAATAATTTTATTAATGACAAAGTGACGAAAAAGTTCAAGCGCCATATTTTTAGGTAAACCGCATTGATTAAGTTTAAGTTCTGGACCAACCACAATCACTGAACGACCGGAATAATCAACTCTTTTGCCAAGAAGATTTTGACGAAAACGTCCTTGCTTGCCCTTTAACATATCAGCCAACGACCTAAGCGGACGACGTCTAGTTGAAAGCATTTGACTGCCCAACCGGGCCGAATTGTCAATTAAAGCATCAACTGCTTCTTGAAGCATTCTTTTTTCATTAGTAATAATCACCTCCGGCGACTTTAAATCAATAAGTTTCTTAAGACGATTATTTCTATTAATAACTCTGCGATAAAGATCGTTTAAATCAGCCGTGGCGTACCGACCACCATCCAAAGCCACCATCGGACGAAGCTCTGGCGGCAACACTGGCAAAACAGTTAAAACCATCCACTCGGGCCTGATTTTCGCTTTTAAAAGCGATTGTAAAAGCTTTAATCTGCGCAAGAGACGGCGCATTCTATTTTCGTCCTTCACATTTTTTACTTCTTTGTTTAACTCGCGAATTGCAATCTTTAAATCCATCTGTTCTAAAATTTTTCTAACCGCTCCAGCGCCGCGATCAGCCTCAAAAACATCACCAAACTTCTCGGCTAAACCGTAATATTCAGATTCTCCCAAAATTAAACCGGGCTTAAGTGCAGTCAAAATTGTCTTTAAACTTTCCGCCTCTTCATTAATGGACTTTGCATTGTATTTTTTGCCCTTTTTAATTGACCCGAATTCTTTATCAATTGAATTTAAAGCACGCAATTTATTTTCCTCATTGACGTTAGTAATGATATAAGCGGCGTAATAAATAATCTTTTCAAGTTTTGGCACAGAAATGTCCAAAAGAAGACTTAGTCTGGAGGGCACGGTTCTTAAAAACCAAACATGAGCCACTGGCGCCGCTAAAGTGATATGCCCCATTCTTTCACGCCGCACCACTGAACGAGTAACCTCAACGCCGCACTTTTCACAAACCAAACCTTTATATCTGACCTTTTTATATTTGCCGCAGTAACATTCATAATCTTTGGTCGGACCGAAAATCCGTTCAGAAAACAAACCGTCCTTTTCCGGCCGCTGGGTTCGGTAATTCAAAGTTTCCGGCTTAATGACTTCGCCGTGTGACCAAGAAAGTATTTCCTCGGGTGATGCGACTTTTATTGAAATATATTTAAGATCTGTGTTTTTATCCATAATTTTATTCTTCTTGTTTTAATTCTTTTTGATCATAATCATAATCAACCGCAAGACCTAAAGATTTTAATTCGTTCACCAAAACATTGAACGAAGCTGGAATATTAGGTTTTTTAATGTCGGTTCCACGAATTATGGCTTCAAAAGCCGCTGATCGTCCTAAAACATCGTCTGATTTAATAGTCAACATTTCCTGAAGCGTATGAGCTGCACCATAACCTTCGAGCGCCCACACCTCCATTTCGCCAAATCGCTGACCACCTAATTGAGCTTTACCACCCAAAGGTTGTTGAGTAATCAATGAATACGGCCCGGTAGAGCGCATATGAATCTTGTCTTCAACCAAATGGCTTAATTTCATTATATAGATAAAGCCGACGGTCACCGGTTCTCTAAAAGCTTTTCCAGTGACGCCGTCAAAAACTTTTACTTTACCATCACCTAGCAAACCTGCTTTCATTAACTCGGTTTCTATGTCCTTTTCAGTTGCCCCAACAAAATTAGGCACTACCGCCCGATAGCTTTGTTTATAAGCTGCAAAACCAAGATGAGTCTCTAAAATTTGACCCAGATTCATACGAGAAGCAACGCCTAAAGGATTCAAAACAATATCAACCGGAGTTCCATCTTCTAAATAAGGCATGTCTTCGACTGGTCTAATCTGCGAAATAACACCTTTGTTGCCGTGGCGGCCAGAAAGCTTATCACCGGCCTTAATCTTTCTGAGTTGAGCAACTTCAATTTGAATTTTTTTAATAATGCCTGGTTCAAGTTTATCTCCTTTGTCTCGCGCAAAAATTTTAATACCAATAACCCGCCCTTGCTTTCCGTGAGGCAAAGTAAGTGAGGTATCTTTCACATCCCGAGCTTTTTCACCGAAAATCGCCCTTAACAGTCTTTCTTCTGAAGAAAGCTCAGACTCGCCCTTAGGAGAAATCTTCCCTACTAAAATATCACCGGTTCTTACTTCGGCGCCAATCCGAACAATGCCTTCTTCATCTAAATTTCTTAATTTATCCTCAGAAACATTCGGGATGTCCGGCGTAGTCAGTTCCGGGCCAAGTTTTGTGTCACGAACCGCACAAATGAAAGTTTCAATATGAATTGAAGTAAATCGATCTTCGCGAGCCACTTTTTCAGAAAGAATAATTGCATCTTCAAAATTTCCGCCACGCCAAGGCAAAAATGCCACTAATAAATTCTGGCCCAAACTCAAAACCCCCTGTTTAGTAGCCGGTCCGTCAGCTAAGAGCGTTCCTTTCTTTACTTTATCGCCAACTCTGACAACCGGTATTTGAGAAATGCAAGTTGATTGATTTGATCGTTTGAATTTAAGAAGAGGAAAAGTCTTGTTGCCTGACAAAGTTTTTACAACAATGCTATTCCCATCAACTTCCAAAACTACTCCATCAACATCGGAAATGACCATCTGTTCAGAATCGTGAGCCGCCTTTTCTTCTTGGCCAGTGCCGACAAGAGGCATTTGCGCCCTTACTGAAGGCACGCCCTGACGTTGCATATTCGAACCCATGAGGGCGCGATTAGCGTCATTATGTTCAAGAAAAGGAATAAGTGAAGTTGAAACGCTGACAAGTTGATTTTGTGAAACGTCAATAAAATCAACTTCGTCCCGATGGCAAATGCCGGGCACGCCTTTTATTCTGGCGGCAACTACTTTTTCAGAAATATGCCATTTAGCATTTGCTGACAAATCAGATTGAGCAATATTATATTTTTGCTCTTCAATTGCATCAAGCCAAACAATTTCAGAAGTAATAACGCCCTTTTTTACTCTAAAATAAGGGGTTTCTATAAATCCTAATTCATTAAGACGGGCGTAATTAGACAAATAACTGACTAAACCAATATTCGCGCCTTCCGGAGTTTGAATCGGACAAATCCTCCCATAATAAGAAGGATGGACATCGCGAACCTCGAAACCGGCCCGCTCCCTTGTTAACCCGCCAGGACCCATTGCCGAAAGCCGCCGCTTATGCTCAAGTTCGGCTAAAGGATTTATCTGATCCATAAATTGAGAAAGCTGGGACGACGCAAAAAAATCCCGCACCACGGCTGTAAGCAATTTGTAATTCACAAGCTGAACTGGCTGGAGAGATCTTCGGTCAAACGTCGACATCCTGTCTTGGATCCCCCGACGAAGTCTCGCAAAACCAACCCTAAGTCTTGTCTGGACAAGTTCGCCGACCGCCCTTACCCGTCTATTGCCCAAATGATCAATATCATCTTCCTTAGCACGGGGTGTGTTATTTAAACTGATAATTTCTCGCACCAACGATATTAAATCATCTTGATCTAAAAGACCGCTTGTTTTTTTATTGTCAAAACCCAATCTTTGGTTAAATTTAAAACGGCCGACGTGGCTTAAGTCATATCGGTCAAAACGGAAAAACATCGCTTCAATAAGCTGTTTTGCGTTATCAACTGTTGTAAGATCCCCCGGCCTTAACCGCTGATGGATACTTAAAAATGATTCATCTTGATTTTCTGCATCGTCTTTTTTTAAGGTCGCTTCAATATGTTTGATTTCGCCATTATCAACATCAGCGAAAGCTTTAAGAATAGACGCGTTATCTTTCAGGCCAAAAATCCTCAAAAGCTGCGTTATGGGTGCTTTTCTTTTACGGTCAATCCTAACGCCGATAAAACCATCCGATTCTGTTTCTATTTCAAGCCAAGCACCGCGATTAGGAATAACCTTAGCGCCGAAAAATTTTCTCCCCTTAAAAACTTCAGCGGTAAAATAAACTCCGGCCGAACGGACAAGTTGAGAAATCACAACCCGCTCAACACCATTGATAATAAAAGTGCCACGCTTCGTCATTGTTGGAAAATCCCCAAAATAAACTTCTTGGATTTTATTTTCTTTGGTTTGGTTGTTAACAAGCTTTAATTTCACGCGTAAGGCTGCTTCGTAAGTTTGATCTTTTTCTTTGGTTTGTTCTTCGGTATATTTCGGCGGATCAAATTTGTAATCCAAAAAATGAAGCTCAAGCTCTTTGCCGGTATGATCTTTGACCGGCGAAATTTCGTTAAAAAGCTCTCTTAGACCCTTTTTAATAAACCAATCATAAGAATTCGTCTGGATCTCAATTAAATTTGGCTGAACATGAACCGGACCGAGATAAGACGAAAAAAATTTAGGTTTTAATGTGTTTATCATATTTTAAAAATTTACGACATTATTTTATAAATATTTTGCCTTTTTTGTGTTGTGTTCTTCCAATGTTTTAGAAAATATAGTTTCGCTTGTTTTTGATGATAAATAATACAGATACGGACTTGTTTTTGGTGTTAAAGCGGCTTTAATTGCGGTTTGACCGGGATTGGCAATTGGCGTAGGCGTCCAACCTAAACGTTGATAAGTATTATAAGGCGAGGAAATTTTTAAATCTTCCCTTGTTACTAAGGCTTGTTCGCAATTTTTCAATAAACCGCCGCACTTAGCATAACTTATGGTAGCATCGACCTGAAACGGAATGCCAAGCTTTAAACGCTTCATTAAAATTCCAGCAACGATCTGCCGGTCATCAAACTCGGGAACTTCCCTTTCTAAGAAAGAGGCGGCAATTAAGGTCTCGTACCATTTTTTTTCTCCCGAAAGAAGAGGCCACGCCCTCATTTTAAAATTATCAAGAAACGATCTTAAAACATCGTCGGTTTTAGAGTTAATATAAAAACGGTAGGTGTCGGGAAATAAAAATCCTTCCAAAGATGGCGCATCGAGAAGAAACGGGTATTCCAATGAAATTTGTCTTAAGGGAAAGTTTGTTAAAGAATTTTCTTCAATAACCAATGCCGAAGAAAGAATAAGATCTATATCACGCAGGGTCGAACCTTCGGGGATTGTAATCGTAACTTCATTTTTGCCGCCTTCAGTCAATGCTCTCACTATTTGAGGAACGCTCATGGTTTGAGAAAGCTCATACAAGCCTGGTTGAAACTTTTGAGCATTACCAGACAAAAGAGAATACAATTTAAAAATAAAAATCGATTTTATAAACGACTCGCTTGAGAGCCTAGCTCCTATATCCCTAAAACTTTCCCCACGAATAATCTTAAATTTTGCTAAACCGCCACCCGATCCTCCCGCCCTACCCATTACTTCGTCACTCCAAGACAAAGGTTGCAATCCATAAAAAAAATAAGCGATAAACAATAAAAGTAATAAAACGACCCCTAAAATAATCAAGGGACTAAAAGAAAAACGCCCTCTTTGTTCAAATTGAGGATTCATCCCGTTTACAAAATTAATTTATATTAAAGTATACAAAAATATTTATTTTATTGCAAAATATCAAATTTAACAATCAAGTTTACGACCGCTCTAAAGCGATCCGCCCTTAACGGGATTCAAGTTTAATATGTCCAATAATACCTATAAGAATAGCCATCGTCAAGAGATTAGAACCGCCATAGCTAAAAAACGGAAGAGGTATACCCGTAACAGGCATAAAGCCTAAATTTGACCCTAAATTAATAAAAAAATGAATTGCTAAAAACAAAACTCCACCAAGAACAATAAAACGGGAATAATTATCTCTTGCTTTTAAACCAGTATTAATCAATCTATACATAATGATAAGATAAGTCAAGACAATAACCGCCCCACCGATAAAACCCCATTCTTCCACAAATGCCGCGAAAATAAAATCAGTTTGAGCAGCCGGTAAAAAACCAAGCTGAACTTGCGTGCCGCCGCCAAAGCCTTTCCCCCATAATCCCGCTGAACCAATAGCAATTTTTGACTGATTAACATTATAATTAATTCCCAATGGATCATGTTCAGGAAAAATAAAACCAAGCAAACGGTCCTGCTGATACGACTTTAAAAAAAACATCCAAATAACAACCCCCAACAAAATAACAATCACAAAACCAATTAAAAATCTTTTCTTATTAATGCCGCTTAACATTAAAAATCCAACCCAAATACCGGCAAGCACGACAGCCGAGCCGAAATCTGGATGGATTAAAACAAGAAAGGTTGGAATTAAAGTATAAATAAAAGAAGATAAAATATTCCTGCCTTGCCAAGCAGAGATGTGACGCCGTGAAAAAAAATCAGCTAAAAGCAAAATAAGCGCGAGCTTGGCTAATTCCACTGGTTCGAATTGAAAACTGCCCAAAAAAAGCCAGCTGCGCGTCCCGCGCACTGTTCGTAATTGAAGATTAGATAATACCAGAAGAACGACGCTAAACCAATACAGACCGTTCCGGAACCACGACTGCCCGCCAAGCCAACGCCAATCGAGATGGACACCAAAAAAAATCACAATAAAAACGAGAATATACCAAATAAGCTGTCGCCAAAAAGAATTGACGTCGGAACTCACCAAAGTAATCAAACTTGCAAAAGCAACAACAATAATACTGGTCAAAAGAATCCAATCAAAATTCCTGATTCGTAAAATCATCGGCTATTTATAAAAACTTTAGTCGACTTCAAATCGACATTATCAGTGAGCGATTTGTCTGAAGGAAAAATTATATCGAAGGTCTTTTCTCCAAAAGCCTCAAGATTATCAACAACTGTCTGCATCGCAAATAAATCGTCTCCAACTTTATCAGAAATAAGGGCTATTATTTTAATTTCTTCAGCACCAACCGAACCAACATTTCGCAATAACCCTTGGACATGAATTCGCCTATCAATTATTTCGGTTATTAAATCAACGGGTTCATTAAGATTGGGCTTCAAAAAAAGATGGGCGGCTTTCCAATTAATATCATCGTTTTTAGAAAAAACCAGATCTACTCTCCCTAAACCATTAAAATTCGTTTTTGCAGAAACAGCGTATAAATATTTAATCTCCGCTGGGAAAATACTGTCACCACCAGACAAAATCTCTAATAAATTATTGTTAATATCGTAAAGCTTAAAACTATAAAAAAAGCGATCAGTGCCGTAATTTTCATTCGGGTTCAATATTTTTCCAAGCAACACCACCCGCCCATCGTTCAAATGTAAAATTTTAACCGGCTCCAAATTTTGAATTGATGAAAGCTTTAAAATTTCACAAGCAATACACGGCCCGCCGCAATCAATGTCAGCTTCTCCTTGATTCTGAATACCATCAGAACAACTCGGCATTACTTCTTTGTTGGTGAAAAATATATTTGCCGCGCCAAAAACAAAAACAATAAAAAAACAAATATAAAAAAAAGCGTAGATAATTTGTTTAAAAATGCGATTTCTCATTAATATTAATTCGATTGAGAAATTCTAATTATTTTTTTAAACTCATTTATTCTTAAACTGGCGCCACCAACCAAAGCGCCGTCTATTCCTTCTAAACCTAAAAAAGATTTTGCGTTTTTCAAATTAACTGAACCACCGTACAACACCATAGAATTACGAATTAAGAATCTTGAATTAAGGAATTTTTTAATCCATTGAATCATATAACCGGCGTTTTCCGGCGTATCGCTTTTGCCATGTTTATCATACCTACCCAGACTAACTGCCCAGACTGGCTCATAAGCAATTGTCAATTTCGAATTATAGGATTTTAAATTTAAACCTTTTAAATCAGCTTTAAATTGTTTGCTTATAAAATTTTTAACAGCTGTTAATCCTTTGTTCCGCACTTGTCGCGGTTCGCCAATACAAAGGATAACTTTCAGACCGGTTTTGAGAGCGGCTACTACTTTTTTATTAACTATCGTGTCTGTTTCGCCCAAAGCGCGACGTTCAGAATGGCCAATAATTACATAATGCGCGCCAAGTTTTTTAAGCATTCTAGGTGATATTTCACCAGTATATGCTCCTTGTTCCTCCCAAAACATATCTTGTGCTCCTAATTTAGCTTTCTTTAAAACTTTTTTTACGGCCCCAAAAAAAGGAAACGGCGGCGCAATAACTACATTTAAAAAATCGCTTTGGCACGCTAATTTAACTGCGTTTTTCTCATTTTGCGGATTCATTTTCCAATTTGCTATGATTATTTTCCCCATAGATTTGATTTTTTTCGTTAATATAATAATAGCAGTTTTTATCTGCTTTTGCAGAAAACCATGGACGTAAGTCCGTGGATGAACGTGAAAGTTGGAGCCTCCGAAGCTCAAAGAGTAAAGGGTGACGCTTCGGTGGATTCCGCCACAACGAACCAATGCATGAGATATCACCTGCGCCACCATCCCTTGATCCGTCAATGGACGGACTCTTGAGATTGAATCGCATTCAGAATCTACGCATTCCCTAATACTCCGCACCAAGTATCTTTATGTGTTTGGAATCTCTAAGTGACGCTAGTTGGAACCGTAGCCACACCTATTCTGCACAAAGAAATTCCGGAATTCGGTCGCCTGAAGCCTTAGCCGCAGGCATATCAACCTACTATCCACAATTATTATAATAAAAAGCCCTGCGCACTTTGTGCACAGGGCAAATCAAAGGAACCAAGAGACTAAAAAATCTAAGTCTCCAAATTCCAAATCCAAATTACTTGCGAACCGCGAGAAAGCGGTGGTGGCCATTCCAGACAAGCTCAAATAAAGACAGGCCCAGCCCCCGCCCAGCATCACCGTGATCCAGAACCGGGACACAACGACAACCGCTCAAGAGCCGCCAGAGAGAACCAAGAGCAACTATAGGAAATTGTCTTTGAAGATCGGGCTCTTTTTCACCAAAAGCAAGAAGTTCTGCAAGCACGCCGGGACGAAATCCTTCTTTGTCCATTTCCTTAATCACATCTTCCGATGAAATATACCGATTGAAATGGAACAGCTTATATTCCGCTTTGTAGTCAGCGGGAACATTCGTTGGAAAGTTTTTCTCTGTAATGTCAGAATTCACCCAATCATATTTACCTCTCTTAATTCGGTCCGATAAAGTCAGATCAGCGAAGATGTGAGGGACATTTCTTGAAGTGTCGACTATAAGATCAGCGATTTTTTCTGCAAGTCCTGACTCTGTCTTCATAGCATTGAATATTAATTCTTCTGTGCCGCCTTTTTCCAACACTTTTTTATACACATTGGTTAAAAATTCCGTGCCAAAGTGCATTCCACTGATCATAATAGATTTCATAATTATATCTCCTTATATTAATGTGTTTGCTCTCCATTTCTTACTCTTTTTCAGAAACTCCAAGCAAACGTTTTTAAGTTTTACTGCTATAATGATAGCAAGAAGTTCGTAAAAAGCCAATAGCACGTAAAAACATTGATTTATAAAGGTTTTTCGCCTTTTTGTATCATACTTTTACACCCGCAAATCATTCGTTTGCTGACGCGTAAAAGGATTCTTGAAAATTAATTCAAGCTGAATTTACAAACCAACCAAATCTATTTTTTCTGACTCAGAACAGACAAATCGTATTTTCCTTTTGAAATCATATATCTTATTTTAACCACATCAGCAAGGGTTTTTAAATATCCTATAAAATTAACCCGCGACTGAATATCATTCACCCAAACAACCGGAATTTCTTTTATTTTCAAGCCTAAAATCTTGGCTAAAAATAAAATTTCCACGTCAAAAGCCCAACCATTAATTTTAACGAGCTTAAAAATTTTTTCTGCCGCCTCCTCGGAAAAACATTTAAAACCGCATTGAGTATCATGAAAACCAGCAAGTCCGTTTAATCTAACAAAAAGATTGCCCGCTTTTCCCAGCAAACGTTTAAATAACGGTTGTGACGGTTTTAATTTTGATTCTTTGTGCGTCCGAGAACCAATAATAATGTCAAAACCTTCCCGCAAATAAGGGAAGGCCTTGTTAAAATGATCAACTGAAGTTGAATTATCAGCATCCATAAAAATCCTGAAATTGCCATGCGCCGCAAGCATACCGATTTTTACCGCATAACCCTTGCCATGATTTTCGTTATTATCAATAAAACGTAAATTTTTAATAAGACCGCTAAAACGCTCTACAATTTCACGTGTTCCGTCAACCGAACCGTCATTTACAACTATAATTTCCGACGAATATTCAACTCGGCTTAAATGATAATCCACATTGATCAAAGTTAAAGGCAATCTTTGAGCTTCATTATAGGCCGGAATGATAACTGATAAAAATGGTTTAGGCATTTTTAAAAACTATATTTTTATAACTCAAAAAATTCCAAAACATAGATATAATTATTGCCCCCACTGCCCCAATATTAGCCCAAATTTTATCATCAATATGAACAGGCGGTTTTAAATAATTAACGATTAAAGTGGCAATGCCGACATTGATAATCAGACCGATAACTGTGAAAACAGAAAATTTTAAATATTCCCGCCAAGAAACAGATTCTTTACTTTCAAAAGTCCAAAATTTGTTCCAAAAATAACTGCTCGTTTTCGCCAGCACAAAAGAAAAGGTTTTAAACAAAGAAAAATAAAACCCGACGGAAATATCAGTGATAAAAATTAAAAAATTAAGAACCGCAAGGTCAACAAAAGAATTAAGAGAACCAACCGCCGCGAATTTTCCAAATTGGTCAAAAACAGGCCAAAAAATACTGAACTGTTTTAAAATAAACATACAGAATGGGCCAAAAAAAGTAAAAAAAACAACTGAAGTAATTATTAAAAGCGGCGTTAAAGAAAATCCGAAATTTTTAATTGGCATTAAAACAAACCAACCAATTAAAAAACCAACGATAGCGGCTAAATAATAGTCTTTGTGACGAAGAATGATCATTCTCTTAATCTTTTATAAATTTCCGACTCAACCTCCTCACGGTTACGACCGTATTTTAAACGTGACATATTTTTAATGTCGGCCGCAATTTTTATATCCGGCATTTCCGGTTTTACCGTTCGAATATTAAACGGTTTTACGGTTTCACCACGAATCAAAAATTTTACATAAGCATTGAAATTATCAATATTCACAAGATCATGGACATTAAAAACCGGCTCAAATTGCTTAATAAGCTTCTCCGCGTCCTCGGCGCCGACTCTGAAAGAAACTATCGAACCGACATTGCCAAAAACCGCATCGCGAATTTTTTCCGTCAGCTGAGCGATAAACTGATGGGCAATAACTAAATTCAAACGGTATTTACGAGCTTCTGAAAGAATCGTTGAAATGGAATCAGTAGTAAAATTCTGAAACTCGTCAATATAAAGATAAAAATCTTGCCGTTTAAACTCCGGCACATCGGTTCGACTTAAAGCAGCCATTAAAAGCCGGCCCGTGACCACCATGCCCAAAAGATTCGCGTTAATATCGCCGATCTTGCCCTTGGATAAATTGACTAATAAAATTTTTCTTTCGTCCATTATTTCCCTGAAATTAAAAGCTGATTTTGCCTGACCAATAATTGGTCTTACATAATCGTTATTTAAAAAGACGTTAAATTTAGAACCGACATAAGTAGTCATATTAACGAGTGATGCCTCACCAGTCACTCTTGTTGCTTCCTTGGTCCAAAAATCCAAAACCAAAGGGTTATGAATTCTTTTTAATTTCCTTTCGCGAAAAGCTGAATCAGTAAACACTCTTGGTATTTCTATAAGCGTTGCCGGCTCATAAGGTGCGTCTTCCATTAAAAGAAGAAGAGCGTTACGCATATATTGTTCAAACATTGGACCGCCGGTTGTTTTCAAATCATACAACTTATCAAAAATTCCGATCATTTCATTGATGATAAAAGTTTTTTGCTCCGGTTTTTCAAAATCATACTCAAGCATATTGAGGCCTAAAGGACGTTCAAGATCGCTTGGATCAAAAACAATTACATCGTTTATTCTGTTTTTCGGTATCAAGCCTAAAATATCGCCAACAAATTCGCCGTGTGGATCAATAACCGCAATTCCTTTTCCGCTACAAATATCTTTCGCAGCAACATTTTTCATAAAAGCTGTTTTGCCCGTACCGGTCTGACCAATAACATAAAGATGCCGTCTCCTGTCATCGTCGGCCATAACAATATTTTTGATTTGGCCACGGAAAACACTTTGCCCCAAGAGAACCCCCACTTCAGGTAAATTTATTGGCGGCGCGGCTTCTTTTGCTTTCAGGTAATTAACTCTCGGGATATTAGTGAAAGCTGTCGGAAAATGAAAAAAACTCGCAAGTTCTTCTGATGTCACAATTATTACTTCGTCATTGTTAAATTCGCGAAAAGAAAATCGATAAATAAAATCCTTGATATTTTTCGGCTTTACTGCCACTAATTCGTTTCTTGTTGGCGCGCCAAACTGGGAAAAACCGGCAGAAATGCTTTTTAGTATAGTGTCGGCGTGTATTTGACTCGGCGCTGAAGCCAAAATACGAACATTAACTTCAAAAAGAGGTTTGGCAGCTTTTGCTTCAATTGCTTTAATCGCCGGCTCATCTATAACTTTTTGCTCTTCTTGTTGTTTCTTGCCAGACACCGAAACAACGTCACGAAAATCAGAAACCGAAACCGAAAATTTGTTGCTCAACACATCTTTTAATTTCCAACCCTTTTTTAAAACTTGAAGCGCGCCAAAAATTTGTCTTCGCAAAGAATCGGCCGCTGGTTTCACAAAAATCTGTATCACCGCCCCCTCCCCTATTTCATTTAGTTGCGAAAAACCACCTAAAATTGGCAAAAAAGTATCAGAACCAACTTCTTGATAAGTGCGAATTGGAAGAATAAATCTTTCTTTTTGCCGAATAAATATTCCGCTAGTCACTCCCACATAATTAAAAATATTATAATCTTCAACAAATCTTACTTCGGCATCAGCCCAAAGAGACTGGACTTGACGGACAAAAGGATCGCTAAGTTCGGCTGGCACAGCAACATAAAAATGAATTTCCTCGCCAATATAATGAACAGCCACCTCAAAAACAAACGGCCGCTTAAAAGCGGAAAGGGAACTAAAAAGCTGTTCTGTAGCATTGATTTCTTGTTTCAGATCTTTGCCCTCGACGCTTTTTATTGGTAAACGTAGTAAGAAAAGTTTTAAATCGAGATTTTCCAAAAATTTCTTACGTCTTACCTTCCACTGCAGCAAAAAAATTCCAAGGACGCCAGCGATGATTATCAAAAAGGGAAGGATGTAGAATAAAAAAAGAGGCATAAAAAGGAAATTTGAAAATTATTTGAAAGCACCGATTTTTTTAAGTTCCGGCAATAATTTATCAACCAACGCGTCATGAAAACAATCTTCAACAAAAGGCGAATGATTCTTAGCTTCTCTAACTGCTTTTTCCAAACCTTCATGAAAAACCATATCAACCAATTTTTCAATCTCATATTCTATTTCAGGATCTAATTTGTCCTTTTCTAAATAGGTTGGTAATTTAACGTGTTCATCTCTTGTAGATGATTGCGATATTGGCGCAGAAATCGGTTCCTGTTTCAAACTTGCGGAAAAAGATTTAAGAGAATTTTTTACAATTTCCCTTTCTGGCAACTTTTGAATATCCGGATTATTCCTTTGTTCCTTTATTTCCAAAGAAAGCTTGGCCAAATCCTGTTCTATTTTTTCATGAAAATTAACGATTTTTGCCATAATACTAACTATTATAAATCAAAGTCTGTAACTTAAAAACCTTCTAATTTGATTAATCCGGGATTAGAAAAATCAATATTAGAAGAAGTGCTAAAATTTCTGTCTGGTTCTTTAAGCGGCGTAGATGTACCAATGCCGGCCGACCAATCAGTCTGCCTAAATACATAATTTTCCCAACGGGTAAGGTAATCAACAAGTCTTACATCACCTATTTTACCTTGGCCGAACCATTCGGTTGAAACTAAAATTTTTTGAGTCGAAGGATCAAGAATAGTGCCGTTACAGGGCGGTAAACCAACAATCGAAGTTAAAGCGTCATTCGCGCGGCAAATATCATCTACATAAAAATATCTTGAAAATATATTGCCGCTGTAAAGCTTCTTTACCTCTGCAGCAGAAAGAGCCCGATTATAAACACGAGCTTCGTCAATATAGCCATCAAAAACATAATATTCTGGCGCCACTCCAATATAAAAAACCTGATCGCTTGGAACCGGATCAATATTGCCCGGCCTATCCTTTATTTTAGGATCCTGTTCGCCATTAATATAAATTTTCATAGTACTCGTTGTTGATGTTAAAGGATCTAAAACAGCCGTGACAAAACTCCATTTATTAAGGGGTATTGTACTGCTTGTTGTAAGCGTATAACCTTTTTCCCCAGTTAATTGAAAACCAAGTTTTTGATTTGAAATCAAACCAAGTCTATAACCATAATCATAACCATTAAGACGAATAAGATGTGAAAAATCCAAAGGATAAGCCAACGGATAAATCCAGAGAGAAATAGTTATGGCTGGTCCCTGAATATTCAAACTATCAGAATAAGGAACTTCAACCCAATTCCCCTGACGCAGAGTGCCCGATGCATAATAACCCAATAAACCGTTAAATTTGAGACAGCCGCCTGCTTTGCAATTCGTCGTTCCCTGATAACGTTCAGGCGTACTGGTCGCATTTATGTCTTTTGCAAGCATCCCGTTATTGCCAGTACCAGAAGAATCATAAGCTATTAAACTGGTTGCCTCATCAAGTTTCCAATAACCGGCAAGGCCATTTTTAACATCGTTGTCAAAAACACTTTCTTTGCCATTAACAATCAAAAGATTTGTTCCTGAAGCAACTACATAATACGGCGTACTTGATCCTTTTGTCGGCAAGTTGTAAACATCATTCCAATTAGCGCCGGCTATCAAACGAACCTCATCTAAAAGTTCTTGGCTTAAAACCGAAGCACTTTGAGCTTTTTGAAGAGTAACGCCCGTATTAAGCATTGCAAAAATCGCAAAAGTCGCGCCGCCAATAATGAGGGCGCCTACCGCCAACCCGATTATAATTTCAATTAACGATTGGCCTTGTTTTTGAAAAAAATAATTTTTAAATTTTAATCCCTTTAAAAACATGGATTTTAAAAAGTTAAATGAAATTTAATTCAAAACCTTAATTAATCCTGACGTTTCAATAATAATAGTTTTTATCGAAGAGGAACTATTTGAAGTACGGAGAGAGATATTTGTTTGAGAATTTATTTTCCCACTCAAAGAAATAAAATTTAAATCTTTTGTTGAACCGGGCAAAGGATCGGAAAATTCAATACCATTTTTTAAAAAATAAGTCTTGACAATGCTTGTTGAACTATAAGATTGTCCGCTAAATACTTCGTAACTCCCTTGACCGCCTAGAGGATTAATAAATCGAATACTCCACGATTGTCCGTTTTCCTGAGTAATCGCCCTGCTTTGAGTATCACGAATAACGGCTACTAATTCATTGAATGCGCCTTCTAGATGCCGGCTTCTCGCATAACTATTTAAATTAAGAACTGTAATTGTTGCAAAAACAATAGTTAAAGCAATAACAACCAAAAGCTCAATAAGAGTAAACCCCGCGCTATAATCCACGGAGCATGGCTTTCGATTTCGCATCTTAACAAACCTCACTTCATCTCTGTTCTGAAAAATAGGGTTTTTATAGTACGGGATAAAACCATTTTTATCTATTACAAATTTTTGAAAAAATTTCTGCATTAAAACTTTTAACCGCCCACAACTGAGGTCAATTGATAAATCGGGATAATAACTGAAAGCGCAACAAAACCAATGATTCCGCCAATAAAAAGAAGCAGAACTGGTTCTAGAAAAGCGACCATTGTTTTTACCGAACTGTCAATTTCTTTGGTATAAAAATCGCTTAAGGTACTTAAAACATCAGCAAGATGGCCAGCTTTTTCAGAAATCGCCACAAGGTTCGTTACGGTCATCGGGAAAAAAGGTTCTCGCCTAAACGCTTCTCCAATCGTTAACCCTTTAGCTAAACCTTCTTTCGAAATTCTTATAAGACTCTCTTTCAGGGTTATGTTGCCAACCGCTTCAGCAGTAATTTCCAAAGCATCAGTTATTGGCAAGCCTGCTTTAATTAAAGAGGAAAATACGCTTGTAAATCTTTGAAGCGCAATTTTTTTCATTACATCACGGATAACTGGAATTTCACCGATAATACTGATAACAAATCTTTTAAAAATTACCGAGGATTTTAAAAGTCTAAAAAAGAGAATTAAAATAACGACAAAAACACCTAAAATATAAAATCCGACCCGATTAAGAAAAAAACCGACGCTAAAAACAACCATCGAAAAACCCGGAGGCTTAAATCCACCTTCGGTAAAAACACCAGCAATCTTAGGTAGAGCAAACATAATGATAAGAGTCAACACTAATATTGAACCAACTAAAAGGAGAGATGGATAAATAAGTGCGCTTTTGATTTTATCCCTCAAATCTTTTTGTTTGGTAAGCATTTCAGTAAGTTCCTCAAAAGTTTTTTCAAGATTCCCCGATGTTTCACCGGCTTTTATTAAATTCGTATAAACCGAACTGAAAATTTTTGGGTAACGAGCAAAGGTCGAATAAAAGGGATCTCCTTTCTCCAAAGCGCTTCTTATTTCCAAAAGAATTGCTTTAACGGCTGGCTTGCCAAAATCCGTAATAAGAATATTAATCGCTTCTACAAGGCCAGTACCTATTTTAAGCATGAGGGCTAAATATTTTGAAAGAAATATTTGGTCGCTGATATTCACGCTCCGACGCAAAATACTCGCCAAACCGCGAGTCTTTAACGTGCTTAATTTATCAATACTTACTGGCGTAAGATTTCTCCCGCCTAAAAATGACAAAACTTCGTCTTCGTCTTTGGCTTCAATCTCGCCTTGAATTAATTTGCCATTTGGTTGTGATGCGATATAACGAAATTGCATAATATTTCAATAAACTATTCTCTAATAACCCGTAAAACTTCTTCTATGGTGGTAATGCCGCGTTCGACTTTTTTTAAACCGTCCTCAAACATCGTAATCATTCCTTGAGACCGGGTAAACTTCCGAAGATTGCTTAAACTAAAATCCGAACTAATAATTATTTTTCTTACTTCTTCGGTAATATTTAAAATCTCAAAAATACCGAGCCGACCAAGATAACCAGTGTGTCCGCAAGCATTGCAGCCGCGGCCGCGATAAAACGTCTTCGGCAATTTTATTGTTTGCGGATCAATGCCTAATAACCTTAATTGTTCTTTAATGGTATTTAAAATCCCCGCTTCAGGCACGTAAGATTCTATACAATCAATATGAATTCGACGCACTAAACGTTGAGCTAAAACATTATTCAAAACCGCACCGACTAAAAATGACGGTACGCCCATATCAACTAAACGGGGAATGGCGGTAGGCGCGTCGTTAGTATGAAGCGATGAAAGAACAAGATGACCCGTAAGGGCGGCCTGAACAGCAATATTAGCGGTTTCACCATCTCTAATCTCGCCAACCATAATAATATTTGGATCTTGCCGCAAAATCGAACGAAGTCCCGAAGCAAAAGTAATACCAGCTTGTTGATTAACCTGCATTTGATTAACATAGCGCATATCATATTCAATAGGATCTTCTACAGAAACAATATTTACCTCCGGCCTATTTAAAAGATTCATCATAGAATAAAGCGTAGTTGTTTTACCAGAACCAGTAGGACCGCTTACTAGGACCATGCCGTAACTTTTATTAATTGCCTCTTCGATAAACCGAGTATTTTCTTCAAGAATACCTAAATCGCGAAGTGAAAGAGGTTTTTGTGCGCCTGTCAAAAGACGTATTTCAACTTTCTCGCCATAAAAAGTGGGAATAATTGAAACACGAACATCAATAATATTATCGCCCATCCGATAACGAAAACGGCCGTCTTGAGGGTGAGTATGTTCATCAAGACGCAAATTCGAAAGAAGTTTTAATCTTGCCACAACGGCCATATGAATTTCTTTAGGCATTCTAATAACTTCGTGGAGAATACCGTCAATCCGATAACGCACTAAAATTGCATCGTCCAAAATTTCAAAATGAACATCCGAAGCGCGCGAAGAAATTGCATAAGACATCAGATTATCAACGATCGCGACAATCGGCAAATCTTCAGCCGCTTCCTCTAAATCGCCTCGGGCTTTAGATCGAAGTGATTGCTGAATGCTTTCTTCAATAACAGTTTTAAAATCTTGAGTAAGCTTTTTTTCGTAAAGCGTAAAACCCCTATTCAAATCGTCCTCGGTCGCTAAATAAGCTTTTACTGACGCGCCAAGCTTTAAACGTAAAAAATCAGCAGTCTCAAGATCAGTCGGATCTTCCATTGCCACTTTAAATCTGCCGTCAGTTTCACGTCCAAAAACAATCACTTTTCGCCGACGAGCAATATCTTCCGGTAAAAGCCGAAGATTTTCCTCATCAATTTTTACAACACCTAGATTGACACGCTCAACGCCTAATGCCTGCGCTATTAATATTAAAAAATAATCTTTGTTAATAAGACCTCGGGAAAGAAGAATATCTATCGCGCTTTGTCTTTTATGAACCGCCTCTTTTTCAATTAAATCGAAGGTTTCTGCATTAATAATGCCAGCCGTAATAAGAATCTCCTTTAATTTACTCGAAGGAAGACTAATCATTTAAATAAATATATTCTTAATCTAATTATAACAGAACCCTGCCACTCTATGGAGTGGCAGGGTGATTGATGCGGATCTATCTAATAAGACGATTGATAAGTAGACTAGAAACTTAAATTACTACCAACTTCATACCATTCATCATTATTGCCGCCATCTTTTGATTCAACGTCGGACGGACCGCCATTTCGATATTTATTGCTTTCCATATTGGCAACTAGTTTATAAACACCTGGGGTCGAACTCGCTTTAAACCCATAAAAACATCCAATTTGAGTGGCAACTGTACTTGTTACACTTGGACAACTAGCGCCGGTTATTACGTTTAAAGAATCTAGAGGCAAACGTGAAATTGGCGAACCAACGGAAATTTTATTAAATTCAACATTACTCACCCAACCCGTACCGTTAACCGCCACAACGGCTACTGAAGAACAAGAACTTGTTGCAGTTGTAGTTTCAGGAAAAATTGTACCCCCAGTACAAGTCCGAATTGTTGTAGTTGCCCAATTCGGAGAAGTTAAATCGGAAAGATAAAGCGCAATAGCGCTATTCAATGTTGAAAAATCAGAAATTCTTGTTGAATCCCGAGCTTGTTTAATTAATTCCGCAGGATTTAAAACCAAAACCACGGCCACTGACAAAACCACAAGAATGGCGATTACAATTAAAAGTTCAACTAATGTGAAACCTTTCTGCATAAAGAAATCGAATAATTCTTTAAATTTATCTACTACAAACTTAAATTACTACCAACTTCATACCATTCATCATTATTGCCGCCATCTTTTGATTCAACGTCTGCTGCGCCACCATACCTGTATTTATTGCTTTCCATATTGGCATTAATTTCATAAATACCAACGCTTGAACTTGCTCTAAAAGCATAAAAACATCCAATATTCATAGGCGCTGCACTTGGACAAGCAGTAGTAGTAGTCACATTAACAGGATCTAGAGGCAAACGAGCAAGCGGGGAACCGCTCGTGATTAAAGTTAAATCAATGCCAGCAGCCCAGCCATTTCCATCAATAATTTGCGAAGCGACTGTTGTACAAGCCGATGCTTGAGAAGTGCTATATGGGAAAGCACTGCCAACCGTACAAGTGGAAGTAACTGTTGTTGCCCAAGTCGGTGTCGTAACCACAGAAAGATAATAAGCAATAGCGCTGTTTAAAGTCGAGAGATCTGAAATTCTTGTTGCGTCCCGGCTTTGTTTAATTAATTCCGCAGGATTTAAAACCAAAACCACGGCCACTGCTAAAACTACCAAAATAGCAATAACAATTAAAAGCTCAACTAAAGTAAAACCGCGTGTCATTTTTTGATTAAAATAAAAACTCGACCTTTATATTACTTTCAATTCAGTATAACATAAAACTACATTTTTTTCGACCGAGTTGTGGATAAATCAAGATTTATTTGTCTGAAGGAATGTTTTTACTTCTTCAACTAATTCTTCAATAGAAACTTTGGCTTTAACAAAATACTGAATCGCCCCTAAAGATTGACCTTTTGCAACATCAACGTCTTGGCCAAGATTAGACAAAATAATAATCGGAGCTTTTTCAAATTGAGGATCATTTCTTAATGTTTCCATAAGTTCGAAACCCGAAATTTTCGGCAAAATAATATCAAGTAAAATTAAATCTGGTTTGGTATCTCTTAAAATTCTAAGCGCTTCCTCCCCATCGCGTCCTAATAAAACCTTTAAACCTTCTTTTTCCAGACGCTGTTTTAAAAGATTTGCAAGAAGCGGTTCGTCTTCAACTAAAAGAATTATCTTATGTTCTGCCATATTTTTATTATAGCACAAAAAATAAAATAACAAAGCCTCGTTTCTTTACGAGGTTTAATTTTTAACATTAAGAATTTTTTTAGTTGTCCCAAACTCCGACCGAGGTCGAAGAACCGAAACTTAAAGGCTTTTCGGCTAATACCTTATAGAAACAATACTAAATTACAAAGACTACACGCGAGTACTAAACACGCAAAGTCTATGTAATTTAAGTACTCGACTGAATAAAATTTAATTGATCCACGAGCAGCTTCCGCTACCCGTGCCTTGTTACGACTTAACCCGTGTCACCGAATTTGGGCTGACCCCGCCGAGGCGAAGCTTCACCCATTCCCGGCTCCCTTGGTTTGACGGGCGGTGAGTACAGGACTCGAGAACGTATTCAC
>JASEHZ010000001.1 GCA_030018585.1 Patescibacteria group bacterium | reverse complement strand
TTATCAGTCCAAGATAAATTAATTTGGCTTGGCGAAGCGGCGGTTGCTGTCAAATTAGACGGCGCTTGCGGCGTAATAGTTACAGAAACTGACGTATTTAAATCAACAGCTCCGGAATAAATCGGAAAAGAAAAAACAAAAAAAGAAATTATAACAAAAGTTGAAGTAAAATTTGCTATTTTTTTATAGCATTTCATTGATAGATTTTAACTTAAGGAAAAATATTTAAGATATCACCCGCTAACTCAATCCTGATTTTCTTAATTTACGATTCTTCTTCCAAAAACCAATCCCAATTATAAAAATAATAACAGCCGAAATCACAATCAAGTAATTTTGATTTTGCTTCACAAAATTAGAAATTTGAGCCGTTGGTCCGGAAATCGAACCAGATTCCAAAACATTAAAAACAGTTTTTTGACTGGCAATAATTTTATTATCCTGATAAAAGACCGTATTTCCCCAATACTGACCAATACCCATTTTAAAATTTATCGGGAATTCAACAGTATATTCCTTTTGCGCAAAAGCCGGAACTTCGGGCAAATCGCTAGCCTTTTGAAGATAAGCCAAACGCGTTTCGCCGAACTGATCCATTAACTCATAAGTCGCGGAAGTAAAACTTTCAGTAATATTTCCTTCATTATTTACCCGCAAAAACACTCGCGGGTTCCAACCTTCTTCAATATCCAACATCCTGATAAAAGGTACGGAAAATTTCCGAAAAATACCCTCGCCCACCGTCAAATTCAAAGCAACTTGAACGCCCAAAGCAATAGTTACCTGCCCGGTTTTTGAAGGCGCGCCCGTAAAACTTAAATTACCATGATAAATCCCTAAATCCGCGTTTGAAGGCACATTAATTGTCACTTCAACCGGGAATTGACGCGTACCTTTCGGAATAATAAATTCAAAACCCTTGTCTATACCAATCCAAGGACGTATTTTTTCGGAAATATCAAGAACAGCTTTAATCCGCAAATCTTCGTTTGGCTGATCTTGAACAAGATAAATTTTTTGAATATATTTTGTTCCTTTAACCAAATGATCGGCGTTTAAAAACGGCGGCGATATACCAAAAGCGCCGCGCGCTTGCGGAATAACAATTGAAAAACCGATTAAAAATAACAGCAATAAATAAACTAATTTTTTAATTATTTTTAAAGTCATTAATTTTTCTATTATAACATAATTCCTTTAATTTAAAAGCGCCTTATAAAAGACGCTTTTACTGAATTAACTTTATTAACTAATTAACTTTTTAACCTAAGACTACGGCTGGAAAAGTGATGAAAACACATTAACGCCGCTATAAGTTCCGGTTGCTGTTCCGCCCGGGATTTCAAGACCCCAAAATACTGCCTGGCTTACCGCGTTCGTGCTTGTGGGCGATGTTAATGAAAATCCTGTTACAGTCGTCGGCGTGCCGCTCAATTGCGCTTCACTACCGCCGAAACTAAATGTTGAAGTCGCGTAATGCTGAGAACTTGTGGCAATCGTATTAGAACCGGAAGTTAAAGTTTGCGAAGAAGAAAGCTGAAGTGTGGTTGAGGAATTGCCGGCATTAGTACTTGTTGCTACTTGATTAGTTGCGCCAGTATTGCTGCCTGCCGCTAAAGTGCCGTAATTAATTGAAGAAGTCGTGACATTAATGGCTGTTAAAGTATTTAATTCTACGCCCGTGGAAGTAGCGGTACCGGTTGCTGATGAAGCATCGCGGGCATAAACTTGAGCCAGCCAATTTTGA
Organism: Patescibacteria group bacterium; assembly: GCA_030018585.1. Lineage (GTDB taxonomy): Bacteria > Patescibacteriota > Minisyncoccia > UBA6257 > GWB1-50-10 > JASEHZ01. The sequence goes on along the minus strand of JASEHZ010000001.1, from coordinate 72,710 downwards.
GCCGAATACGAAGAACTGGCGTCGGTAGCATTAGCAAAATAATAAATTTCAAAAGTCGCTGTCGCATTAGCATTATTGCCGCCCGCACAATTATTAGTTACGGAAGTCACGGTATAACAATTTAAATTACTAGCCGTACAACTTCCGCCAACACCAGACCGGTAAGAAGTGGTTGTGGTATTACCGCCCATAAAAACATCGGAACAGCCATTATTATCAGTTACAGTAAAATTAACCACCACTGAAGTTGTCGCATTAGCAGTTAAAGTAATAGGATTACCGCCATTTATTGAAACAGCTGAAACTGTTGGCGCAGCATTGCCAACAATAACTGAACTTGAAATATTAACCGCCATCACGGTTTGTAAAACTAAAAGCAAACTACCACCAACAGCAACTGTCATTAATAAAACACCAAAAATTCTCAAAATTGTCTTTATCATATCTTTTATTAATTATACTACATAATAAGCGAAAAAACGTCCTGTGGACAACTTTACTGAACAAAAACCGCTGTAAAAACATTAATCCCGCTATAAGTGCCAGTTGGCTTACTAGCCGGGACATTCAAGCCCCAATAAACAATGCTTGAGACCGCGTTCGTGCTTGTGGGCGATGTTAATGAAAATCCTGTTACAGTCGTCGGCGTATCGCTCAATTGCGCTTCACTGCCGCCAAAAGTAAACGATGAAGTTGCGTAATGCTGAGAACTTGTGGTAATTGAATTTGAACCGGAAGTTAATGTCTGCGAAGCAGAAAGCTGAAGCGTAGTTGAAGAATTGCCAACATTTTTTACGGTTGAAGTTTGATTTGTCGAACCCGTATTTGTATTCGGCACTAAAGTCCCGTAATCAATTGTTCCCGACGTAACATCAATAGCAAGAAGTGTATTTAACTCAACCTGCGACGCCGTGGAAGAACTGCCGGAAAGCCCGCCGCTGTCAGTAACCGCAATCTTGCCTGACCAGGTGTCGCCGGAAAAAGAAGAGGAAGAATCAGTTGCTTGCGCAAAATACCAGATATTAGCCGAACAAGTAACAGTACTCGTACTGCCCGAAAAACTGCAGCTTGAACTTGCTAACTGATAACAATTTAAATTATCAGCCGCGCAGGTTGCTCCAATGCCAGTCCGATAAATCGTTCCAGTAGCATAACTAATATTGTTGTTAGAATCGGTTGTTGACGCCACAACTAAAACAGCAGTTGTGGTGTTCGGCGTAAGAGTAATGGGGTTCAAATTATTTAAAACAACATTAGAAACTGTTGGCGCTGAATTAGCCGAAGCCGTAGTAATTTCCGGAACCACGCTATAACTACCGCCACCTGCAGTAAATAAGGTACCGTCCGATAAAACTGCACGAAAACAATAAGCAGTTTCTGCTGAAGCACCATTGTCCTTTAAAGAAAAATCCCACTTACCGTCTTGACCAGAAGGAATTGCCGCAACAGAATTGGTGAAATTATTTAATTCTTCATAATCCTGATTAACAATAGTATCTGCGCCGTGAATCGGATCATTGGCATTGGCAGTTAAATTATCGCCATCAGCCGGCGTAGTATTATTGTTATAAGCAATAACTGTTGCCGCAGTAACATCAGCATATGACTCGCCGGAAAAAACCGTATCACAGGTGCCGGACATCTGGGCGAACTGGAGTTTGAATTGCTGGCCGGAAGCATCAAGCCGACTTGTGCCGATATGTAAAAGCATACGCAAACGAAATTCAGCACCACTCGAACTTAGCGTTGCCGACGTATCTTGATTCGCCAAAACTGAACCAACATCAGTTGAATCTATATTATTAAAAAATCTGTAAGCAGATTGGGTAAAAGACGGCGCTGGCCGTATTGCTAAAGTGCCGGCGGCCCACGAGTCTGAAGTGCTTGTTTCGCCGCCGGTCCATGCCGCAGGGTCTTCCGCTCCGCTGCCGCTCCATACCTTAGACGCGATATTCGCGATAATCGACATGGTGGAGCCGTTGCCCGCAACAGATAGCGCATTGCCATAGCCAGTCGGCGCAGTTTTAGTCAGTGGTGTGGTATCCCCTGTTCCCATACCAACGGATAAAACATACGCGCCGCTCGTAACTGGCGTGATGCTCGGACTATCTGGCGACGAGGCGTTGGCAGCGGTGACACCAGTAGGAGGAGTAACGTCCATCGGCGTTGTCGAGTCAACTCCGCGCCAGACATGAACTACAGTCGCGCCTCCGTTTGCCGCGTTGTTGTGGCCGCTTACCGTAACAGAAGTATCCGGAGTTCCTCCCATAATCTTCCAGTTGACACTCATATTAACATCTCTAGTGTCACTTTTGTAAAGGTCATACACTTCGGTATAGCCAGTGGGTGTGGTAACGCCAGGATTACCATCGGCTGCACTCGCCCATCCGGTAACAACGATGACAAGGTCACCTGCCGCCGCAGAACTTCCAATGCCACCTGTAAGGCCGGTAAGAGAAACGCTATATGTTGCTCCGGTTCCCGTGCCAGATGCCCCTCCAACATATTCAAGTGTTGCTGCTTGTGCTATTTGAATTTCCGGCGGAATTCTCGGATTTTGCCAAATCTTTGGCCAGCCAGAAAAAACCCATCCCAAAACCAGTGAAAAAATTAATATGAATTTTAGTGTTTTTTTCATTAATATTAAAATGGTTTTAAAAACTCTGAAGGAATTTTTTTAAAAATTTCAAAAACCTCGTATATTTATCAAATATCCCCGAGGTTCAATCAATTGAACCTTTCATTTCTTTCTGAATTCCCAGCCAGTCAAAAAAATCAAAAAAACCACGGAGCTTTACTAGATTATAACACTCTATAATTTCCCGTTTCAATTTTTGTAGAAAACATATATTCACACGTACCTGCTTGTACATACTCGCTTGAATAACATCTACTTATATCTGTTCACCCCCCTGTTCATCCATTTTCATATCTATTAAAGCACTCGCATTTATCCAAATAATATCTATTTACGTTCTATTCGCATATATCCGTTTTTGTATCTACTTTTATATCTATTCATATACATCTAATATTAAATATTCAGACAACGCCTCCAAGGTTCAATCAATTGAACCTTCTAAAAGCGGTCGAGAAACCGCCACCGACCCCTACCTTTGTAAGTCGGATATGGATATCGAGATTTGTGTGCTGATTTTTTGGAATCTTTTTTGGCAATTATTTTCTCTGTCCTTGTCTCTTTTTTAGGAAGATTCACCAAGCCTCGCCTGACAAAACCAATAGTTGCCTTAGAAACATCTAAAATTTTTCTGATATCTCTGACTCTTTTTTTCTCACCAAGGAAAAGATTAATTGCCAGACGCTTCTTGAACATTATCTGTTCTTCGGAAGTCAATAATCGGCTCATAAATTTATCCAAACCATCACTCGTCTTAATCTTTTTTATTTCGCTCAATAAAAAATCAACAAGTTGTTTATTTAACTCTTGAGTGATACCCCGTTTAGTGATTCTTACCATATTTCGACAATACCATAACGGTTCAATTGATTGAACCTTGTTAGCAATTTTGCGTTATTATATATTTTTCTCTTTAAAGATTATATTTTTTCTCTTTAAAAATAACGGAAATCTAAATCTCTAAATCTCTTTGGCACTTCTTGTAAAAGCTAATCAATAATAAGGTTGAGCTGGCACATATTTGAAGAAACTAAACCGTCTTTACCCAATTCTTCATAAACCGCCACTATATTATAAGAACCTTGAGAAGCGTTATCGCCAAGGGAAAAATCCAGACTGACTGCCCCCGATTCTTCAAAACCAGAAGACGAAAAAGAAGCAACGACACCCAACGGCAAATCGCCCAAAGTGATTCTAAACGGCGTTTCTTTATTTGATTGTTTTAAATTAACTAAATAATGGGCGGGGTTGTTTTTTTTAATAATTTGCGAAAAGGGTTCAATTCTACAGCCATAAAGAGCTTTTGGGTCTAAAATAAAATCAGTTTGTTCGCTTTCTAAATTAAAACCATCTGATTTGATAGATACCCGCGGAAGAGGTTTGGTAGCTAGCTGCGACACAGAACTTGAAGATAAATTAGATTCTATTAACTGATCTGCTTCTGATAAATCTACTCCGTTTGAATCATCAGATTCCAAAACTACGCCGCCGCCAACAACTAATTCCGGAGACAATTCATAATGAGCTTCTAAAAACATACCGTCAAGGTAAATTTGGGGTATCTGCGAAAGAGAAGTCGGAATATTTTCAATGCTAATTTGGATTTTTTTTAACTCGTCCCAAGATTTAACCGGTAAAGTAACAGTAAGATTCTGCCAATTATCCTGATTGGCCTTCTTAAGTTCTATCCATTCCTGGCCATCAAAACTATAACTTATCAAAATAAAATTCTCGTCAATTACCGGCTCAATTAATTCTAAAACAGTAACTGGGGCCACTATTGAAGAGATTGTAGCATCTGTTCCATTTAAAATCGGCTCGCTTGATGAACTAATCGGTTCCAACGGCGCAATAATTGGCGAAGCGATAATAACAGTAGTGGATGCTTCTGTCGTGGACGCTTCTCCCAAATTAACTGTTTCCAAAAATATTGATGTTTCATCAAAGGAACTTGTTGCTTGAGAAGAATTTTCAATCTCTGAAACAGAACCCGTAGCGACATTACTATTTAAATCTAAACTTTCCTGAACAGTTGATGAAGTAATATCTTTATTATCATCAACCGACACAACCTGGATAGTAGTCGTATCAACCATCAATTCCCCTTCGGCATAAACTTTATTAAAAAAAAGATCCAATAGAGAAAGTTTGTTCTTATTAAAATAAAGACTCGTCCCCGATGAATTTTCCTGTGTTGAGCTGGCATCTGGTAAAAGATTCGGATTTGATTCCGAAGGGCTGCTTGATGTGGCAGTGCTGGTTTCTTCAATAATGGGCTCGGTTATTGAGAGAGAGCTGGAAACCCCCACAAAATCCCAAACCAATGTCAGACCCGCATTAGTAATGCTACCTTCTGTTTCATAATCGGGTGGGACAAAACTGCCACAGAAAATCCTTTCGCTTCCCGATGCGAAAACAGCGGAATTATTTTCATCAAAAATTGTTGCAGAACTGAATGTTTCTGGAACGCCTTGGGCATTTTGCGGATTTTGCCAAGTACCCAAACAAGTATTGGGATAAAAATCAGCAGCTTCCGCCTTGGTTAAAGCGCTTCTCAAAACAAAAATTCCGCTACTAATCAAAAATACAAAAAGTAACGCTACAATAGGTTTCCGTTCATAAAATTTTTTTCTTAAATTAAGGGTTCTTTTCGAATTTATCCAATCAAACCACCAATTTTTAGATTCTTCATTCCGAATATCAAAAAATGCCCTCTTTTTTTGTTCTCGTTTTGAGGTCTTCACTTAATAAGTTTAGCATTTAAATAAAGTTGTTCCAATCAAAAATATGCACAAAGATTTATTTACCTGTTCAATTCAAATTAATTAACGTCAAACAAAAAATAAGGATAAACAAAAAAACTCAATAAGCCAACTCCCAAACAATAATATTATTAAAACCGAAGAAACAATCGGCCAGCCCAAAGTCGTTAATTGTTTTTTAAGAAAAAGCTGACGAAAAATTGAAAAAACAACAACCAGCGCGAAGACAAAAACAATATACAACAACTGATTCGGCCAACCAACAATCAACATTCCCAAAAACCCAAGTTCAATTTCGCCTTCTTCAAAAAATCTTTCTTTGGTTTTTTTCAAGAATTTCAAAAACCATAAAAAAAGAAAAGCAAGGCCAATGGAAACAATGACGTTAAGCCAAAACCGCCCCCAAGAATAAACAAAAAAATAGCCAATCGGCTGATTAAAAATTTTCGGCAACTGATAAATAAAAGATATGGGCAAAGATTCTTTTATCGGTGAATTAAGTAAAATTCTGCCGAATGAATCATGGGCCCAAATATAGTATTGACCAAAAGTAAGAAGGGCCGCGTAAAAAATTCGAAAAATGATCGAACTTTTTACTAAAAAATTAAAATTTAAAAAATTCGGCAACTTGTTTAAAATAAATTCTTTGTTATTTCTAAAAAAATATAAAAATCCAATAATAACAAAAACTAACCACCAAAAAATCCACGGCAACCATGTTAAAAACGAACCAAATAAAAAATCCATAATTAAATTAGTGGATTGAACTTCCGGGCGACATTTCTTTATCGGGCCTTAAAAGTACCACACCATCATCTTCTGCTGCTAAAAGCATACCCCGACTTTCAAAACCCATAAGCATCCTCGGTTCCAAATTTGCCACCACTACAATTTCCCGACCAACGAGATTTTCTGGCTCATAAAATTTTCCAATACCAGCTATAATTTGCCTTAAACCAGAATTATCACCAACATCTTTTTCACCCAAATCAATTTGTAATTTGATAAGCTTGTCAGAACCGGAAATTTTTTCAGCAAACATAACTTTCCCAATTTTCAAATCTATTTTTTTGAAATCTTCAAAAGAAATCATGATTATTATTTTAACTTACAATTACAGAATATCCAGCTAAAAATCATTCATATCGCAAGGCATCAATAGGATTTTTTCTTGACGCTTGGCGTGCCGGATAAAGGCCAAAAATCAATCCGACCCCAGCCGCCACCACTAAGCCAAAGAACGCCCCTTCTATAGGAAAAACAAAAGCCCAATTTAAAGCCAAGACCTTACTTAAGATAAAAGAAACGAGAAAAGAAAAACTTGTGCCCAAAATAATCCCAATAACGCCGCCGGTAACAGTTAAAATCATTGCTTCCAGCAAAAATTGAAGCAAAATATTTTTTTCGGTCGCGCCAATAGCTTTGCGCAAACCAATCTCTCTTGTTCTTTCGGTTACTGAAACAAGCATAATATTCATAATGCCGACGCCGCCGACCAAAAGAGAAATAGCCGCCACTGCTGCCAAAAACATGGTCAAAATATCAGTCACGCTGCTTACCGTTTCCATTGCCTCAACTTGCGTTTCTATGAAAAAATCGTCTTTTTCCGGATCAGTAATATTATGAGAATTTCTAAGCGTTGTTTTTATGTCCTCAACGGTCTCTGCCACGTTAGCTTCGGTATCGGCTTCAACCGCAATCCGGTGAAAATATTTGATGCCAAAAATATATTGCTGAGCTGTTAAGTAAGGAATAATTGCCGTCTCGTCAAAATTTAAAAAAGAAAACTGCCCTTTTTTGGGCAAAATGCCGATTACTTTAAAATTCCTTCCTTTTATTTTTATTTTCTGATCAAGCGCTTCATCATTCCCAAAAAGCTCGTCTTTAACCTTAAAACCGATAATCACTACATTGGCGTAGCTTTTTATTTCATCTTCGCCAAAAATTCTTCCTTCCGCTGGATATAAGTCGTAAATTTTAGCAAAATGTTCGGTCACGCCGAAAATTGTCGCCCGATAAGTTTCATTGGTAAAAGCCAAACTTTCATTGCCAAAAACAACCGGCATAATTTTATCAGCGTGAGGAACATTAGACTTCCTGCTAATCAGTTCTAAATCTCTCTGCTTGAGTGAATCAGCAAATAAAGAAAAAATATCAGTCGGCCCCTTGGGCTGACGGCCAGGCACGACCGCAATAAGTTTCGGGCCAATATTTTGAATCTGGCTTAAAATCAAATTTTGCGCTCCTTCACCCAAAGCCATTACGGTAATAATCGCTGCAATGCCTATTACAATACCGAGAATGGTAAGACTGGAACGCAATCGATGCGTTTTAAGACCAGTAATAGCAGTTTTAAAAGTATGTTTTAAAGTCATTGTCGTAAAAAATTACTTTTTAAAGGAATCGGAAGTATTGTGCCGCTCATCAACTTTCCCATCACTCACAATTTTGCCGTCAAGCATAGTGATGATTCTTTCGGCATAATTCGCTGTATAAGTTTCATGAGTAATAAGCACCACGGTCCGTTTTTGTTTTCTTGAAAGATGCTCAATGACATCCATTACGACCTGCCCTGATTTAGAATCAAGATTGCCCGTTGGTTCATCCGCAAAAATAATCTGCGGATCATTAACCAATGCCCGCGCAATAGCCACTCTTTGTTTTTCGCCGCCGGAAAGCTGCGAAGATTCATGATGAATACGATGCGAAAGACCTACTGCTTCAATAGCTTGATAAGCTCTCTCATTCCATTTCGATTCCGGCACATCCGAATAAAACAATGGTAATTTAACGTTTTCAAAAACCGTGGTCCGTGCCAAAAGATTAAAAGATTGAAAAACAAAACCCATTTTTTTATTACGAATATAAGCGATTTCTTCTTCGGAATAATCGCTTGCGGATTTTCCCTCAAATTTGTATTCGCCGCCAGTCGGCGCATCAAGAAAACCCAAAAGATGAAGAATGGTTGATTTTCCAGAACCAGAAGGCCCTATAATCGCCACAAATTCGCCGCTTTTTATAGTAAAAGAAACGCCTTGCAAAGCGGGCGTTTCCACGTCATCATTCACATATTTTTTTTCAAGATCCCGAACAAAAATTAAAGGAGATTCAAAGGATTGTTCTTTATTATAAATCTGCATTTTTTATCTTAATCCGCTTGAAACAATAATCTTATCTCCCTCAATCAATCCCTCAATAATTTCCACATTACCGTCAGAACCGCGGATGCCGGTTTTTATTTTTACTTCTTTTTGTTCGTTATTTTCGTCTAAAACTTTCACTAATTTATCTCCATTTTGAGAAACAATAACTTTTTGCGGAATAATTAAAACATTTTCCCGCTTCTCGGTTAAAATATCAATATTAGCCGTCATCCCCGACCTTATCTGTTCATTCTTTTCAATAAACTGAAGGATGACTTTATATGTTGCTACGCCTTCAATAATAGTTTCGGCCGGCTCTATGTCCGCGACCGCAGTTTTAAAAACCATATCATTGCCATAAGCATCAAGCGTCACCTTAGCATTGTTGCCAATTTTTACCTTTACAATATCAACTTCCGGAACATTTGCTTCTATTTTCAAACCGTCCTCTGACGCCACCGATATCAAAACTATGTTGGAGCTAATAACTTCGCCAACTTTCAAATCCAATTTTGTAACCGTACCGTTTATGGGTGATTTTAAAACAGATTTTCTTATCTGGGTTTGAATAGATAATTTTTCAGCTTCGGCTTGTTTTACTTTTGCTTCTTGAGCGGCAATTTGTTCAGGTAAGGCGCCGGCTAGTTTTAATTTAAGCTCATTATCTGTTTTCTGAACCGTAATGATTTGCGCACTAATTAACTGCTCATGATTATTGATATTAGTAAGTGCTGTCACAACAGTGTTGCGCGCCGTGTTCAAGCTTGTCCAATAAGCCGTAAAACTAGCTTGAGTTAAATTAATTTGATCAATTAAAGCCTTGGTTGTTTTATTCAAAAAATCAAGAATTGCATTAAGGTAATTTTTCGCATTTTTAAGGCCTTGGTCAAAATCCGTTCGGGAAGAATTAATCATTGATAAATCGCTTAATTCGGTTTTCCAATTATTTAATTCCTTGCTCGCAATCTGCCGGCCTGATTCAGCGTCAATTTCAAATTGAGAATTGATAGTCTTAAAAGAAAGTTGAGGATTTGATTCTTCGTCATTTGAGAAAAATTCGTCGGTTTGCTTTCTTACCGAATCATCGGCTTTGGCGTAAGCATCGTTTAAAACATCAATGACGTCGCTGTAATAATTAGATAAATCCTGTTCGGCTTTTTTAAGCTCTGATTCTTTCACTTTTATTTCTTCCAATCTTGTACCGGCTTTCAACTCGTTTAATTTCGCTCGCTCCGCTTCTAAAGCGGCTTCAGCGGATTTTAATTTTGCCAAAAGTTCGCTTGTATCCAATTTTAAAATACTCTGGCCGACATTAATCTTATCTCCGATTTTTGAATTTACCTCGCTTATAGTTCCGTTTCGTTCAAAACTAAGATCAACTTTTTCTATTGCTTTCACCTTACCTATCACAGAAACTTCCTGACTTATCACTCCCCGCTTCACTGTAATCAATTCAAGTCCTGAATCATTATTAGATTTAAAGACCAGAAAAGCCGCGATAATTATAACTGCTATACCAATAAATAAGAATAATTTCGTTTTTAGAATGCTGGTTTTTTTAATCATAAATTTTATGTTTAATTTAATTATAAGTTCTTATTAGCTCGTTGAATTTAGAAAGTCTTTCGCGAACTGGAGCGCCAATTTTTACGCCTTCGGCGCCGCTTGCTCGAGCAAGATTAATAATAAAATTATCTTCGGTTTCTCCTGATCGGTGAGAAATAATACATTTTACGCCATTTTCATGAGCAACTTTTATTGCTTCGCAGCTTTCCGTCACGGAGCCAATTTGATTAGGTTTGATAATAACACCGTTAATTGCTTTTTCCTTCGCAAGCGCCAAAATCGCTGCCGAGTTGGTGGTCGTCAAATCGTCACCAATTATAAGTTTGTCAGAAAGTTCAATGCTCAAATTTTTAAAATCCTGAATGTCGCGTTCATTAAAAGGATCTTCAATTGAAAACAAAAACTTGGATTTTCTAAAATATTCAAGGTATTTTTCGTACAGATCTTTTTTAGAAATCCTTTTGCCCTCAAAAGAGTAACGGCTGTTGCTATAAAAATTCGAAGCCGCCGCATCCAATCCCAAACCATACTTACTCATAAGCCGCTCTTTTTCAATAAGATTGCCTAAAATATCAATTGGTTCAAAATTATTTTCAAACATCAAAGAATAACCGCCTTCATCGCCAATAACCAATTCTTTTTTGCTAAACCTTTTCTTAAGAAGAATGCCTAATTTTTTATAAAAATCAATAAGTTTTTCTATAGTATCTTTAACCGAACCGGTGATTTTCACAATCACTATATATTCCTGAAAATCAAGATTATTATCAGCGTGAGCACCGCCATTAATTAAATTAGAAAAAATTAAAGGATAACTGCGAAAGGGCCGACTGAAAAAAAATTCCTCGTTTAAAAGCTCCCATAATAATTGCCCCCGTTCATAAGCCAGCCCACGCGCAAATGCAACCGAAAGACCGAGCGCTAAATTCCCGCCAATTTTTTCTTTCCGAGCCGTGCCGTCAAAATTAAAAAGAATATGATCAAAATTTCTAACTGATCCAAAATTTTTTTTAATAATTTCTCTCGCCAAGCCGCCATTTAAAATCTTTTTTGCCCGCTCACAGGAAAAAACTGAGGCTTCATTACTGCCCCGGCTTGCACCATAAGGATTTTGAGCAATAAATTTATGCCCCAAATAATCTTCGATGCCCACTTCCAACACAGATTCACCTCGAGAATCAAAAACCTCACGTAAAATTATGTCTTTTATTTTCATCCCGTTAGAGACAGGTCGCCCAAGGCGACCGTAAATCAGCCGTTTTAACTGCTATCGACTTTTTCTGATATATAACAAGATTTGTTTTGAAAATCATGGCATTGTTGTCTCTAACGGGATTCATAACAATTAATTTAATTATAGCTTATCGAGTGAAGCGTGCAATAAATAAAAAATAAAAACTTGACAAACAAACATAATTTTGAAAGTTCATACTAAATGCAGAATCTTTAAATAATAAATATTCGTACAAGGAAAAATAATGGAACTTTCTATTATTACTGGTCCAGCTTGCGCAGAAACGCTAATAAGCGGGATAGAGAAAAGAATTACTGAATTATCTGGTCGACCATTTCGAGTGACTACCTGGAAAAATCACAAATTTCGTGATGGCGAATTCTTACCACAAATCAATGAAAATGTTCGTGGCGCTGACGTATATGTTGTCCAACCCACAAATCAACCAGAAGAAAATTTCAAATACTTGAAACTTTTACTCGGCGCGGCAGCGGGCGCTTCGGCTTTCTCGGTTACAGCGGTTCTGCCTTATATGGGCGGCTTGCGCCAAGATCGAAAAGACAGACCACGCGTTGACATCACCGCAAAACAAGTAGCGAAAGAAATTGAACAAGCAATGACTGGCGCTCCCCGTCGACACGTTATTATTCTTCACCCTCATTTTCAACAGATTCAAATTGCTTTTGATATTCCAACTGATCTGATTTATCCAACCGATATTATAATCCGACAACTAAAAGAAGTGCTTGGTGAAAATTTATCAAACTTTATCCCCGTTGCTCCAGATACTGGTGCTTTAAAATTAGCAAGCATTTTTGCTAAAAGACTTGAATCTGAAAATTTAGCTTTTGCTGATAAACGTCGAGATAAAGATGATCAAGCATATATAAAAGATATTGTTGGATACATTCTCGGAAAAATACCGGGCATTTTCGAAGACATTATCGATACGGCAAATACCTTAAAAGGGGTTATGTTTAAGCTTTATGAAAAAGGCGCAGAAAAAAATACTGGTTATATTTTCGCTACTCACGGCGTTTTAGCCAAAGGGGCGATTGAAAATATTATTGAAGCGAAAGTAAAACACGTATTTATTACCGATTCTATTAACCATGAAAATGACAATCTGCCCAAAGAATTAATTACGGTTACTTCAGTTGGCGAACTAATCGGCGAAGCAATTTACCGAAATCATACTAATCAATCTTTAAGCGCGATTAGCGGAATGTTCAATAAATAAAACGAAAGGAATAAAAATGAAAAAGATAAAGAAAATCAAAACTATGCGCGGAATGTATTTTTACAGCCGAATGTTTAATCTTGAAATATTCAACGAAACCGGAAAATTTCTCAAACTTGGTTCAACTCAAAAACAAAACATGACTTCAACATTAATAGTTTCGGAAAAGCCTTTACCGCGACCAGAAAAAAATAAAAAACTGAGCGGTAAACTTATAAACCTGGAACGTGGTGATTTAATAAATCTTGGTTTATCAACTGATGAAAAAAAATGCAATATTATTATTCCGAACTGCACTTTTATTACTCGACGCACAACTTACATGCCTAGTATTCTTAAAAAAGAAGCAAAAGAAGACGCAGAAGAACACGAACACGAATGGATAACCTTCCAACGCGAAGATGGTTCCTTGATCTTTGTATATGAGAGTTCTGCTCATCAATGTTAATTTTTCAAATTATAAAGCCCCGATGAAATTTCGGGGCTTTTAAAGTTTATACAGTTAAACATAACTAATGTTCGTTTGTCAATAGCCTAAATTTTAGCGAATTTTTAAGTTATTCTTCCAAACCGATTTTCATATACCAGTCAGCCGGACCGTCAGAATAAAATCCGCCAAAACTAGCAGAACCAGAACCCATGCCCGGCCCGGAACCAACGCCCGCCCCCCCCATTCATAAACATCAACGCCTTTCATTAAGGCATTCCGCCAATCGCTTCCTCTTTCCCTGAAATACGCCCGCGCGTCAGAGTAATTTGCCACGTCCAATAAAAACCAATAACGATTTTCTTTTTCTGCTCTGATTGGCGCGGCAAATAAAAAAGAAATATCTTGATCCGGCGCGGGATGAATATCATTCCAATCAAAATAATGAAACGCGACACCAAGCAGATTGCTAAAATCCGGCGCATTATTTCCACTGTCTTTATAAACTACAAGACGCACATTAGCCGTATCGCCGCACCCCTCGCCGCACTGAAAACGAAGAACAACTTTATTAAAAGAAAAATCTTCTTGGAATATAAAACTTTGGAAACTTGCGCTATCCGGGTCAAAAGAATTTATCGCGACTCGGCCGATTATATTGCTCCACGAATTTTGTTCGGTTTGAACAATATAAAATCTTGTGGTTGAAGTTGTTAGAATGGGTTCAAGAATAATTTCAGGCACAGAAACCGTTGCCGAACTCGACGCTACTTCATTATTACCCCCATCAACTACGCTAAGCAAAAAACTATAGTCCCGACCGAATTCATTTATTTCTTTTTTGAATTCAGTTGTACTTGAAGTTTCAAAAATCATTTCACTAGAACTCGAAATATCATAAATTTCATAGACAATAAAAATAGTTGAACTGCTTGCATCAATCAAACTATTCCAACTGAAAAATATGTCTTTGGTGCTTGAATTAAAAATAGCGCTGAAGTTCAAGTTGGGATAAACAACCGGCGTACTTGAGGCTTCGGCTGAAATACTGCTGCTATTTTCGGCGCTGCTAGTTGATGTCACTGTTTCTGCTATTTCAGATTGTGCAGAACTGCTACTACTAGAACTATTAGAATCATTGGGGGTATTTTGATTTTGCTCGCTGTTTTCTTGATTTTCACTAACCTGAACCGGCGGACTGCCGCCGCCAAAAACAAGCGTCGGAGCCGCAGGATGATCTTGATTTCCGGAATTATTCACAGACGAAAATGATTTTAATTCATCCACCAAATCATTTAAATTTGCTAATATTTTTTGAAGTTTTTCTTGAACTTCACGGTTCAAAATCATTGGTTTGTTTACTGCCACGCCAAAATCTTGAACCACCCCTTCTAGATCTTCAACGTCATCTTCGCTTGCTACCGATTGTTTTCTCATTTCTTCAATTATTTTTTCAATTGACAAAACGCTATCAGAAACATCATTATTAGAATCTTTTAATATTTCAATAATCGCGGAGATTTGATTTTTTAATGCTTCGTAAATGTTCGCGAAAAAAGAATTTTTACTTTCAATATTACTCGCTTCAATCCTTCTAATTTCCTGAAAAAATAAATTTACCACACCAGCGCCATGCTGAACCGCTTTTGTTGATAACCGCGACCAGTAATCATTTAAAACGAAATTGTCTTTTAAAAAATCCTCGTTATCAAAACTTACGCCCAAAGCTTTCTGGGGAGTCTTGATTAAATGGTAATCGCCGAATTCAAAATCGGTTTTTACGCCGTAATTTACTCCGCTCTCAACGCTAAAATAATCTACATCCGGCAATTTATAACCGCCGGTTATACCAATCGTATCTTTGCTGTAAAAATTATTATTCGCGTATTTTGCCAAACTATTAAAGTACTCTGCCAAATTAGGAAATGAAATCGGATTTTTCCCTTGCAACCTTTGTTTTAAACCAATGTCGGGATTTTTTAGAATGTATTTTTTGGTCCAATTTTCATAAGGACTGTCGTTAGGATGGGCGTCATTGCGCGTATGATCCGGCACTGAAGAATCTTCAATCAAATGCAAAATATGGCCGAGCACAAACAAAGCCTCGCCTTTCCTACCCTCAAGCCAATAATCAATGGCTTTTTGCCAAGTAAAAACTGAATAATCTTGTTCTTCTTTTTTCCCGAAAATACCAAGCAAATAACCTGGCAAATAAGAAACCTTATAAATTATATTGTTTTGGCTGTTCTCGTTTTCGGCCCAATCTTTTGATTTTTCCCAATTGCCTAAAATAATACTTGATAAGCCGCGATCGTAAACCGGATCATAAAAATGATTCATCCAGCGAGGAAAAATATCCTCGTGTCTTGAACCGTTAATTAAATCGTCTTCAAAATTCTTCGATATTGAAGCGGTTTTAAAATTACTATTATAAAAATCAATTATTTCTTTAGTTAAATAAGCGTGAGTTTCGGTGTTATAAGCAAAAATAAAATTAAATGGAATAAATAAAAAGCTTAAAATTAAAAAAATAATTTTAATTTTTTTGAAATTCATATCAAAAACTCTGGATTTTCCACACTTGAGAATATTTATTAAATTCCAGATTAATTTCTGAAACTAACATTTTACCGTCATAAGCAACAAAATTATAATCGCCTTCATAAAGAGAGGAAGTGGACGCTGGCACTGCTCGTGAAAGTAAATCAATTATGTATTGAATTTTGTTCTGCTTTTTAAAATCCAATAAGGCTGCTAAAGCTTTATTTTTAGTTAAATAATTTTTATCCTCCAAATTAGTTTCCAATAAAAAATATTCGCTGGCCAATTCCAAGTCGTCCTTTTTTAAGGCGGCAATGAACAAATCCAGCGTTTCTTGCGGAGTTTTACCGCCATAAACATCATCACGCATTATTTTTTCAAAGCCAGATAAAGATTTTCGCGCTTTAGCGTATTTTTCTTCAAATTTAACTTGGTTGTTAAATTTTAAATTTAAAAGAATCAGCCAAATAAAAAATCCAAGCGCAATAATTGCAAAAGCAACGACTACAAAAACTTTTTTTGATTTTTTTATTTTATTTAATGATGGTTTAAGATTTTCTAATTTTTGTTCCATAAACTATATTTTCAAGATTTTAATATTCCCTGTCAACTACCCTGACCATGGAAGGTCAAAACTTGCCACGAGGAGAATCAATTAAAAAAGCCGCTCCTCACAACGAAATTCCACTAAATTAGCTATCACAATCTATTTTAAGAGTTTATACTGCTCTATCTTTTTTAATACGCCTGCCTTTAATTCCTCTAGCTCTTTTTCATTGATATTATATAAACCACCATCTGATAAAAGACGAGGCAAATACTCGTTTAAATAGAATTCAATAAATTTCTCACCTTGGATCACGCGTTGTAAAACTTTGTCTGTTTTTTCCTGCCACGTCATACCCTCTTCGGCCAAAACTTCAACCACCTGATTTTCTTTTGCTAATGCTTTATGAAACCATCCTCCAAATTTTAGCTTTATTTCTTCCAAACTTTTTAAAATTTTTGGTTGATCGAAGATTTTTTCGTCTAACTCATAAAAACGAATAAATTCCATCGCCGACTTTTCATTCATCCAACGCACTGGATCATCCAAAGATTCTTTAACTTGTTCATTTAAATATTTGGAAGCAAAAGCTGGATCATGCAAAAATTCATTTATATCGCCTTTTTCTGTTGCTTCTTTATCAATAATATACGTTATTTGACGAACGTTTATTTTATCTTCTTCTTCGTTTAGAGTACCATAGTAATTTTTGTCTAATCCTGATTGAATCGCTATTTCACTGCTTTTATAAAACCCGTCATCCAACTTCTTTAAAACTACTGGCCGTATTGCAATAGCTTCATGACCAACTTGCTAACCCTCGCCAGTAGTCGATGTGTCTTTCAATTCTTCATAAGGATCGATAACACGAAACTCTATTAATTGCGACGGATCATAACTGCCATAAGATAAATTATCGGCTTTAAAAGAAAAGTGACCTCCCGCAAGAATAATCTCATCTCTATCAAAATAATTTGGTTCTATTTTCTGCCATTTATTGAACGGCGTCGCGTGGTAAAAAACCTTGGTCGGTTTATTTTCCTGAACTTCGACTAATTTCGCCAAATCGACATCAGAAATAATATTCTTCTCTTCCAATTCTTTTTCAAGTGATATTTTCAAACATTCAAAATTTTTTGGCAGTTCTTTTTCTGCTTCCGGAACGAAAAAATAATTTTCTATTCTATTCATAAAAAATGGTAGCAAAAAAACTCCCCATTTTAAATGGGGAAGTCTTAAAGATTGAAAGTTAGATTAAAGTAATATATAGATCAAAGACAGAATCCCAGCCGGCAAAAACGCAAGACTAGATTCAATCAGCTCACTAATAATCTTCCGTTTATCAATGATTTCTTCTTTAATAAAGAAAGAATATTTGTCATTAAGTTCGTAATATAATTTAATATTTATTAATGAAGCAACCACTAATGCCGCACATAATAACATCCCTACAGCTATTTTAATTGGGCTCATGAAAAGTAGAATAAAGTAAAGCGGAAACATAATTAATAAAAGCCCTGGAGGCGGATGCCCCCAACCTAACAGTATAAAAGTTAGAATAACGAAGAGTAACCAAAGTAGTTTCAGTACGCGGACAAAATTTCTTCGCTTCATAACTATACTTCCTCTCTAAATTCTTCTAGCCGAATGTTAAAGACTTTAAAAAAGTCATACGCTCGACGTATTAAATGCCACTCGAACCGATTAGGAGGGTTACCATTTGAAAATGGTACATACATATCTTGACCAATATCAATGATCCTAGCACCGCTATTTTTAAGTTCTTGAATAAGTCGCTCAAACATTTCATGCGTGCCGAGAAACCAATGATCACGTTGATAACGATCCGATCGCACGAAGATGAAAATATTCCAATTGCTTACTTCTGACAAAATAGTTTCAATTAGATATTTACCGCCAAGAAAAGCGTGGTAACTTTTCTCGTCAGCTATAGCATATACGCCATTATTGTAGGCAATATAAAATCTCTTGCCAGCGAGATGTTTCAATTTTCGTTCCATAATTTTTTCCTTTCATTTGTTTTTGTGGAACACAATTGAACTCTACTTCATCTACTTCTAGAAACGCTTGATCTAACGCAAATGAAGTAACCCAGACCGCAATTAATTTGCTTTAATCCAGAATTTCTCTTGAATAATAATCAATAAAACGAGTTATTAAAGAACATATATATGATAGCATGATTAGTATTATTCTGTCAAGAACACAAAAAAGCCGCTCCTCACAAGCGGCTCTTTGTTTATTAAATTATTATACACTATCCACCCCTTCCTTCAATACACAATAAAACATTTTCTTTTTGAAGAAGCCTATCGAAGCGAAATAATAAATTAACAAAAAGGGAGGTAAAAAACAGGAATTCATCGTTGTTTAAATCCCCCGACCGTACGTCGGGGTTGAGTTCGATGAATTCCGTTAGCTTTTGACGACGAAAGAGTTAAATTTATTCGAGCGAAGATTTTGGCTGATGAAGAAAGAAAATGTTTTATTTTTTCTTCCCTTCAATAATAAGCTCGGCAACACTTTTTGGAACTTCTTCATAATGGCTAAACTCCATAGTAAACGAGCCCCGTCCTTGAGTTATAGAACGCAAATTCGTGACATACCCGAACATTTCAGCCAAAGGCACAGTTGCATCAACCACTCTCACATTAATTCGCTCGCCCATTGCGTTTATCTTTGCCCGGCGGGAACTTAAATCTCCAGTCACGTCACCTAAGAAATCAGCCGGCATAATCACCTGCACTTTCATTACCGGTTCAAGCAAAACCAATTTCGCCTGCTTCGCCGCTTCCTGTAAAGCTATTGAACCGGCAATCTTAAAAGCAAATTCTGATGAATCAACTTCGTGGAACGAACCATCATACAAAATAACTTTAAGATCGGTTAGCGGGTAACCGGCAAGCACGCCTTTTTCCGCGGCTTCCCGAACACCTTTTTCAATCGGCGTAATAAATTCCTGGGGAATAACACCGCCCCTAATCTCGTCAATGAATTCAAATCCCTTGCCCCGTTCCAACGGCTCTATTTTAAGCCAAACATGGCCATATTGACCGCGGCCGCCGGACTGACGGATATATTTTCCTTCCGCATCAGCTTTCCCTTTAATAGTTTCTTTATAAGCAACTTGCGGCCGGCCAACATTGCCCTCGACATTAAATTCCCGCTTCATGCGATCAACAATAATTTCAAGATGAAGCTCGCCCATGCCGTCAATAATTGTTTCGCCGGTTTCTAAATCACCTCTCACTCTGAAAGTCGGATCTTCTTCGGCCAAACGATGTAAGGCAATACCCATTTTTTCCTGATCGGCTTTTGTTTTTGGTTCAATTCTAATTGATATAACAGGCTCCGGGAAAGTAATATTCTCAAGAACTACCGGATGTTCCGGATCAACCAAACTGTCACCAGTTGTGGTATTTTTTAAACCAACAATCGCGCCTAAATCGCCAGCGCAAATTTCTTCTGCTTCTTCACGATGATTGGCATGCATCCGGACAATCCGGCCAATACGTTCCTGATTGTTTTTAGTTGAATTTAAAACATAACTGCCGCGCTTCAAGACACCAGAATAAACGCGGAAATACGTTAAAGACCCGACAAATGGATCAGCGGCAATTTTAAAAGCTAAAGCTGAAAGAGGCTCATTATCATCGGGTTTTCTTGTTTCTTCATTATGATTATTGGGATTTATACCTTTTACGGGCGGCAAATCTACTGGCGAAGGCAAATAATCAATTACTGCGTCAAGCACCAATTGAACACCTTTGTTTTTCAAGGCCGAACCGCAAAGAATCGGCACTAATCGAACTTTCAAAGTTGCAGCACGCAATGCTTTTTTCAAATCCGCCACGGGAATTTCTTTGCCCTCCAAATATGCGTGGATTAATTTATCGTCGGTTTCCGCAATTTTTTCCACAAGCTCGTGCCGCTTTTTTTCAACTAATTCTTTCATATTGGCCGGAATTTCCTTTTCAATAATTTTTTCTCCTTTTTCACCCTCAAAGTAATAAGCCTTGCGGGTCAAAAGATCCAAAACGCCTTCAAGTTTATCTTCAATGCCGATCGGCAACTGAAGCACAACCGCATAAGGCGTTAAACGCTCATGAATCGATTGAACATCTTTTTCAAAATTCGCACCCATCCGGTCAAGCTTATTAATAAAACAAATTCTCGGCACGCCGTATTCGTCAGCATAACGCCAATTGGTTTCTGATTGCGGCTCAACGCCAGCCACGCCGTCAAAAACAACTACCGCGCCATCTAATACACGCAAGCTACGTTTCACTTCAACCGTAAAATCAATGTGTCCCGGCGTATCAATCAAATTAATCCGATGCTCATATTTTTTATCATCATTATGATAAGTCGGAATCCAAAAACAAGTTGTAGCCGCAGAAGTAATAGTAATACCGCGTTCACGTTCCTGTTCCATCCAATCCATAACCGTGTCACCGGTATGGACTTCGCCGATTTTGTGGGAAACGCCGGTATAAAAAAGCACCCGTTCGGTTACGGTTGTTTTGCCCGCATCAATGTGGGCTATTATTCCTATATCACGAGTTTTTTCTATTGGGTATTGACGTGGCATAAATTTTAAATAAATTCGGCTCTTCGCGAGCCGATTTTCATTATCTAAAATCGACTCTTAAAAACTTTTCCTCATAAGCGAAGCAAAAGCGCGGTTTGCTTCGGCCATTCTGTGGGTATCTTGTTTTTTCTTAATGGCCGCACCTTCATTTTTGGAAGCCGCGATTAATTCTTCAGCTAATTTTTCCGCCATTGGTTTTCCTTTTTTGCTTCGCGCCGCGTTAATAATCCAATGCGATGCTAAAAAGAATTGCCGCTCGGGCCGCACCTCGCGGGGAATCTGATAATTCGCTCCGCCGATTCGGCGCGAAGAAACTTCAAGCATCGGCGTCGCGTTCTGCAGAGCTTTTTCAAAAACAGCCACGGGTTCGCTTTTGGTTGCTTCTTTTACTTTTTCCAAAGCGCCGTAAAAAACTTTTTCCGCGGCAGTTTTTCTGCCTTCACTCATAAGATAATTAATAAACCGGCTAATATCAACCCGATTATGGGTAAAATCCCCTTTAAAATCTCTTTTTTTATAATAACTTCTTTTTCTCATGTTTTTTGGGTCTTGGGTCTTTTAGAACCGTATTTTGATCTTTGCTGTTTTCGCTCAACGCCCTGCGTATCTAAAATGCCCCGAACAATATGATATCTTACACCCGGCAAATCCTTAACGCGGCCGCCGCGAATCAATACCACCGAGTGCTCTTGCAAATTATGCCCCTCGCCCGGAATATAAGCCGTTACTTCCATGCCATTAGTAAGTCTTACGCGCGCAACTTTTCTTAAAGCCGAATTAGGCTTTTTGGGTGTAGTTGTAAAAACTTTCAAACAAACACCGCGCTTAAACGGCGAAGGAGAATTAACCGGCCAGTTTTTTAAATAATTAAAATAAGACGTCAAAGCCGGCGTCTTTTCTTTAGATCCGATTCTTTTTCTTCCTTTTTTAATTAATTGTTGAACTGTCGGCATTTTAAAATAATTAAAGCGTAGTTAAGAATACATTATCCAAATAAAAAATACAAGAACTTTAATCGCCAACACCAATCCCGGTCAAAACTTGAAAAACCCACCAAATAATCGGAAGGATTATTTTAAAGCCGAAAAATATAAAAGCAAAAACAATAAACATTCCGTATTGTTCAAGAAAAAACCTTATCTTCCTGGCACTTTCCGGCAAAAAAGCAAAAAGCACTTTAGAGCCATCAAGCGGCGGAATAGGCACTAAATTAAAAATCGCAAGCACAATATTCAATAAAACGATTTGAGCGAAAAGATCGGCCAAGTTCCTAAATTGAAAACTGCCCATTCCCATAACCAAACGCAAGAATAAACTAAATACCAGGGCAATAGAAAAATTGCTTAGAGGTCCGGCGGCCGCGACCAGCGCGCCGTCCTTATCCGGATTTTTTAAATTATGCGGATTATAAGGCACGGGCTTAGCCCAACCAAAAATAATACCCGTCCCGGAAACCCACAAAAGCAACGGCAAAATAACTGAACCAAAAACATCCAAATGTTTTATTGGATTCAAAGTAAGCCGGCCCGCAAGCCGCGCCGTGGGATCGCCCAATTTTTCAGCTATAAATCCGTGAGATACTTCATGAATAACAACCGAAAAAATTAAAACAATTAGCTGGAAAACAATTTCCATTTTAAGAAATTATACAACAAAAAAGGAATTATTTAAAAATCATAATTTTTTCAATACTAATAAGTATTGACAAAGCATATATTCTAAATTAAATTAAATTTAGCTTTTTAACTTTAAATCAATAAAAGAAGGAGTAATTTATGGGATTTATAGTTGCTACCGGACTTATTGTGGCTGGAATAATTAGTCTTATCGGAAGTTTTGAAGAAAAAAAACATAACAAAAAAATGCCTTGGATAGGTCTTTTTGCTTCTGTTTTCCTACTGATCGCGGGCGTAGTTCTTTTTTGGTGGAAGCTTTCTTGGTCATTTTTTATTTTAATCAGCATTATTTCAATGCTATGGGGCAGTTATGGGATGATTAAATACCAAGAAAAAATAATTAAAGAAAAATACACGACGTTTAGATTTTTAATATTTGTTTTTTTCTTTCTTATAACAATTTTAAGTGTGTTTTATCTAGGAAGCTTAATTCCTATAGATTCTGTAGTAAAATTTCTGGCATTTTAACAAACAGTTTCTCTTTTAATAAATAAATCAGCTCTCTGCAAGCTGATTTTTTATATCGGTCTCAGCAATAATAAGATTCATTTTTTATGTTATAATAAAACCACTATGAATAAAAATAATGGTTTGATTTATACAACTATAGTCATTTTTGCGCTTTTGGTATTAAGCGGATTTTATTTAATTTTCGATAAGATAAGCAGTATAAAATCTGACGTGCAAAATTTAGAATTAAAACTTGAACTTATTTCTCAAAACAAAAAAGAATCTCCTATTATTACTCAAAATGAACCGACAAAAAATCCAGAAGCGACATCGACAACGCCAACCAACCAAAATCAAACCGCTATAGTTATGCCAACAGCAATTATTTTTGATGCCAGTTCAAGCCCAGTACTTCAACCCGTCACAAAAATAACCATTACCGTAGATACTCTAAGCAAATCCGACGACGGCTCAATCAAGGTCAATTTTAAGGCTTTTACCAACGAAGCGACTTCTTACAGCGCTCTTGAACCGCGTGATTTATTCCAGTTAATAAATTTGAACGGCGATAATCAAAAACCAATTGATTTGTCGGGACAATTTAATTCTATTCCGCCCAAAAACGCAGTATCAGGCAGCGTTATTTTTAAAATTCCGCCGACTCAAGACTTAATCATTCTCCAGACCGGATCCGGCGAAAATCTGAAATTCTACGAATTTAATTTTTTAAGAAAAACTTATAAAGAAACAGTGATTGGATAAATCAAATAAGAACTTGCATCAAAAAAATAAATATATATACTACTGGATATGAGATCGTGCGAAAAATGCGGAAAATCATACAAAGGCGGCGGCACGCGCAAACTTTTGCGCGGCCATTACAACCCGACTGCTTATAGTAAAAAGCGGGCCAATTTGCAATGGACCAAACTTTTAAAACCGGGTAAAAGATCTTTGGTTTGCACTCGTTGTCTGAAGATGATTAGCCGTTCAAAATAAAATTTATCCATACATGGATATTTTTTCTCACGCTCTCTGGGGAACCACTATTATTAGGAAAAGGCCATTTGTTTGGTGGGCTTTTTTATTTGGCGCCGCGCCTGATATTCTCGGCACTGGACCTGGTATTTTATACACCTTGTTTAAGCAAAAACAATTTTTACCTCCCAATTTTTGGCAATTAATGCCGCAATTCGCAAAAGAAAACTATCATTTTTGGCACTCAATTTTGGGAATTTTAGTTGTTTTTCTTCTTTTATTTTTTATAAAACGTGGAGTGTATATTTTAACCATCCCTTATATTTTTCACGTTTTTATTGATATCCTCACGCATCAAACCGATATTTTCTCGCGGCTTTTTTATCCCCTAGTAAAATATAGCGAAGCGCGATCTTTCGGTTTAAATTGGTGGGAAAATTCTTGGCTTATTTGGTTAAGCTTAATTTTAATTATTGTAATTAATTCAATTATTTTTATAATCAATAAAAAGCGGGCTGTAGTACAGCGGTAGTATACACCCTTGGGGTGGGTGCGATCCGGGTTCAACTCCCGGCAGCCCGACCAATCAAAACTTAATCAATCAGCAAGATACTTTTGTGGAATTGTAATTTTCC
This sequence comes from Patescibacteria group bacterium, assembly GCA_030018585.1. GTDB lineage: Bacteria > Patescibacteriota > Minisyncoccia > UBA6257 > GWB1-50-10 > JASEHZ01. The sequence continues at coordinate 48,261 of JASEHZ010000001.1, read as the reverse complement.
CCACTCTTCCTTTTGGCGGACAATCAAGGACCGCCTGTGCGCCTAAAGGCAATGTTAAACTTGGCACATCATGGCCAAAATCAGCGCCATATAAAATAGGGAAGTTAAAGCCTTCAGTTGCTTTCAAAATCACATTTTCAATGGTCGGCGGCTTATCTAAATTCGTCCACTTTTCATCATCTGAATCAATCGCAAGGATATCTGTAATTTTGCCTACAATCATTCCTTCAATTTTTTTAAACACTTTTGCAATGCGAAGCCGCCAAAGATAATTATCAATATCTTCAATTGATTCCCCGACTTCTTCCCAAAACAAAATCTTCCCATCCCATTTTGGCTCATAAGGAGTTCCAATCAAGCTCAAAATAATATTTAAATTCCCGCCAATCAAAGTTCCCTCCACGCGTCCAGGACACAACGCTTTCCACTCTGTAAAATTGGGCAATCTTCCTGTTTCTCCTTTAAATAAAGTGTTTTTAAAATTTTTAAAAGTAAATTTTTTACCTTTTGAAAGCGAGGACAAGTCAAAAGAAAGACTGTCTTCTACGGTAGGGCCGTGAAATGTTATTAGCCCGGTTTTTTCCGTCATTGGAACAAGTAAAGTAGTAATATCAGAATAACCCACGAAAATTTTCGGGTTTTTCTCAATAATATCCCAATCAATATCCGGTAATAATTGGATAGCCGAATAACCGCCGCCCACGCAAAAAATAGCTTTCACCTCATCATCTAAAAACATTGAGTGCAAATCTGAAATGCGATCCGCACGCGTACCGGCTTGATAATTCGTATTCACTTCAAACGCTTTATGGCCCAACTTTGGTTTCAATCCAAGAGACTCCAAAATTTTAAGTCCGCGGGAAAGAGATTTTTTGGAAAACACCGGAAGTGAAGGAGAAATCACACCTACCACATCACCAGATTTTAATCGGGGTAGTTTAATCATGCGTGATATATTCTTAAAGGACCGATGAATAAAAGTCAAACTTGACAAATAAAATATTATAGTGTAAAAATAAAAAGTAACTTAACAATCAAAAAGGTGCTAAATGTTCGAAACAATAAGTTTGTGGAAAATAATTTCAGTCTTTTTCGCCACTATTCTTGCTGACGTGCTTTGGACTCTTTATATACGGCGGACTAATGAAGGACGGGCGTTTTCTGCCGCTTTTTTTTCTGCTGCTATTATAGTTTTGGGCGGAATGGTAGTAACAAGCTATGTTGAAAATGCATTTTATCTTATCCCAGCCACGATAGGCGGATTTTTGGGAACTTGGATAACGATAAAATATGATTTGAGAAAAAATAAAGCTGTACACGCATAAAGTGCAACTTTATTTTTAGAAACAAAAATCCCGCTCTAGATGATTCCCGGCAGAATGCCAAGTGGGTCTTTGCAATCTGATCCTGAAGAAAAGTATTCATTCTCTGTCGAACCAGACGATATAAAAGTCCCTTTGAAGAATCATTTGATCCGGAATCTAAAAGCGGGATCTATTATTAGTATAGCATAGAAAAGTTTAATCAACACCCTCGCGGTGGATAAAAAACAGCCGAATTGGCTGTTTTTTCTAAAACATAATATCTTCCTCGGCGCGCTTATATTCATGGATTTCCTCAAACGCAAACCAAAGAGAAATTTCTTTTTCTGCTTCTTCAATAGTGCCGGAAGCATGAACTAAATTACGCACTGCCCTTTTTTGCATTTGGCGAGTGCCGCTGAATCAACCGAAAAATCACCTCTTACTGTCCCCATTTCTGCTTGTGAAGGCATGGTGCTCCCCACAAGCTTCCGTACCATTTCAGCCGCATGCAATCCTTGCACAACCATTTTAACAATTGGTCCGGAGGTCATAAAATCAACAAGCCAGCCATGAACCAATTCGCCGATTTTTTCCGAGTCATCGGTGCCAATTTCCTTTTTGGCATCCAAATCATACTTCGCATACGTAGCCAGTGTCTTATTGCCCAGATTTATAAAATACTCTTTTGATTTTGGATAATGTCTGGCTAAATCTTTTTCTGTTGCCCAAAACATTTTCAAGGCAATTATTTTCAAACCGCGTTGTTCAATCCGGCGGATAATCTCGCCGGTTAACCCTCTTTTTACACCATCCGGTTTAATTAAAACTAAGGTTTTTTCCTCTTTAAATTTCATTTTTATTTATTTTTCTTATCAACTTTAATGTGCAACTCTTTTAATTGATCGTCTGAAACTTCGGATGGAGCATTCATCAACAAATCCCTTCCATCGCCCGATTTAGGAAAAGCAATAACTTCCCTGATGCTCGAAACATTTTCTAAAATCATAACCAATCTATCAAGCCCCGGCGCGATTCCGCCATGAGGCGGAACGCCATATTCAAATGCTTCGAGCATGTGGCCGAATTTTTCCTTTATATCTTCAAGCTTGTTGCCCATTGCTTCAAAAACCGTCTGAAGCAATGTCGGATTATGAATCCTAATGGAACCGCCGGCAATTTCATAACCATTCAAAACAAAATCATATTGGTAAGCAGAAATGTCCGCGGGATTTTTCTTGAACGCTTGCTTAAAATCATTAACATCTTTTACTTTCGGCATGGTAAAAGGATGATGAACCGCGTCCCATCTTTTTTCGGCTTCCTTCCACTCAAACATCGGGAAATCAACTACGAATAAAAATGCTAACTCGTTTGGATTATTTTTATTGTCGCGGATATCCGGCTTATCACTGTTATATTTCTCCATTACCTCTTTGTAAGTCATGCGGATGATTTTCCCGTTTTTATCCAATTTAACTTTTTTGTTGGGGTATAATTTTTTAACTAAGCTTAAATATAATTCTTCAACCAAATCCAAGATTTCCTCTTCTGAAGTAAAACTCATTTCAATATCAAGCTGGGTAAACTCCGGCTGACGATCGCCGCGCGTATCTTCATCCCGGAAACATTTAACGATCTGAAAATATCTTTCAAAACCCGCCACCATCAGCAATTGTTTGTATTGCTGCGGCGATTGGGGCAGGGCATAAAACTTTCCCGGATAAACCCTTGAAGGCACCAGATAATCGCGCGCGCCTTCGGGCGTGGACTTGCCCAAAATCGGCGTTTCCACTTCAATAAATCCTTTTTCCGCAAGAAAATCGCGGATGAATTTTGTTATCTTAAAACGATTCTCCAGAATTTTTCTCATCTTGGGCCGTCGTAGATCCAAATATCGGTATTTCATCCGCAATTCTTCGCTTACTTCCACTTCATCATTTAAAATTTCAAATGGCGGTGTTTTGGCTTCGCTTATAATTTCTATTTTCTCGGCTAAAACCTCCACTTGGCCACCGAGTAAATCTTTGTTTTCGTTGCCTTCTTTTCTTTTTTGTAAAGTACCGAAAACACTGATCACAAATTCCGGCCTGATTTTATCTATTATTTCCCGCGAACCGGAATCAAGTTCGGCCGGCACCAAAACCACCTGCATTAAACCGGTTCGATCGCGTAAATCTACAAAAACAAGTTTCCCCAAATTGCGCCTCACATGCACCCAACCCTGAAGAAAAACCTGCTCGTTTATTTTTTGAATAGCTTCACTAATAAAAATTCGATTCATTATACGAATAATTTTAACATATATAAATTCAAGGTCGCATTCTATTTAATAACCTCGGGAAAGGAATACTTTCACGCACGTGTTCTAACCCGCAAATCCAAGCGACAATGCGTTCTAACCCATAACCAAAACCAGAATGCGGCACGCTTCCGTATTTGCGTAAATCCAAATACCATTGAAACGGCTCGATGGGCATTTTATGCTCTTTCATTCTTTTTAATAACTCTTCGTAATTATCTTCACGCTGCGACCCGCCAATAATCTCTCCATAGCCTTCTGGCGCAAGCAAATCGGCATTAAGCACTCTCGTCGAATCTTTCGGATCACGCTTCATATAAAAAGCTTTTACTTGAGCTGGATATTTTTCAATAAAAACCGGTTTGTCGTACATTTTTGTAAGCATTGTTTCGTCATTACCGCCTAAATCATCTGTTTCGCCGATATTACTTCCTTTGGCTCTTAATTTTTTAATCGCCTCGGCGTGCGTAAGCCGATAAAAAGGCGGCTTGGTATTTTCTAAAATTTTTAAATCGCGTTCCAAAATCTCCAATTCTCTTTTGTTTTTATTCAAAACTTCTTTGACAATAAAACTTATTAAATTCTCCTGAATTTTTAAATTTTCTTCATGTTCCACAAAAGCCGCTTCCGCATCCATCATCCAAAATTCAATCAAATGTCTTCTGGTTTTTGATTTTTCCGCTCGGAAAACCGGACCAAAATCAAAAACTCTTCCCAAGGAAAAAATAGCCGCTTCCAAATAAAGTTGGCCGGATTGGGTCAAATATGCTTTTTCGCCGAAATAATCAACTTCAAAAAGCGTAGTTGTTCCCTCACAAGAAGTGGGCGTCAGAATTGGCGAATCAATTTTAATAAACCTTTCTTTGTTTAAAAATTCGTAAGTGGCATTAATGATGGTATTCCGAATTCTTTGAATCGCCCATTGCCGAGATGACCTAAGCCACAAATGACGGTTATCTAATAAAAAATCCGGCCCATGCTCTTTTTTTCCAATCGGATATTCTTCGGCTCGGCTCAATAAAACGAGTTTCTTTACCTGCAATTCATACTCATCGTGCTTCGGATGTTTTGAAACAACGCCTTGTAGTTCAATTGCTGATTCAATCGTGATTTTTTTTATTTCTTCCAATGATTCTTTTGAAACCGCCGCCTCATCAACCACGGTCTGCAAAAATCCGGTACCGTCCCTAAATTGAATAAAATGAATTTTGCCTGAAGACCTAACATTAACTGCCCAGCCGCACAAAACAACTTCTTTACCTTCATATTCATTAATTCCGCCGATAAAAATTTTCATAATTCAATGAAAAAATTTTAGCACGATTTTAAGAAAAAATAAATCCTCCCACCTATGTATGGGTGGGAGGATAAATCCCGTCTATTAATATAATAGACGGGGTAATAATTTACTTATTCAACTTAAAACGAAGCGGGACCGAAGCCCAAACCGCAACCGGACCATTATTCATCATGGCGGGCGTAAACACCCATTGGAGCGCAGCTTTGATTGCTGCTTCATTAAAAATTTCCGCGTCGCTTTTTTGCACCACTGCTTTTCTAACTTTACCGTCCTTGCCCACAAGCATCTTCACCCAAACCGTACCTTCTACTCCGGCTCGACGAGCAATTTCGGGATATTCGGGCATAACCCTATTAACTGGCACCGGTTGTTTTTCTACTGGCACAAAATCGGGTGGTTCTTCTTCAACAAAAATATCCTGCTCAATTTTAATTTCCCCACCCTCCATTTGCTGCTGTTGTAATACAGGACTTTGAATTGCAGATAACTCCTGTTGAGTTGCAATTGTTTGTTCGGGACTTACATCCACATCAGGAACCGGCACTGGTATCCCCAAGCTTGGCTTTGCGGTTAACGCAGACACGGCGACCGCTGGCATTGCTTCTGTTTCAATTAATGACGGCGGTGGACCTAAATCAGTATACGTTGTAAGTCGAATAAATATAACCGGTTCTTCTTCCTCTGTTAAATATTCAACTAGAAAATAAACACCGATCATCGTCAAATGCAAAAAAACAGCAATAAGAAACGCAGATAAAAGATACTTTTTATAAAATCGCCGCAACTCATGAAAACCAAAAACATTCGGATTTAAAACTAAAACGTCAGTCATAACAATTCACTCCTTTCAATATAAATATTTAAAGTTTAGTTCTAATTTTAATTTAACATAAATATCCCTCATAAGGCAATATTATAAAAAACTTTAATAGAACCATTATTAATCGTAAGTTTTGTTGTGCCATTCTCATCAGTTCTAAAAACCCGCGCGCCCACCTCCGCCAGCCTGTCTAAAACAGTTTTTGCCGGATGACCATAACTATTCTTACCGACTTCAATTACAGCTATCTTCGGTCTTAAAGCACTTAAAAAATTAGCTGACGAAGAAAACTTAGAACCATGATGCGCAACTTTCAAAACATCAACCCTTGAATCAAACTGAGCGACAATTTGTTTTTCAATTTTTTCATTAATGTCTCCCGCAAAAACAGTCCTAGAATTATTACTTGAAAGCAACAAAACCAGCGTTTTTTCGTTAACGCTTTTGCTTTTTAAAAGCTTTTGATGCGGCGAAAGAACGTTAAGATGACTGTTTTGATAACTAATTGAATCGCCGACACCCAAAGCAATTGTCTCAATATCGTTTTTAACCAGAATTGATTTCAAGTCTTGAAAAGCGCGCGCTTCTCCTTGTTCGCCGTTCCAAATAAAAGCGCCAATTTTATAACGCCTCACAACGTCAATAAGCCCGCCAAAATGATCAATTTCCGGGTGACTTAATATCACTAAGTCAATATAACGTTCTCCAACTGGCAATGCTTTTGAAAGCCCTTCTAAAACCTTGCTGTTTAATGGTCCGCCATCAATTAAAACTTTTACTCCTCCCGGCAAAACAACTAATTCACTATCACCCTGACCAACATTCAAAAAATAAAGCTCGAGATTTTTATTGCCCGAATCCAACGCAAAAATCTGCGAATAAATAAAAATATCAAGCACTAAAAAAACCGTTGTTAAAATCACAAAAACCGGTTTATGTATATTAATTTTTTCTATAATTTCTTTGAACATAAAAAATAATGCTAACTAAAAGCGAATAATAAAAAACAATAACAAACAGAGTCAAATTTAGGCTAACAGGAACGCTTATTTTTGCAAAAAGTTCTATAACAAAAATTTCAAACTTCAACAAAATCATCGCAAACCAACTAAACACGAGCGCAAGATAATATGAAATAAAACTCGCAACCGCAATAAAAAAACCGAACATCATTGTGAGTGGCACTAATTCCAAAATAAGAACATTAGAAAAAGAGATGTCAGCGAAAAATTTCCGAAATTTGCGATTAAAATCGGCGCCACCGCAAGCTGAGCCGAAGCCGTGGTAAGCAAATTATCCCGCCAAGAAAGAAAACTTATATCTTCTTTGATTTTGAAAATTTTAATAAGCGTGGGTCGCAAATAAACAATACCCAAAAGCGCCAGAAACGAAAGCTCAAAACCAATATCAAAAACAAGTACTTTCGGATTAATTAAAACCATTACAAGCGCGGCTAAAATAATAGCATTTCTAAAATCATAAATCCTGCCTACTTCCCGAGCTAAAAGTATAAGCATGCCCATAATGCCGGCCCGTACCACTGAACTTTCCGCGCCAGTCATGGCCACAAATGCGAATATAGCGATAAAAGTCAAAATAAAAGACAAACGCCTCGGCAAAAAATAAATAAATATTCCCATCGTAATCCAGACAAGAATCGTAATATTATATCCCGAAAGCGCGACCAAATGCGTTGTCCCGCTCAAACTCATTGCTCTTTTAAAATCATCTGAAAGGCCGCTTGTCCCGCCTAAAGTAAGGCCATTTAAAAATGCCGCTTCTTTAACGTTCAAAAATTTTTGGAATGATTCACTAATTGTATTTTTTATTTTAAAAAGTTTTTCTTTTAAAACCGAACCGTTGTGACGGCTCAAAATATTGATTTCTGAAAAAGATACAACACCAGAAATTTTTTCCTTTTCAAGATATCCAGCATATTCCGCCGTAGAAGGTTTTTGAATCAAACCGTTAATTTTCAAATTATCTCCATATTCAAATCTTGGATAAAGCGACGCTTTCACTAAAATTTTTCCGTTTTGCGGTTTTGAAAGTTTTAATACAAATTCCTGGTTAGTATTTTAATAACCGGGTTGTTAATGATAATGCCGGAAAACAATATTTTTTTGCCAAATTCGATATTTGCCGACTTATGAAATTTTAAATCATCGTAAGTATAGTAAAGAGCGCCGATTAAAATAAAAACCGCAAGACCGGCAAGCCAAAAAAATCTTTTGTTTTTTCGTATTAAACCGAAAATAAAAAAGGAAATAATACCGATTAAAGCGATAATTAAAGTGCTCAATTTTAAACCTAAGCTCGCAAACAAAATACCAATCAAAAAGAAAAACGAACTAAAAAAGAAAATATCGTACGACCGCATTTTATTTAATTTTGGTCCAATCAAATAAATAATTCAACATAAAGAGAAAAAGAAAAACTTTCTGAAACCGGACTGTTGGAACGAGATTTATAAATTACCGAGCGAAAAGGAAGGTTATCGGGAAATTGCGTTGTTTGATCCGCTGACGGGCGGAGAGTTCGCAATTTCCCGTCTATAACCGACGCTAAGCGAGGATAATTTATTCGAGCGGAAACTTTGTCCGTTGAAGAAAGGTTTTCTTTCTCTAATTCTAACTTCAAACCTATAAAATCACGCCGCCGCCCAACATTTCACCACTATCAGTATAAAAAACCGCTGATTGGCCTGAAGCAATAAACTTTTGCGGAGTTTTAAATTGAAGCCGCGCTAAATTTTCCTTTTCCAGAAAAAGCGTAGCTTCTGTAAGTGGCTGACGATAACGAACACGAACCAAGACTTGAATCTTGAATAATGAATTATGAATTACGGGACGTAAAAAACTCAAATTAATAAGCTCAATTTCTTTTTGCTTTAATACGGGATTATCCTCGCCTTCAGCAACAACAAGCGTATTTGTTTTTACGCTTTTCAAAACCACATAATGTGGTTTTGTTTCGTATTTCCCTTTTATTCTTAATTCTTGATTCTTGGTTTTTAAATTAAGCCCATGCCGCTGGCCAATTGTATAAAACCAAACACCGTTATGCTCGCCGATTTTTTTGCCGTCTGTTGTCATAATCACGCCTTTTTTCGGCTTAATGTAATTTTTCAAAAAATCGCGGATTGACACATCGCCCAAAAAACAAATACCCTGCGAGTCTTTTTTTTCAGCTGTCGGCAATCCAGCTTTTTTTGCAATAGCGCGCACTTCGCTTTTTAAATAATCGCCAACCGGAAACAAACAATATTGCAACTCATTCTGCGTTAATGTCCATAAAAAATAACTCTGGTCCTTGCTTGCGTCGCAAGCAGTAAAAAGTTTATAAAGTTTATCAAGTTTAAAGTTTTTTATTTCTTCGATCCTTTTAACTTTCAACTTTTGACTTTCAAACTCACGAATACGCACATAATGCCCGGTCGCCACATAATCCGCCCCAAGCTTTAACGCTTTTTCCAAAAACAACCCGAACTTAATTTCTTTATTGCACATCACATCCGGATTGGGCGTAAGCCCTTCGCGATAGCCATCTACCATATACTTAACCACTCTTTTTTTATATTCTTTTTCAAAATCAAAAACATAAAAAGGAATTTTCAAATGTTCCGCTACCCGCCTCGCATCAAATGCGTCTTTTTCCGCGCAGCCGTCAATATTAAAACATTTCATAAAAACGCCGGTCACATCATAGCCCTGTTTTTTAAGTAAATAAGCTGCCACAGATGAATCAACACCGCCAGACATCGCGACAAAAACCCTTATTTTTCCTTGCTTTTTAACACTTGACTTTTTCATATAAAAGAGTATAATTATAGTAGTTTTTTTAAATAATTAAATATCAATAACAACTTTAGAGGTTAATATGAAACTTTTCAAGAAAATCTTGACTTGGACGATTATTATCACGATTTCCCTAAATATCGGTCGAGGTTTAGCCACACATTATTATTACCATGTATTCTATACAACGCCTGATACTTTTTTTGATAAAGCATTAGCTGGCGGATGGGAAATTCTTTCTAAACCAGAAATGCCTATTGAAAGAAGGAGTTCTTTGCTTGGGGACCAAATGCTCTTTTCAATATTTTGGCCATTTATCATCGTGATTGTTGGAGTAAGCTGGCTTTTGTATTTTCTCTGGGAAATTCTTATTGTAACCGTGATTTGGGAATTTCTGATCTGCACTGTTATCTGGGGATTGTTGAAGTTTTTAGCTTGGGTAATTTTCATGGGCGGCGGCGCTCTACTTGCCCAAAAGTTCTTTGCTCATGAAGCAGCTTGGGCAATTGGTTTCCTGATAATTTCATTAAGTTTTGCTTATTATCAAGAAGAAACAACCTCTCTTCGCGGAAATCGTGACGAAAATAAGATAAAAATAGAAAAAGTTACGAAACGATCTTGGCATGCCGCGATCCTAGGCGCAATAATTATTTTAATAGCACTAATGGTTAAGTGGTTATAATCGATTTAAGTAAAAATCAATCCCGTCATTCCATGGAATGGCGGGATAATTTTTTATTCCTCACCCCCTACAAAAGAATGGAAGATTGCAATTTTTAGTTGCTTATAATAAGCTAAATCAAGTTCTTTATTACTCATTAAAAGGATTTGTAATGCCTGTCAAAATTAAGAGAATGTTTATAAATATTGCTTGGTGTTTTACTCCGTTTTTATCCATTATCAATATTGTTATTTCAATAATTCTTGTATGTTTTTTCAGTCCGCTTTTTTATTTTTATTTTAAATTAGGCAATAAATAGTCTGCGTACGCAGACTATTTTTATATACCCTTTCAAGAAAACCACGGGCGTAAGCCCGTAGATGAAGGCATCCCATGGTGGTATGACACGTCATACCACCATAGGCAAGCGAAGCTTGTACTCCAAAAGAAACCACGAGCGGCCTACTCCGTCCCGATAAGTCGGGACTACGAAGGCTGGATAAGCCCGTGGTTGTTCATTTAAAAACTTAAATTTTTAAAGGATTTGATTTTAAAATTCGATTCTATTAAACTAATTTAGTTATTAAACGTTAAAATTATTCGATATTTAAAAATCTTTCTGAATGAACGTGTTGAAAAATGCTTAAAATCAGATAAATATAAACTTTTTCTTCATTCGTAAATCTACAAGCGTTAAAATTTAAAGACTTTTTAGAGAGAATATTGTTTTAGAATGTTTCAAAATTAATGAGCGAACCGCGTTATGAGCCAGGGCCCCCGCCGTAAGGCGAGTTGGGTGGCGAATAGCGAGTGAGCGAATTCTATTTTCAACATTCTAAAATAAATGAACGAAAAAAATCTTTAAATACTAAACTAATTCCATGCTTTCATACAACGAACTAAAAATGGGCACGATTTTCACTAAAAACGAGGACCCTAACCCTTACGAAGTTTTGGAATACGCTTTTATCAGGATGCAACAGCGCAAACCCGTTGCCCAGCTTAAAATCAAAAACCTGATTTCCGGCAAAGTCCAGGATTTTACGGCTCATCAAAACGACAATTTTTACGAAACAGAAATTGAAACAGCGCCGGTAAATTTTATTTATCACAGCAAAGGCCAATACTGGTTTCATAAAAAAGACAATTCCAAAAACCGTTTTTTCTTAACCGATGAAATCGTAGGCGATGCCGGCCAATTTTTAAAACAAAACACGGAAGTAAAATCATTCCGTTTCAATGACAAAATTATAAATATTGAATTACCAATCAAAATGGACTTAAAAGTTATAGAGGCACCACCCGCAATCCGCGGCGACACTGCCCAAGGCGGCACTAAATCAGTAATTTTGGAAACCGGTTCAAAAATAAATGTTCCGCTTTTCATTAATGAAGGAGACGTTGTCCGTATTAACACCTTTACTAAAGAATACGTAGAACGTGTAGAAAAAGCGTAAAAATATACCTCTCCCGCCCCAAAACCTGTTTTATTTGTTTTTCTCTAATTTTAGTAAAGCTTCTTTAAGAGCGTCTTTTAATCCTTCAATGTTCGGCGTTTCGCTTTTTTCACTTTTTTTCTTATCGCTTTTTTCCGACTGAGGCATAAGTTCGCTTAATCTTAATTCGCGGTCCTTTTTTTCTTCTTCGGTTTCAAAACGTTTATTATCAAAAATTGAAGCGCGACGTGGCGGAGTTTTAGAAAATTTTTGTATTCGACTCGATTCAACTTGTTTTTCCATTTCCGACTCTTTCTCTTCTTTTTTGAAAAATTTTGGCTTGGTTTCGTTATTTACGCTGCTCTGTTTAAATTCAATTCCTAATTTTGCCAAATCTTCAAAAGATTTTGATTCAACTTTTCGACGAACAAATTTCTGACCCGGCACCGGTTTAATTTCGCCGGCTTTTAATTTTACCAAACAGTCTTGGCAATAAACCGCTCTGCCTTCTTGCGGTTCAAAAGGCACTTGCGTACTCTTACCACACGAAGAACAATTAACCTCAAATTTCGTAGCGACGCTGCCACCCGTAATCCGGCCCGAAGAAAATACCCCTTCACCCATAACCCCGCTCCAATTATTAATTTCCTCTTCAACCGCATACCTGGGCCGGGCATATCTTTTACGCGATGATTCGATAATCTCCTCTCTAATAGTCTCTGAAGTTTGAACCTTAAATGGTGACAAAGTTGATGCAGAAAATGGCCGGCTCGTTATACCACCAACCATTAGCTTCAAATAAACTTGGAAATTAGGCAAATTAACAATATCCTGAATAACAAATTCCGGTTCAAATTCTTTTTCCAAAAATTCAGCGTCAGCCGCACCAACCCGAAAAACAATCATGGTGCCTACATTGCCAAAAACCGCATCACGTACCTTAGTTGAAACATCGGTTACGAGCTGACCAATATACTGATGGGCCAAAACCAAATTCAACCGGTATTTACGGGCTTCAGATAAAATATTGGCAAAGGAGTCAGTCGCAAAATTCTGGAATTCGTCAACATAAAGAAAAAAATCAACCCGTTCTTCTTCCGGCACCCTTACCCGTTCCATAGCCGCAAGCTGAATTTTGGTAATTAACATTGCGCCTAAAAGCGCTGAATTATCCTCGCCAATGCGCCCTTTTGAAACATCAACCAAAAAAATCTTGCCGGAATTCATAATATCCAAAATATCAATCGTACTTTTGGCCTGACCAACAATATTACGAACTAATGACGACGAAAGGAACTGGCCGACTTTGTTTTGAATAGGCGCGATTGCTTCATTACGGAATTGATCGCGCCATTCTTCGTATTCTGTCACCCAAAATGATTTTACAACCGGATCTTTAACATTAGCTACGATTTTCTGCCGGTATTCCTTATCAACCAAAATTCTGGTAATGCCCAAGAGGGTCGTCCCGGGCGTATCAAGAAGCGCCAAAACCGCGTTATTTAAAATATATTCCATCCTTGCCGACCAAACATTAGACCAGATTTTGGTAAAAATCCCCATAAGGCCGGAAGCAACCAGATGCTTGTATTTTAAATCCGGCAATTCTAAAACATTAAAACCAATATGATAATCAGTGTCGGCCGGATTAAAATGAATTACGTCTTTCAAACGTTCTTTTGGAATTTTTTCCAAAATATTATCAATAAGTTCGCCGTGAGGATCAACCACGCACACGCCTTCACCATTCGCAATATCCTGAACAATCATGTTGTGAAGAAGCGCGGTTTTGCCAGTACCGCTCTTACCAATAACATACATGTGTTGACGGCGGTCTTTTCTCTTAATACCAAAAAGACGGTTACTGTTCCGAAAATTAACCCGCCCGAAATAAACTACATCTTTTAATTCTTGTTCTTCCATCCCGTTAGAAGCAGGATGTGCTTTTTAAGCACATCCGTAAGATAACGGCCTTTTGGCTGATATTTATGTTTTTTGGTAAATGCTTAATATTCATAAGTTTAACAACTTAGTTGCTTCTAACGGGATTCATCCTCTTAATTATAACTCAATCAAGAATTCAGAAAAAGCGTAGAATCTTTATAAACTCGCTACAAAAACTATCTTTTAATTTCTATTAAACTCGATGGCGGTGATTCTATTTCACCAAAGTCAATATAAAAATCTGCTTTTGAACCGAAATACTTTTTCGCTTCTTTAATATTTTTTGCCGGCAACTTACCGCTTAGATTTGCACTTGGCGCAACCAAAGGCCCTGTTTGTTTCAATAAATCGCGAAGCCACTTTAATTTTGGCAGGCGAAAAGCCAGCGAATTTGTGCCGCGATGAAGATAAGAAAATTTCTTATGCGGGCAGGGCAATATTACACTGACCGGCCCCGGCCAAATTTTCTTTAAAAGACCTGAAGTTCTTTTATTCAATTCAATACCAAAAAGTCTTAAATCAGCTAATGAGCTGATTAAAATAATAAATGGTTTATTTAAATCCCTTTTTCTTACTTCATAAACTCTCTTAACTGCTCTTTGGGATAAGGCCCGGCCGACCAAACCATAAATGGTATCTGTCGGCATTATGCCAATACCGCAATTTTTCAATATTTTTATCTCTTTTTTATACATCATTATAAATTAATTATAATCTCAAAAGAAAAATCCCCAAACCTTTAAAGAAAGGTGGGGATTTAGCAATATTTTAACGCAACCTCCCACGGCTTACTTCGTGAAGCTTCTTTTTAAACTGGTTGGTTCCGCATATTGTAAGCGTCGATTTCTTTCTTGATTTCACCATTTTCTCTTCAATCCTTTTAACTCGCTCTTCTCGTAATTTTCGCATCTCATCAAGATGACTTTTTATTGTCTCCTGATCAGAATCAGCAAATGGATTTTTTAGCGGTGGCGGGCAAACTGGTCGCTGGTAAGAACCATAGCCAACAAAACTTTTTTCATCAACAATAACCATATAAACTCCGATATTTGTTATTAATAAAACATATTTAAATTAAAACTAATATAAGTATAGCATAGTTCAATCTACTTGTCAATAACACAAATAAGCTCTTAAAAAGACTAATAAAAACAGGCCAAAATCGTAATTTCTTCTTATTGAGAATTTTGAGGATTTGGCAATGGATTTATAACAAACTGGTTACTATCCCAAGAAACGCGGGAAAAACTCTGGTTTTTTGGAATTTCCTGCCAAAATATTTCTTCTGTTTTTCCTCCGCTTGTATCATATAAAAGAATGGTATTGCTGGTATAAGCTAAGGTATAAGAACTTGGCCAAAAAACATCGGCCACAACCGAACCATTGTATCCAGTTTCATTTGCTAAAAGAAAATACTTTCCCGCTGGAATTATTTTTCCTTGCAGACGGCTTGCTACCACAAACGAAGATTCACTGCCGGTTGAACTTTTCTTTTTTATATTCCAACCAGTAAGATCAGCCGGCGCATCGCCAGCATTATAAAGTTCGATAAATTCATAATTTGCATTTACGTCTAATCCCGCCATAATTTCGCTTATAAGCATACGTGGTGCCGTACTTGTTGCCGTAACCGGCGGTGTAGAAGTCGCAGTAGAAGACGACACTTCTAACGATGAAGATGTGTTTTGATTATTAGTATTATTTTGTAATGATGATTCGGTATTTTGAACAGTAACTTTCGGCGAATTTTCTTTTTTGGGCGTACCGAAAATGCCTTCATTTTCATCGCCGCTATAAGTATGCCATGACAAATCAAAACTTCTTTCCGTGGTGCGATATTCCGGAGAAGCAACTCCTGCCGGCCACCCACTAGGAGCTGAAACCTCATCAATTAATTCACATCTGGCGTTAAAAAGTTTCAAAGATTCGTCACTATTTTTTATTGCGCCGACAAAAATCTTATCGGCTTCAACGTTCATCAGAGTTTCGTCATCAGTTCGTTCTAAAATATAAAATTCGCCTTTTTCCAAACCATCTTTTCCATTAAAAACTATTTTTATACTTCCACTTTTATTCAAAAGCTGCCAATTTTCCAAATTAATCGCAGTCCAAGAGTTATTTTTAAGCTCAATCCATTCATGTGAGGTTTTATCGCTTGCTGTACCAGCCCAAGCCACTTCGTTTATTAAAATAACCCGCGATGGGAAACCGGAATTTACGACCGAACAATCCGTTAAAACCTCCTTAGAATCAATAGTTTTGTTTTGGTTACTCTCTGTAAAAGAGCTACTGGTTGCTGCCTTCTCACTACTCGTCACGTTGCTACCACCAATAGAAGATGTTTGATTTTGATTTAATCCAAAAATATTCTGTTTGGGAGTTTTAGAATTTTCTTTACGGGGCGTACCACCAACAATTACTGACGTGTGCCAACTCCGCGTTTCCGAATCCCGCTCCATTGTCTTTTTAGTCATGTTATCGCCAGCTGGCCAATCAGGATCAGCCAAAACCTCGTCAACCAAATTACAGCTGGAATCAAAAAGACGCAAACCTTCGTTACTATTTTTTAAACTGCCGCTATAAACAAAATCAATCTTATCCGCCGCCGCATTCTCGCTCCGGCTTAAAATATAAAAGCCGTCGCCTAAGATTTCCGTGCCGGCTGGAAACATAAAACCAATTTGTTCTTCCTTGTCTAAAATCTGCCAATTAGAAATATTTACCGGTTTCACGCTTGTATTTTTTAATTCAAGCCACTCGTGATTAACGTTTTCCTTTGTTCCCATCCAAGCCACTTCGTTCATTATCACCGGCAAAGACAAAAAGCCTTTTGGTTTACTGAAAGAACAACCAATTTTGATTTTTTCTGAAATTTTGTTATCTGAATCTTTTTTACCGTCTTTGTCTCCAGAAAATACGAATATAGCGAAATTTCTTCAACAAATTCTCCATTATTTGAAAAAGTACTGCGAGCTAAATCAATTGTATTGTTAATCAGATTTTTTGCCGGATCAAAAATCTGCGCCAAAAACAAATTATTATCTCCAACACTTGAATTATTCTTAAAAACAAAATAAGAGCCAGAGGCTAAAATTAGGGCAATTAACATAACAATCAAAACTGGTTTCAGCATAATATCCTTAAATTATCAATATTTGAAAAAACGCGTCAAGTTTAACTGGCGCGTTTCAAATCAATTATAGAAAGTTAGGAAGTCGGACTCCCTAAATATTAGAGACAAGTAGTGGATGTACTGTAGATTGGAGTAATTGAATTGGCCGCAAAACTCGTTAGCGTATAGTTTGCTCCATTCCACTGACAAACCCGTCCCCTATTGGCCCCCGAAGCGCTTGAACCTATTGAAAGAGTAGTGGTAGATGTACCGTTTATCATATGAAGCGTTGAACTTGGCGCAGTCGTCCCGATGCCGACTTTACCATCATTATCTATTGTCACTTTATTTACTCCGCCAACTTGAAAATAAAATTTGTCAGCTGCATAATTTACTTTATTAAAATACACGTTGTCGTTGAAATAAAATTCAGTACCTGTTCCATATATGTTTTTCCAGTAACTGGTGTCAGTAGCCCCGAGATAAATAGTGGAAACGTCGCCAGCATCCCAAGATGAATCTTTACGAACGATTAGATCTCCTCCCTGAACTTCAAGTTTCTGTGTCGGCGCCGGTGTCCCGATACCAACATTACCAGTATTTTTTATTGTCATTCTAGTCGTATAACTGCCGGCAGTATCCATGGTGGAAAAAGCCCATCTTGTTGGAACAATATTGGTTGAAACAGTACCGTCAACAACAGTGGCTAACTGCGCTCCTCTTATGTAAGCGCTACCGTCATAAATAAAATTATCAAAAGTAGAAATTGAATCACCGCTTGCAGCTGCGAGCGGCGCACTAAGCGTTCCTCTTGATCGATACATTATTTGATAAAAAGCATGCCAACTGGTAGCGCTATTAGTATAACCCAAAAACGATGGATAATTATTGGTTAAACCGTCTAATCTGATTCGATCTTTAACGTGCAGGGTTGACGACGGCGAAGTGCCAATACCCAATCTTTTGTTTGTGTTATCCCAATATAAATTGCTGTCAGAGCTTAAAGTAGTGACGTTGGTAAAAAAAGCAACTTGAGAAGAAATGCCACTGCCAGTAAGGCTTCCTCCACCAAGGGCCGCACACGATCCGCCGGTTATAATTCCGCCGGTAACAGTTGTGGTTGCTAAAACCTGACCCGAAGGACAAGAAATGGAAATACCGGCCGTACCGCCGCGACGATATGAACCAGACACATTTGCATCACCAACAACATCTAATTTATAACTCGGTAAATTAGTACCGATACCGACATAACCGGATGAAGCAATAACCAAACTATTAGTTGGAGAGGTAGATGCAACTTTAAAAGGCACCCGCCAAGTTATTTGATCCCAGCTTTCAAGCCGAAATTCGTTGTCAGCCGTACCCCGATTTTCAAGATTCCAGGTCTGACCCGATTTTGAATCTTTTAATATCAATTCTGCTGAATCAGGATCAGTGCTACTGCTCATATTCATACCCTTAATTGTTAACCTTCCGGTATCGGAAGGATTATAAATTTCGGCACGACCAACAACATGAAAAATATCAGGTATACCAACTACTGTTGAAGTACCAACGCTAAGACCTACCGGGAAGGCATAATTAGCGCCGCCACCAAAAACCCCGCCTACCATACCGCTTGGTCTAAGATCAGTCAAATTCGAGCCATTGCCCCGAAAAGTAGTTGCCCGAATTTCGCCGTTAACATCCAAAGTATATGTCGGAGAAGAAGTGGAAATGCCAATATTGCCGTTTGAACTGAAAAAAAGCCATTGATTAGGAACAACTGTTTTTATCAGAAATTGTGACTGATTGGTACTAAACGTGCTTGTTGTTACAACAAGAGCGCCGCTAGAACTAGCCATAAGCAAACCGCTGCCAACTCCAGCCGGATTGGTTGGCCCCAAAAAAGCCAAACTAAAATTTGCAAAAGCCAGAAGAGCAATCAAAGCTATTCCAAAAGTAAATAAAATATTTTTTAAGAAAATTTTTTTCATCTCGTTAGAAGCAACTAAAGTTTGATTTGCTTTTTATGTTTCGACTTATATATTCCATTTGACTGTTTTGTATCACCGATAGATTCGCGGATGCCTATGGCATCCTGCTTCTAACGGGATTCATCTTTAAGGTTTTATAATTAAAGATCCGTTAATAATTTTGTTTATTGGGCAATAATCTCGACACCTAAAATTATAAGTCCCAACTGGATAAGCATTAGTTTCAAAAGCCAATGTTTTTGTCCCGCCACGCGGAATAAAAAGATAAAAAGAACCGGGAAGAAAAATATCATAATTATTTTCTTTCGAAGTTATTTCAATATTTACTAAATCGCCTCTTTTAACTACGATTGTTGATGGATTATATCCCTCGCTAGAAATGTTTAATTTAAAAAAGCCCGTCTTTGTCTGTTTGTCGTTACTGATAATTTTTTGATCTGGTTCTGTAATTTTAGCATCTAAAGGAATGCTTGGAGTAAAATCGAGTTTCACTGGTTGATCGTCTAAATTTTGATTTGTTTGACTTCGATCATTAAAAGAGCTGTCAGAAACATTATTTTGATTCTTGCCAATTAATAATACAACTACCGCTAAAATAACGGCAATAATTACAACTATAGCTGTAATACGGCTTCTATTCATTATTATTTATCATTATAACATAATTTCCGCTCATCTTTCCTTAAAAAGATTAAAAACATATAAAATTAACATTACTTTGTTATAATTAATTTATATATTATGAGGATTTTTAGAATTGTCTTTTGGGTTATTATCCTATCAATTATTGTTTTTACAATAATCCTGATAGCCTACCCGTCCAAGACTGAAGGCGCAACAAATATCAGCGCTACCACAACCGATCATTTTGCTTGGAATGAAGTAAGCGGCTGGTGGAATTTTTTTATTACCGACACAGTTATGGTCACCAACACAAAGATAGAAGGATTTGCTAGTTCTTCTATTGGTGAAGTTTCTTTTGACTGCGCTACCAGCCCAAACGGAAATATGTGTAGCACAAGCAATTACGGAGTGACAAATAATGTTGCTAACGGAAAATTAATGGGATATGCCTGGAATGATTTAATCGGCTGGATCAGCGTAAGTTGTGAAAACCACGAAACGCCGCCGTGCAGTTTTCCCTATCAAACCGTTATTGACATTGCGACTGGCGATTTTAGCGGCTGGGCCTGGAATGACATTGTCGGCTGGATTAGTTTCGGTTCGCCGCCAACCTACAAAGTCAATACTTCTTGGCGAGGCACTACAAGTTCAATTGTCGGTTATCTTGAATCGCAAATTTTTGACACAAGAACGCCAAGCGGCGCCCAATTAAACGGCGTTATTTGGCAAGGCGAACAACCAAGCAACGCTTCCGGCAATTCATCAGTTGATTTTCAAATTGCCGCCTCAAATAGTTCGAGTGGTCCCTGGACTTTTCAAGGTCCTGAAGGTTCGCCAATTAATTACTATGGTATGGAATGCCCTGGCGTCGGTCAGGTTACGCCTGCGGCTGGCCCAGGAAAATCTATTTGCGTTGATCAAAACCTCTTGAAAAATTATCGATACTTACGCTATAAAATAAGATTACAAAGCACTCCGGACCGGATGCTTTCGCCATTGGTCGATGACATTATTTTAAATTGGAGCCGTTAAAAAATATTAAAAATATGACCGAAACAAAAATAAAAAATAACTTAAAATGGATTCACTTAACTCGTCCCAACAAAAACGACGTTAATGAATTAAAAAACGAATTTAATATCCACCCCTTAATTCTTGACGAACTTTTAAGCCCGTCGGACCGAAGTAAGATTGAAACTTACGACGATTATCTTTTTTTGGTTTATCACTTGCCAATTTACAACAATTTAGAACAAACCTCTCGCCGAGCAGAAATAGATTTTGTCGCCACTAAAGAAATATTAATTACCGTCACTTACGAAGAAATCGAGCCAATTAACCAATTTGAGCGGGATCTCGAAAAAAAATATCAAAACACAATCAACAACGCCGCACAAATTGTCTACTACATTCTAGAAGAGGTAAATGATTTCTCTTTAAGACAATTAAAACACGTTGAACGGAAAGTAAACTTTGTCGGCGACCAAATATTTAAACGCCAAGACCGAAAATTATTGGAGGACATTTCGTCAATCAAACGCGACCTTCTTGATTTTGCTATTATTGCCGTACCGCAAAAATCAACACTTACTTCTCTTTCTGACATTGGCGTTAATTTTTGGGGCAAACATGCCGCAATTTATTTTGCCGATTTAGAAGGAGACTTTCTTAAGATCCACCTTTTGCTTGAAAATCTGAAAGCGACTGTTGAATCTTACAGCCAAACTGTTTCCCAGCTTTTTGAATTTAAAACCTCGGAAATCATCCGAAGATTTTCCATTCTCGGCTTTCTTACTTTTCCGCTTGTTCTTTACGCAACCATCGCTCTTCAACCTCAAGTAGAAGCGACTTTTATAAAAGAGCCAGCTGATTTCTGGATTTACTTTTTTGTTATTTCTGCAATTCTATTAGGCGTAGCAGCGTTCTTTAGAAAAAGAGGATGGTTATAACCTTCATGCAAATTTTTAATACTCTTTCCCAAAAAAAAGAAGCGCTGTCCCCCAAAAAACAAAGAATTAATCTTTTTGTCTGCGGCCCAACAGTTTATGATTATCCCCATATTGGCCACGCTCGAACTTACATCGTTTTCGATGTTTTAGTCCGATATTTAAAAGCGCGAGGTTTTAAAACTTTCTACCTTCAAAACATCACTGATGTTGATGACAAGATAATTGTTCGAGCAAAAAAAGAAAACAAAAAACCGGACGAATTAGCCCGATTTTTTACTAAAGAATATAAAAAAGATATGAAAAAGCTTGATGTAGCTTCAATTAATAAATATGCCGAAGCAAGCAAATTTATTCCCGAAATTATAAAACAAGTCACTACACTAATTAATAAAAATTATGCTTATAAAATAAAAGATGATGGTATTTATTTCGATATTTCAAAATTCTCTGATTACGGAAAATTATCAAAAAGAACAACCGAACAAGCCGAAGACGCCATTTCAAGGATCGATACCAGCAAAAATAAAAAAAATAGAGGGGATTTTTGTCTTTGGAAATTTCCAAAATTAGAAATAATCCAAGATCGAAAATGGAAAAACTACAAAAAGGTCTTAACTCGCGACGGCGAACCAGCGTGGTTTACACCGCTAGGTTGGGGCAGACCCGGCTGGCACATTGAAGATACGGCAATTACGGAAAAATTCTTTGGTCCGCAGTACGATATCCACGGCGGCGGCATTGATTTAAAATTTCCTCACCATGAAGCGGAAATCGCCCAGCAAGAATCGGCTTCGGGGAAAAAACCGTTTGTAAAAATTTGGATGCATACCGGATCTCTCCTTGTTAACGGGAAAAAAATGTCAAAAAGTTTAAATAATTTTATTAGCATTGAAAAATTCTTGGGAAAATACGACCCTCTAATTTTGCGCTGGATTGTTTTAAACCATCATTACCGCTCACCGATAAATTATACGGACAGTTTAACTAATCAAGCGCAAAATTCATTAAATTCCGTTCAAGAATTTTTAAGAAAGCTCCAAAAAGTCATTGATTCAAAAAATGAAAAAGGAGAAAATTTCAATCTTAAAAACAATCTTAAGACGGCACAAGAAGAATTTTTTACTGGCATGGATAACGACCTAAATACAGCTTTCGCCATTGCCCATATTTTTGATTTTGGCCTTAAATATCAAAAACAAATCTGGCAAATGAAAAGCTCGGAAGCAAAATTGCTCAAAAAATACATTGAATTTTTATTAAATATCCTTGGCATTAACCTAAAATCTCTAAAACTTCCGCCCAAAGTCATAAAAATAGTCAAAAACCGAGAATTATGCAGAACTCATAAACAGTTTATCCAAGCCGACGTCTTGAGGAAAAAAATAAATAAATTAGGATATGAAGTAGAAGATACGCCGACGGGTCCTTTTATTAAAACATCTTCAAAAAATACTCCGTAAAACAAAACTATGGCTAAAAACATAAAATTGCCGCCGCAAGACTTAGAAGCCGAGCGGTCAGTCTTGGGCGCTATCATGCTTGATAAAAATGCGATTATAAAAGTTGCTGACTGTTTACGGCCAATTGATTTTTATCATCCTGCTCATCAAAAAATCTATGATGCAACCATAGAACTTTTTGAAAAAGGCGAACCAATCGACCTTTTAACAGTCTCGCATAAATTAAAATCAAAAAAACAATTAAAAGAAATTGGCGGCGCAGATTATTTAACCGAACTTGTTTCTTCAGTACCGACCTCCGCCCATGTCGATCGTTATGCTGAAATTGTAAGAGAAAAAAGAGTCCGCCGCGATCTTATTGAAGCATCTTCTCAAATCAACGAACAAGCCCTTGATCACCGCGATTTTGAAACGCTTCTTGATAATGTCGAACAAAAAATCTTCAGTATTGCCGGCACTTCCAGACCGCAAAAATTCATCCAAGTAAAAGAGGAACTCGCTGAAGCCTATGAAAGACTAGAAAAACTTCACCGAGGAGAAAAAGGCGGCTTAAGAGGTATCCCGACTTTTTTCCCTCAACTCGATAATTTACTTTCCGGCCTTCAACGTTCAGATTTTATTATTGTTGGCGCACGACCTTCTTTTGGCAAAACAACGCTTGCCCTCGACATTGCCCGCCAAGCCGCGATTAACGGAAAAATCGTGGGCGTCTGCTCTCTTGAAATGTCCCGGGAACAAATAATTGATAGAATCATCGCAAGCCAAGCCCAAATTCCGCTGTGGCGATTACGTACGGGCCGTTTAAATGACGAACTTGAATTTGCTTTAGTCCAGCAAGCTCTTGAAGAATTGTCAAAAGCGCCGCTTTTTATTGATGACACACCATCACCAAATATTCTTCAAATGCGATCAATGGCCCGCAGACTTCAGATTGAACATGGACTTGACCTTTTGATAATTGACTATATTCAGCTTATTAACCCTAGGACAAATAGCGACAATATTGTTCAACAGGTCACAGAAACTTCCCGAGGATTAAAAGCACTGGCCCGCGAATTAAATATTCCGGTTTTGGCCGTTTCCCAGCTTTCCCGCGACGTTGATAAAAGAGAAGTTAAAATACCTCGCCTTTCCGATCTTCGAGAAAGCGGATCATTAGAACAGGACGCTGATGTCGTGATTTTCATTTACAGAAAAGACAGGGAAAGAATTGATATCCCGGAAGAAGAACAGAATATCGCGGAAATTATTATTGCCAAACACAGAAACGGACCTGTTGGATCAATAAAATTGCGTTTTGACCCGGAAAAAGTAAGCTTTCGGAGTATTGATACCCAACACTCAACCGAAGAACCGTTATGATCCCGTTAGAAGCAACCAAATTATGAAATCTATGAATATTAAGCATTTGCCAAAAAACATAAATATTAAATAAAAGGCCGCTTTATTTACGGTCGCCCTAGACGACCTGTTTCTAACGGGATGATCCCAGAATCAATTCAAAAATTTATTGATAATTTTTCAAAACTCCCATCTTTGGGACCTCGACTTGTTACTCGTCTTGTTTTTTATCTACTCAACCTTGATCGCGCAAGCCTTGATAATCTTATTGCATCGCTAAGCAACTTAAAAGAATTGGACCGGTGCGAACGATGCTTTTTTCTTAAAAATAGCAGCGAAAAAATTTGTGAAATCTGTTCAAACAAAAGCCGTGACTGCGCTGTTATCGCTATTGTTGAAAAAGAAACCGATTTAATCTCAATTGAAAAAACCGGACATTTCAAAGGCCATTATTTAATCCTTGGTGAATTAAACGAACGGGGCGCATTGGAAACCATTCAAAAATTACGGTTAAAACATTTGAAAGACAGGATTATAAAAGAATCGAACGGAAAAATAAAAGAAATTATTATTGCTTTAAATCCAAATACTTTTGGCGATTTTACCGCTGATATAATTCGTCAGGAATTTAAAAATCTTGCAGAAAAAATAACCCGTCTGGGCCGCGGCATTCCTACGGGCGGCGAAATTGAATTTGCTGACGAAGAAACATTAAATAGTGCTTTGGAAAGAAGAAATTAAAAACCCCGCTGTCAAGCGGGGTTAATTCATAATAAGATTATCCGGCAAAAGGTTTGCAAACTTTTGCTTTTAAATCCTTAAAACGAAGGTAAATCGTGCGATGGCTTGATGGTAAAGCTTCGAGAGTTGGCTTAAATTTTTCTTGGTCGCCATCACAAGCAAGTAATGTTTCAAATTCCTGATATTTTCTCTTTAACTTTTCCTGTCCCTTTTTCCGCTTTTGTTCCGCTTTTAAAGTTTCTTCAGTCATAGTTGGTTGTGATTTTGCTTTTTTTGCTTTATCAGCAAAATAGTCAATTAATCTGCTAAAAAAGTAAACAAATCCTACTACAAAAAACTCCAGAGCAAACAAAATAGCAATCACTATTATTATCCCAACTAACAGCATATACCAATCAGCATAAAACCAGGTAAGCCAGGCAAAATGTTCAATATCAAATTTCCACAATAAATATCCGGTTATCAAGAAAAAAACAGAAACTCCGGGGATAAGCGGCCAAAACAATGGTTTTTTCTCAACAAAAAATTTTGTGTCTGGATATTTATATAAATCCTCGCAATCCTCTGCCCAAGGACGAACGAGCGGTTTTAAATTAATTCCTCTGCCTACCAAAAGACAAATCAAAGCTACAAGATACCGCCAAATCATCTTTGTTATTAACCAAAACAAAACGCACATTGGCTGTAAAAACGGTATATAAGCAACTATGCGGCGCTTTTTATACTTACACTCATCAACTGCTTTTGTTTCAAACCAGAAATTAACCCAACGCTTTTCCCATTCTGGCGGTTCTTTAGCAAAAAGTTCTTTTGGCACATCAACATAAAGTTCATCATAACCAAGATGAAGACCTAAGTCAGATTTATTAATAACGCCATCGTAATTAAGAATGCCAATGCGATAATTACTACTATAGCCTCTTCCCAAATATCTTTCCCACAATCCCCCATAGCCCTCATACCCTCTATGAGTCCAAGGATCACTCCAAACAATAGAAGCCATGATGCGATTTTTACCGGGATGCCGCGTAATTGAATATATTCCATTAATCGGCCAATCGGCACAAGATAACGTTGCACTAGAGATCTACCACGCTCAGGCACTACCACAATAAGCAAATACGGGTCTTTAATCTCGTTATGTTTTAAATACTCAAATTCTTCTTTATTAATACACCAGCGAATCGGAATATTGGCGCCATTTGTTTCAGTCACTTCCGTATATAATTTCATTGATTAATCCTTTCGTTTATTTAAAAATTATTTAAAGTAAAGCTGGAATAATTATAGTGCCACTCCTAAATTCTGTCAAGAGGATGGCCAAACAACAAAAAATCCCCAAAATTTGGAGATTTTTAGTAGATTTTCGTAATTTCCAATTCAGTAAAAGGCTGCCTGTGAGTCTTGAATTTTCGATAGCGGGTTTTGGAATGATATCTAAAGACAATCTTCTTTTTTTCTCTCGCTTCTCTTAATACTTTAGCCCCCACCACAGCTCCTTTTATATACGGTTCACCAATTGCAACGCTTGCGTCATCGGCTCTAAGAAGCACATGATCAAAATGAATAATTGAACTTTGTTTTGCATCTAGTTTTTCAACTTTTAATTTTTGGCCGGACAAAACTTTATATTGCTTGCCGCCGGTTTCTATTATTGCGAACATATGAAAAATATTAACATGTCTTTTAAAAATTGCAAATGTTTATAAAAACCCGCTCCGATTTTGGATCGGAGCGGAAAAATTTTTCTTTTAGAAAAATCTATCTTTCGGTTTTTTCGCGAAGCTTGGAGATAAGATATGATGCATAATCCTTACCGCCCAAACCAAAAGCAATGCCGCCAGCAAGAGCAAGCATTGCCACAAAACCCGTAATCAACGAATTAATAATAGCAACCGCTATTCCCAACTGACTCAAGGCGGCAAAGAAACCAAAAAGCACTACTGCCCACCAAGTGAGATGTGACAAGAAACTTGCAGCATGAAGTTTGGCGCTTTTAACTGAGGCGTGAATAACGCGTTGTAAAAAATTAGCCATAATCACCGCAGCAAGCATAATCAAAACTGCGACAATAACATTTGGGATATAATCCACTGCGCCGCGCAAGAAACTAGAAAGCGCCACAAAACCAAGCACATCGCTTGCAGCAAGCAAGAAAACTATCGCCAAAAACCAATAAACCAGCTGACCTAAAAATCGACCGCTATTCAAATTCATCCCGGCTCTTTCAAAATAAGGCTTCAAGCCCGCGCCAGACAAAACACTGTCAAGTTTAATCCGCTTAATTATCTCTTCCACTAATTTGGCCAAAGCGTTAGCAATGATTATGCCAACAATAAGCACAACGGCGGCAACAATGATATTGCCGATTACCTGCATTGCGCCTGACCAAATATTCTGTAATGGATCACCAATAATATCTGTTAAATCTTGAATAACCATACTAAAAATTAACCTTGTTTGACCTTTTTATAAAAATTATAATTGTCGACCTTTAGTTGTTTACGCTAATATAGATTATAGCATACAGACTTATGAAATTTAAGACCAATCTGCATTTTCACACGAACGATGACCCTCACGACAAGGGTATAAATTATACTTTTTTAAAAGGCATTGATGGGGCAAAAGAGCTTGGTTTTGATATTTTAGCTCTTACCTGCCACAAAAAATCTATTAATATCGAGGAATACGAAAAATACGCTAAAAAAAACGGCATTCTTTTAATCTCCGGCGTCGAACTTAATATCGAAAATTGCCACGTTCTTATCCTAAACACAAAAAAAGACATTGAAATAATAAAAACATTTTCTGAATTAAGAAAATATAAAAAAGAACATCCGGAAATATTTATTATCGCGCCTCATCCTTTTTTTTACGGCAACTATTCTTTAAAAAACGAACTTGAAATCGATATTGATCTTTTTGATGCAATTGAACATTCGTGGTTTTATTCCAAACAATTTAATAGAAATAAAAAAGGTGAAAAAATTGCCCAAAAATATAGTCTTCCTTTTATCGCCTCTTCAGACACTCACGATCTTTGGGGACTAGACAAAGATTACGCCATAATTGAAATGGAAACGAAAAATATCGCTTCGGTTTTCAAAGCAATCCGTGAAAAAAAATTTGAAAATATTACCCGGCCCAAAAAATTGTGGCGCGAAATGGTTTTCCGGCATGGAATGCTTTCTATAAGAAATTTGATTCGCCGTATCTTCTAAAACAAAAAACCAAATATCACTAGAATGATCGTCCCGTATAAAGTAATGCCGCGCGGCAAAGCAAATCCAAAATATTTATTGCACCAATTTCCATCCGCAGTTTATTTCCCCAAACCACAAGCGGACATCCCTTAAATAACATCCAGAAAAAAATACTATCCCATTAAAAATAAAAAGGGTGATGTTTTCGAAAAATTTCTCTTGGTGGAGGTATCGGGAATTGAACTCCTGTCTCGACAACCCCGCACCAAAATTTAATAGTGGAGGTATCGGGAATTGAACCCGAGTCTCGGCAATGCGAATGCCGCGTATTACCACTATACTATACCCCCATAAATTTGGTGCGGGGCACAGTGCGAATGTTCCCGATTTGTATAAAAATGATAAGATTTTTATTTACAAATCGCAACCCCGCTATACGAAGTATGGGCGGGACCGCGTTCTACCACTGAACCATAGGCCCTTTTAAAACTTTATTTATTCTGCCATATATTCTATAATAAGAAAAGTTAATTTTAATAATTCTAAAGAATGAGCCATGACTGAAAAAGAACGAGCGAAATTAAAAAAAATAATCGGCGCTATAAAAATACCACGCCGATGCGATATACCAACGGCCAATGCCGCCTACAATAGCTCTTATTATGACGAGGAAGTAATTAAACCTCTCGAAAAACTCTGCGATTGGAATGAAGAAGATGAAAAAACAGTAACCGCCCAAGCAACTTTGCTTAAAAAAGAAATTGAAAACGGAAAGTTTAATGAACGATTCAATCGGGTCAAAGAATTTCTTGCTAAGAAAAAATGGTGGGTTGGCGGAACTGTTGCTGCACTTGCTGCCGGAATTAGCGTTGCTACTCACCTTATCCGCAAAAAGAAAAATAATAATGATGAAGATAAAAACACTGAAAAATAATTTTCGGTGTTTTTCTTAAGTTTCGTCTGGTCGGGGAGCCGGGAATCGAACCCGGTCTACACGCACCCGAAGCGTGCGTACTACCGGCATACTCCTCCCCGATCTACTTTTAGCGGGAAATGCTGAAAAAAGCCAAGCTTCTACTACCTGACATAATATTTCTTTTTCATTTCATTTTCAATTCCCCCCTCAAATTCCTCTTTCTTTTCTTTAGCTTTTTTTGATTGAGCAATTAAATCTTTTTCGCTAAATAGATTAAGCTCTTTAGCTCTAAATTCTAAATATTCCCGGTTATTCTTTTTCGGGTCATCAAGAACTTCCTCCAAAAGAATTGAAAGAATCTGGCCGATTTTAGGCCCGGCC
This sequence comes from Patescibacteria group bacterium, assembly GCA_030018585.1. Taxonomy (GTDB): domain Bacteria; phylum Patescibacteriota; class Minisyncoccia; order UBA6257; family GWB1-50-10; genus JASEHZ01. The sequence continues at coordinate 18,991 of JASEHZ010000001.1, read as the reverse complement.
GGGATATTTAAAATTTTCATAATATCGTCGCCCCGCAAAACAAGCATTTTGGGATGAATCGGGTCAGATTTTACTTTTTCAATCATAAAAAGCAGATGGCGAATTTTATAGGGCACAGCCTTAGGCACGCCCGAACCTATTCTGTCGGCTTCCCGCACTTTTATTAAATCCGGAACATTTTCCGGTCCCACCCGGTTTAAAAACCTTCTCACACCCGCTTCAGTTACTTCGCCAACGTTGTAATAAAACAAATGACATCTTACCAAATGAGTTACTTTTTCTATAATTTCTTTTGAAAAACGCAAACGATCAAGAATTTTTAAAGTTATTTTTGCGCCAACAATTTCATGATTATAAAAAGTCGAATCCGGTCCATCGCCGGCTTTTGTCTTAGGCTTGGCAATATCATGAAAAAGCGAAGCCAAACGAATTTCAAACGGATATTTTTTCTCCACCGCATAATTTAACGCCCGAACATTATGATCAAAAACTGTATAGATATGATGCTTGTTTTGTGAGCAACCAATTCCTTCCCGTAATTCTGGAATTATATATTTTAAAAGCCCGACATCTTCCAATAAAATAATGCCACGAGCTGCCCCATCCGACATTATTAATTTTGCAAATTCGTCGCGGATCCGTTCTTTAGCAATCGCCTCAATAGAACCAGCGCATTCCTGAATGGCTTCTAATGTATTTTTTTCAATCTCAAAACCAAGCTCTGAAGCAAATCTGATCGCCCGCAAAAGCCGAAGCGCATCTTCACAAAAACGTTTCTTGGGATCGCCTACGGTTCTAATAATTTTGTTTTCCAAATCTTTTTGCCCATCATATAAATCAATAACTTCTCCTTTTTTTAGCAAATCCTTGGCAAAAGCATTAATAGTAAAATCTCTACGGCCTAAATCTTCTTCAATGGTTTTTGCGAACTTAACTTCGTCCGGATGACGCTTATCAGTATATTTGCCCTCGATACGATATGTTGTCACTTCAATAACTTTAAGCGTGGAATCGCTACTTTCGGTTTTTACGCCAACTGTGCCGAATTGATTCTCGTATACAGAATCGGAAAATAATTTCTGGATTTCTTCTGGCCTAGCATTTGTCGCAACGTCCCAATCTTTCGGCTTTTTACCAATTAAAAGATCACGGACACAACCGCCTACTAAGTACGCTTCAAAACCGGCTTTTTCTAAAACACCGGCAATTTCTTTTATTTCTTTAGGCACGACAACAACTCGCATATACTTATTTTAATGTATCTTTACAAATTTTGCTAAAGCATATATTATCAAAACAGAATCTTTAAATTATCAAACATAAGAAAGGAAAGATGAGATGACTTTCAGAAAATTCGCTGATGTAATGGAGAAAATCGGATTTGGCGAAACCGAAACGGTTGAACCGTTTGTAAAGCTAGACAGCAAAATTTTAGCCAACCCGGCTATGAAAAATGGTTATACAAAACCAGAAGGAACTTACCGAGTAATAAGTATGTATTCTCAAAAAATCAAAGGCAAAGATCATGTTGCTCTTTGGATACGTCGTATAACTAATCCACCCGAAAGCAGAATTTATCCGCTTTTTGCTGAAGAAGTTGATTTTCTAGTAAAGCGCAACTGTTTTAAAAAGGAGAAATTATGATAGACAGAAAAGAAATTGAAACTTTTAGAGATTTTCTAGACGAAAAAATAGAAAAATTAGAAGGAATAAAAAAATTAATCGAGGATTTTGAAGAGAAACTAACAGAACTTCAAAGCGAAAAAGAAGATTATGAACATCAAATAAAAGACCTGAAAGAACGGATTGAACAGCTTGAAGAAGAAAAAAACGAACTTGATCCAAAAAAAGCTCAACTTGAAATAATTGAAGCCATACAAGAAATCCTTGATCGCACCAGCTTTGATATTGCCTTAAGACAGAAATTTGAAAGACTGATTGAAATTACAAAAGACAACCGCGATTCAATGGACCGCACAAGAATTTCAATTCTTCTTTTTTCTAATTTTATCTAGCCGCTCAAAAGCCCAGCACTAAAATCTCAATAATCTGATTTATCAAAAGCATTTTGATTTATTATAAAAATTAGCCGCAAACACAACCTGCGGCTTTTTTAATGCTGGGTAAAACGACTTTTTATTTTCAAAAAAATGCGATAAAGTAATTATTGTCGACCCCACACCTTTGTCCCCATAGCTCAATTGGATAGAGCGCCGCGCTTCGGACGCGGAGGTTGAGGGTTCAAGTCCTTCTGGGGACGCAATATTATGCTAGGAATAATCTTTTCATTACTAGCGCTTCTTTCCTGGGGATTTGGCGATTTTTCAATTCAGCGCGCAACGCGGATTTTCGGTGATTTTAAAACGCTTTTTTATATTGGCATCGTCGGAGTAATCGCGATTTTTCCTTTTATTTATTCTGAACTTAATGCTTTTTTCCATACCCCTCATTTATTAATTCTTCTTTCTTTAACCGGCGTAGTAATATTTTTTGCTGCGCTTTTTGATTTTGAAGCATTGAAGCGCGGCAAACTCGCAATTATCGAACCGATTCTCGCCATTGAACTGCCAATCACGGTCGCTTTAAGCGCCCTATTTTGGGGAGAAAAATTATCACTTCCCCAACTTTTTTTAGTAACTGTTACTTTTATCGGCATCACGCTAAGCGTCACGACTCATCACGCTCATCTCCATTATCACAAAAGACTTCTAGAAAGGGGCGTGATGTTTGCCGGAATTGGTGCAATTGTAATGGGACTTGTAAATTTTCTGGTTGGCGCATCAAGCCAAAGCACTTCGCCACTTCTTACTATTTGGTTTACTAATTTAATTTTTACGGTTTTTTGCGTTGTTTATATTGTCGCCAAGGGCCAATTTAAAAGTATTTGGACTGACATAAAATATCATCCGAGAATTCTCATGGCCGAAAGTATTTTAGATAACATGGCTTGGATTTTTTACGCTTATGCCGCAAGTTTTATAGCGATTTCCGTTGCAACAACAATCAGCGAAAGCTATATTGCGTTTACCGTGCTTTTAGGCGTTTTTATTAACAAAGAAAAACTTCAGCGCCATCAAATTTTTGGCATTATTATTGCTATTGCGAGCGTTTTAATTATTTCGTATATAAGCGGATAAAAATGAAAAAAATCAAATTCCTGAAAGAATATATGAGAAAACCGAAAACCTTGGGCGCGGTTACGCCCAGTTCGCCTCAACTCATAAAGAAAATGATCAAAGCGATTGATTTTAAAAAAATCGGCGACATCATTGAGTTCGGACCAGGCGCTGGCAACACCACTAAAGCATTGCTTAATAAAATGCGGAAAGACCCAAAAAATGATTTCCTTTGAAATAAGCAAGATTTTCATTAAAAATCTGGAAAACATAAAAGATCCCCGCTATATTATTATCGAAGACAGCGCTGAAAATTTTGAGAAACATTTAAAAGCCATTGAAATTAAAAAACCAATTTGTTTTTTCTCGTCTTTACCGCTTGACCGTTGGAAAAAACCGGCGCTTAACAAACTCCTTACTGCTATATCAAAAGAAATTGCAAAAGACGGAATTTATATCCAATTTGCCTATTCGCTAAACCGTCATACTGCGCTTATACCGTTTTTTAAAAATATTGAAGTGAAATTCGTATTAATGAACGTACCGCCGGCTTTTGTTTATATTTGCTCCAATAAAACAAATTAGTTGTAAAACATCAAAGAATTAGTAAAGCAAGCTCATCCGTTCATAGCCCAATTAGTAGAGCAGCTGCCCTATGTGCTATAATTAGTAGTATGGGAAATAATTACCTTAAATTAAAGAAAGGGGCCGAAGCGCTAAGAAAAAAGGGATTAAGCTACAATGAAATACGGAAAATAATCGGGGTTTCAAAAAGCACATTAAGTTTGTGGTTAAAGAGTATCCCCCTTAAAGCCGAACATCGAGAGCGACTTTATACGAAACAAATTCAAGTCCTCTCCCGAGGAGCTCAATCACAGAAGGAGCGAAGGAAACGGGAAGTCAACGAAAAATTATTGAACACGCAAAAAGAGAAATCACCATACCCATTTCAGAACAAACATTCAAACTCTTTGGAGCGGCATTGTATTGGGGCGAGGGCACGAAAGGAAATGTGTTTCAGGTAACGAATTCTGATCCACGCCTCATATTGTTTATGGTTCACTGGATTGAAAAAATATTTAACATCAGGAGGAACACATTGAAAGCTCGACTTAATATCTATCCGCAGCAAAACAGAGAAGAAATAAAAAGATTTTGGTCAGACCTCACCGGAATACCAATAAAAAATTTTGGGAAGAGTTATGTCAAACCATTCAGTAAGGGCTATAAGAAAAATAACCTTTACTACGGCACGATAAGAGTTGAGGTCCCCAAAAGCGGCGATTATATCCATCGAGTATACGGATGGACGCAAGCAGTTTTAGAACGGGAAGATGTGAAAGTAAAAAATATCGAAAGAAGATGGGTACGGTTGACGAAAATTAACCGACCGGTTAACTTAGAAATATAGCCACCCCTAGCTCAATTGGTAGCAGCAAGCGCCTCTTAAGCGCGAGGCTCTGGGTTCGAGTCCCAGGGGGTGGACAAAAATAAAAAAGGCGCTATCAACGGATAGCGCTTTTTTATTTTAAATCTTACACTTCAAACCTCCTTTCTTTCGTAAAAGGGGACGTCTTCAATCTAATAAGCTGGTAACCTAACTCGCTCGGTATTTATTTTTTATCTTCAGCCAACAGCCAGTTTTTAAACCGGCTGCTAAAAATTAATTTTATTAGAGTAGCCAGACCAGCAGTCAGACCAGCAGTCAGACCAAAAGCCAGACCAAGAACCAGACCAACAGCCAGACCAAGAACCAGACCAAAAGCCAGACCAAGAGCCAGACCAACAGCCAGACTAAAAGTTAAATCCTCATTTTTTTGTATTTTCTTGTTAGTAAAAATAAATATGAAAATACAAGAATATATTGGTCCAATTAAAATATCTAACCAGCGGGATAGGGTAAAGGGCAACTCATATGAATAGGTCGGTGTTATTTTTATACTGGTTACAACCGGCACTGGCGCAAATATGCTCCAAATTGCCCAAAATAGAGCAATTAAAAGAGCGGAAAAATATTGACCAACGCAACATCAACGTTTTTTGATAATTCATTGTTTTAATCCTTTCTTACATTATTATTTAGTTATTAATTAAACTAACATAAGTGTAGCATACCATCATGGGAAAGTCAATAGTCGGAAATGTATTGATTATATGCTATAATATGGCGCAAAAGCAGTTCTTATGAACGAAATAAACTTAAACACTCCCCTTATTCAAATCAGCGGCATTGCTCCGCGATTTATTGCCAAGCTAAAAAAAATGAATATTGAAACAGTAAAAGACTTACTCTGGCACTTTCCAACCCGCTACGAAGATTTTTCTAAAATCTATAAAATTGCCGAACTTATCCCTAACCAAGAAGCCACAATCCAAGGTACAGTAGAAAAAATCAAAAGCCGAAGAACTTGGCATAGAAATCTATTTCTGATGGAAGCTGAGATTAGCGATGATACTGGTTCAATTCGAGCTATTTGGTTTAACCAGCCCTACATAAAAAATGTTCTTCAGCCCGGTCGCCTAGCTAATTTTTCCGGCAAAATAACGGTTTCAAGAAAAGACGGCGATATTTATCTTTCCAACCCGACTTATGAATTAGTAAATACTCACAAAATCTATCACGAAACCAAACATACAGCGCGAATCGTGCCGATTTATCCGGAAACCCGCGGACTTACATCTAAAGGGCTTCGATACTTAATAAAACCCATTTTGAATGGACTTACGGAAATTCAGGAAATAATTCCTTATGAAATTTTGGAAAAAGAAAAATTATTGGAAATAAATATTGCCATTCGAAAAATCCATTTTCCAAATACAATTGAAGAAGCTTTAATTGCCAAACGGCGTTTTGCTTTCGAAGATTTGTTTTTTTTACAACTTATTAATGTTCGCGAACGATTAAAATTAGCCAAAGAAAAATCAATGCCAATTAAAAATGAGCTTGAAAAAACAAAAAAACTCATTAAAGCCCTGCCGTTTGAACTCACCTTATCCCAAAAAAAATCTCTTTGGGAAATATTGCAAGATTTAGAAAAACCCCGCCCAATGAACCGTCTTTTACAAGGCGATGTGGGTTCTGGCAAAACCGTTGTGGCTGCCATTGCTGCTTTAATTACGGCTCAAAACGGATGCCAAGCCGTTTTCATGGCGCCGACTGAAATTCTTGCCCAACAACATTACCGCACATTCAAAAAAATATTCCCGGAATTCGGAGACGGTCTTGCGCTTCTTACATCAAACGAATCAAAAACGCGGTATGGCCACGAACTGGAAGCAAACACCAAAAAAACATGTCTATACCGAGGTGTTTCTCAAGGCAAAATAAAAATAATTATCGGCACTCATGCTCTTATTCAAAAAAATTTAATCTTTAATAATTTAACTCTTGTTGTTGTTGACGAACAGCACCGATTTGGCGTAAAACAGCGAGCAGAACTCGTAAAAAATAAGGAATTTACACCCCATCTTCTAAGTATGTCAGCCACACCAATCCCGAGAACTTTAAGCCTTACTATTTTCGGCGATCTTGACCTTTCTCTGATAGACGAATTGCCGAAAAACAGAAAACAAATCATCACGAAAGTGGTAGATCCAAAAAACCGTAACAAGGCCTACGCCTTCATTAGAGAACAAATTAAAAAGGGGCGTCAAGCATTTGTAATTTGCCCGAGAATTGAACCATCGGAGAAAAAAGAAGAATCAATTCAAAATAATTTCGGATTGTGGGTTAACATCAAAGCAGTCAAGGAAGAATACGAGAAGCTTTCAAAAAAAATATTTCCTGATTTTAAAGTTGCTATGCTTCATGGAAAAATGCCTACTCGAAACAAGCTCGCCTTTGACGGAAAACCAACCAAGGAAAAGATTATGAGAGATTTTGCGGAAGGCAAAATCGACATTATCGTTGCCACATCTATTGTTGAAGTCGGCGTTGATGTGCCAAACGCCACCATTATGATGATTGAAGGCGCTGACCGATTCGGCTTGGCCCAGCTTTACCAGTTCAGAGGACGGATCGGCCGCGGTGAACACCAATCATTTTGCTTTCTTTTTACAGAATCTACGTCAAAAACAACCCACCAAAGATTAAAATCAATTGTGGAAGCGAAAAACGGCTTTGAACTTGCTGAAAAAGACTTAAGACTTCGCGGCCCAGGCGAGTTCTTGGGCGAAGCTCAAACTGGTATGCCCGACATTGCAATGAAAGCAATCCAAAATCCTGATTTGGTAAAATCAGCCCGCGAAGCAGCAATAAATATCCTCACTAACGATCCACTTCTAAAAAATCACCCTGACCTCCACAATTATTTAAACCAATTTCAAAAACAAGTTCATTGGGAATAAAAACTTGACTTTAAAAACAACAATTACTAGAATTACGAACAGTAAATTTTAAAAATAATACTCACTGCATAAGGAATAAATGATTGAAAATCGAAAAGGTCAAAAAACCAGCGATCATTTTTGATTTTGACGGAACGCTTACTCAAGGCACCGAACAAGACAAAACTCTTTTTATAAAAGCAGTTCGAGAATGTGACGCCAAAGTTATCAAAAAGAACATAAATTCCTAAGAGCTGGCTTACCTCAAAAACACATTCTTCATCAGACCGGAAATTTTATTGAAATTATCAAAGATTTTGAGAGAGGAAATTATTAAAATATCCCGGTCAGTCCAAAAACTGACGGGATTTTATTTTAACGGATTTCAACGCCAAATTTACGCTTTAAAAGAGAAATAATCTTATCCATTTCCCGGTCAACTTCTTCGCTTGTTAAAGTCTTATTTTTAGCTTGAAATACAATCCTAAAAGTCAAGCTCTGCTTATTACTGCGTTTAGAATCGAAATATTCGTCAACTAAATCAACATCATTTATCAACTCTTTGTTGCTTAATTCAATTTCCTGCATAAGGTCACCGATTTGAACAGCCTTACCCACGAAAATCGAAATATCACGAATGACGGCCGGATATTTTGATAACGGCTGAAATTCTTCTTCGCTTTCAATAGACTCAAGTAATTTATCAAAATCTAATTCCGAAATGCTTACCTGCCAATCTTTAAATACGTCAGCGAATTTACCCAAATAACCAATTACATTTCCATCCACTTCAAGTTTTAATGCTGAATTTTCTTGAAAAGGCGCAAGCTTTGAAGAATTCTCCGGCGCAAAAATAAAATCAATCACACCCAAACTTTTTAAAAATGAATTCATAACGCCTTTTAAAGGGAAAAAGGTCTCTTTGTTTTTTGAAGCAAATAAAATTCCAAAAGAATTATATTCTTTAATACGTTTGCCGTTACGGTTAAAAATCTTTCCGATTTCAAAAATTTTAAAATCATTGAAAAACTTAGAATTATGTTCAAAATTAGCAATCAGGCCCGGTTTAAGAGATGGACGCAAATACTGAAATTCCTGGCTAATCGGATTTTCAAGTTCAACCGCTCCATCTAGTTTAACACCAACCAAATTCAAATCTTTTTTAGCAACGAAAGAATGATTATAGACCTCATCAACGCCGAAACTTGCAAGCGCGCATCTTGCTTTTTCTTTCAATATAATCACATCGTCTTCCGTGGCCGGTACAAGATTTACTTTGGGTGCCTGCGGTTTTAAATTATTAAAACCCTGAAGGCGCGCCGCTTCTTCAATCACGTCTTCATGATTTTCTATATCTGTCCGTAAAATCGGCACCTCCCATTCGTCTTTCAAAACATTTCTAAAACCCAATCGCCTCAAATAAGCCCCTACTTCTTCACACTTTAATTTAGTACCAATAAATTTATTAAATTTATTAATATCAAATTTTAAAATATGTTTTGGTAATGGTTTTTTTCTTGAATCAAAATAATCAATTATTTGGGCACCAAACAAATCTTTCAAAACATAGGCTGATCGGCCCAAACCCAAAATCGCAAGTTCCCCGCTCAATAAATGGGAAAATCTAACTGACGCATCAGTCACAAGCCCGAGTATTTTTGAAGTTTTGTAAATACTTACCGAATCAAAATTGGCTGCTTCAATAATAATCCGTTTGGTTGTTTCCGAAACTTCAGGTCCCCGACCGCCTTTAATGCCGGCAATAGCCACGGGTTTTTTAGCATCCGCGATTACCAGTATTTCCGGCGTTAAATCGTATTTTACTCCATCAATTGTTATCATTTTCTCTCCTCTTTTCGCCCAACGGATAATAATCTTCCCGCCTTCTAATTTATCAACATCAAAAGCATGTAAAGGCTGACCCATTTCAAGCATGACATAGTTCATAATGTCCACCACATTGTTAATCGGCCTTAATCCGCAATCTATCAAAACATCCTGCAGCCATTTTGGCGAATCTTTAATTAAAATTCCCTCAAGATAACAAGCTGTATAACGTGGACATAATTTATGATCCCAAACTTCAATATCTAAATTCTTTTTTTTATTAACAGATAATTTATTTTTAATAAAATCAACAACTGGCAATTTTTTCATACCGCCATAATCAACGAACCAATCAAAAATAGCAGCAAGCTCTTTGGCAATACCCCAATGAGATGAAACATCTGCATACCGATTCGGCGGCAAATTAACTTCAAAAGAATTACCAATTGAATCTTCTGCTTCAAAAGCATACATTGTTAAAGCTTCAATAATTTGGGCTTTGTTCTTAACTAATGGAAGAAATCTTTTTATTAATGGAAATGAAAATTTCATATTCTAAATTAAAATTGCCTTACAAACCTCAAATCTCCGTTATAAAACAATCTAATGTCTGGGATTTTATATTTAATCATTGCCAGCCGATCAAGCCCCATTCCAAACGCAAATCCCTGCACTTCATCAGGATTATAACGCACCGCATCAAATACATTGCGTTGCACCATGCCCGCCCCCATTACTTCAAGCCAACTGCCGCTTCCAAGCTTGATATCAACCTCCAAACCCGGCTCAACAAAAGGAAAATAACTCGGTCGGAAACGAAACTGAATCTTAGGCCCGAAAAGTTTCTTGCAAAACTCCTCAACAATAAACTTGAAATTAGCAAGCGATATATCATGACCGACCATAAGACCTTCAATTTGATAAAAATTAAATTCGTGCGACATATCAGTCGCTTCATAACGAAAAACCCGGCCCGGCACAATAATCTGAAACGGCGGATTATGAGTTTCCATAAAACGCACCTGCATCGGCGAAGTATGCGTCCGCAATAAAAATTTGGATTTTGCCGGACCAGAAGATTTTAACCAAAAAGTATCCCACATATCGCGCGCCGGATGATTAGCCGGGATATTCAAAGCATCGAAATTATAATATTCACTTTCGACTTCCGGCCCATCAACAACAGAAAAATTCATTGAAAGGAAAATCTTTCGGACTTCAGCGTCTATTTTTGACAAAGGATGAAGATGACCGGAAGAAATTTTTAATCCTGGCTTAGTAACGTCAAAAAATAAATCGTCTTTTGAAAAATTGATAAATGAGTTTTTTTTCTTTCCAATTAAATCCTCCAACTCTTTTTTCAAAATATTGGCTTTTGGCCCGATTTTTCGCCGGTCCCCCATAGACAAATCTTTAAGCGACCGCAGAATATTGGTTAAAACGCCTTTTCGGCCAAGATATTTTACGTTAACACCCTCTAAAAGCTTTACGTCAGAAGCATTATTAATTTCGTTTATCGCGGATTTTTTTATTTGTTCTAAATCCATCTTTTTAATATTTATTATTATAACTCAAATAAATTCACACTCAAAACTTGAAATTTTTAAAAAACTTTGTTAAGTTTAGCCTGCGGGGAGGAGCAACGGTTGCTCGCAAGGCTCATAACCTTGAGGTAGTAGGTTCAATTCCTGCCCCCGCAACAAGCCCCGATGGGAATTGAAGCCGACCCGAGCGCCCGCCGATGCGGGATAAAGCGAGAGCGGCAGGTTTCGGAGGAGCCTCGACGTAACGTCGGAGTGGGGGAGAAAAATTCTTACTCCCGCAACCGGTATTTCTCACAGAGTTAAAATAAAAACGGGAATTTTGTACCCGTTTTTTGTAAACTTTAAATATAAACAACATCACTGCATATTACCCGTAAACCGCGGTCATTGTCCGAGATCACTTCCCAAATCGGATGCTGTCCGTCACAATTATCAAAACCAACTGCTTTAACCTCAAACAATCCTGTTTTGCCATGAATAAATATTTTTGTGATATCGCCAAGATTAAATTTAGGATTTAACATATCTTTCCCTTTCTGCCACTATTTTTGCTATTCTTTTAAAATAACTGAATTTATAATAAACCCATCCGGCAAAATTGCAAGTTTTTATTTTTAACTTGCATCAAGGTTACAAATTTGGTTATACTTCATATATTAAGCCAGCGTAGCTCAGTGGCAAAGCAGACGTTTCACCTGCCAGCCAAAAGCCGGCGTAGCTCAGTGGTTAGAGCGAGCGCTTCATAAGCGTTAGGTCGGGGGTTCGATCCCTCCCGTCGGCACCACGATAAAAATGCCGCTCTTCTGAACGGCATTAATGCCTCTAAAAACCTCCGAGACTTTGATTCGTGGAATAAATTACCAACTCAACAGGCCAAATGTGCATTCCATTTTTTCTTGCCCCAACAGGATTCACGCGGTGAAGCCAAGCCATTACTACCCCCTTCATTTTCTCTATTTTATTGGCATACCCCGAAGCAGAAAATGTTCCCCCAAAAGAACCGACGTCAATAACGTTCGTTTCATCAAAAACCTTCTCTCCGTCAATAGTCCATCCTATTACCCGCTCCTTCCCAACCTCAGGTAATGCGTACAACTCAGGATGCGTGCAAACTTTCTTTTTTATTTCTTTCGCAAGCGTTCGGTAATGACGAAAAGTCTTTGGTAATGAATCCGGAACACCAAAAAGCAAATCGCTTATGGATTGTCCATACTTTTCCGGAAAATCTACAATAATAATTGGGAATGGTTCCGATACGACATTTACTTCTTTTTTTAATTTTTTGCTGATTTTCGAAATCTCAAAAACAATGCGTTTTTTAAATGTCACTTTTTCAATTGGAGCTGGGCAATCCTTGTAATGCCATCCACACGAAGAACAATAAGGACCGCTAATCTCTACACCACAGTTATTACAACGAGGAAATGATTTTGTTTCTTTTCCACATTTTTCACAAAATTTTTCGCTATCTGTAGCAATTTCCCCGCAATTACAATATCGCATTTTTTATTCCTTTCTTTATTTATATTTTATTAATTAACTACCCATACTTTATCACTCTCCAGCTACGACTGTCAAAGTGTTGTCGAAATCCGACAAATCGTGTATACTTACTTCTATGTTAAAACAAATCTTGGAAAAAGCAGGAATTCCTAAAACAGCAATAGACATCTATTTGCGACTTCTGGAAACAGGATCAACATCCGCGCGACAGCTTGCCGAGAATCTTTCCATTCCTCGCCCATCCGTATATGACAATTTAAAAATTCTCATTAAAAATGGGCTAGTAGTAGAATTTGAGAAAGAAAATAAAAAAACGTTTTCTGTAGACGACGTACGAAGCCTTTCATACCTTCTGCATACGCAATCCGAAACATTAAAGCGAAACGAAGAAGAATTAGCGCGTCTTCTCCCATCTCTTCAGAAAAACTCACGAACAATAGAACCGAAAATAAAGTTTTACAGTGGCACCGAAGGTATAAAACGCGTATTGAACGATCTTCTATGGTACAAAAACATAGAAACCTATACTATGTGGCCCATCAGCGATATGGTGGATCTTTTAGGAAAATATTATCTTGAAAATCTAAACAGAAAAAGGATAAGAAACAATATTTCAATAAAAGGAATCTGGCCCAGCGGTAAAATAGTACCGCTAAAAGAATTCCCGTTTTTGGGCGTTGGAAAAGGACATTTACGAGAATTGCGCATTGCCCCAAAAAATATGGTTTGGAATATGAGTTATTGGCTTTATGCAGATAAAGTTGCATTTATCTCTTCAAAAAAAGAACTTTTCGGATTTTTAATCCACAGTCATGATTTTGCTGAACTTTTAAAAACTCAATTTGAGGTAATTTGGAAACTTTCCACGCCCATAAAACCCCAGCCGCAATATACCGATATTTTCTTAAAAACAGTATAATAATTTCCATGATCGAAGAACAAAAAAACAAACTAGTGGAAATGACAAAAGGTTTGATTGGGAAACCTTACAAATACGGCGCCGACCCAACAGAAGCGCCAGATTGTTTTGACTGTTCTTCTTTTACTCAATATGTTTTTAAGCAAATTGGCATTGACTTGCCGCGAAGCGCTATTTTACAAGCCGCGGACCAAAAAGGAAAAGAAATTATCCCAGAACCGGGTTTTTCAAATTTAGAAATTGGCGATTTATTATTTATACGCAGCGATCGAGGTTTTTATTACGACGAGCTTTTTCAAGACAGAAAAATAATGATTGGCCACGCAATGATCTATTTGGACGACGACAAAGTCATACACTCAAGAAAAAACAAGAACGGGGTTGTGATAGAAGGATTGAACGAACTAATTAAAGAGCCGAATTACACGATTATACTCGTAAAAAGATTTTAGTTGAAAAAATCAAATAAATTGTTAAAATGTTAAAGTTGCAGCCGTGGTGTAGCCTGGTCTAACACGTCTCCCTGCACGCCCCGCACCAAAACAACAAAAAATATAATATGCGGTGGTAGCTTAGCTGGTTAAAGCGCCGCCCTGTCACGGCGGAGATCGTGGGTTCAAATCCCATCCACCGCGCAATATAAGCTGTAAATAATAATCATTAAGTTTTTGGTGCGGGGTCGCGAGAGAAGATCGCGGGTTCAAATCCCGTCGGCTGCGCTCTCTTACGGGGTCGCGAGCGGAGATCGTGGGCGCGTCCCGTTGTTAGCCGAAGGGCTATACTGCGGGATTCAAATCCCATCCACCGCGCTGATAAAATAGCTCTTATAATTAAGAGCTATTTTTTCTTTTTTGGACAAGTACCTTTTTTGTGCAAATTAAAATACTTTGATTTAATAAATTTATTGCAAAAAACGCAATAAGAACATTTCTTTTTTTCTCTGCATTCATTACATCTCTTTGGCTTTTCGTGACACTCACAATCACAAACTTCATAAGAAACTGAAATTAACATTTTAACCTTGCTCATTGTCTTACTCCTTATATTAAATTTTAAAATTGCTTATTATTTATATCTTCTCATAAAACTGGCCAATCCCCAAAATATCAGCCTCGTGAAACGGTTTACCGATAAGCTGAAAACCAACCGGTAATTCATTGCCGCCTAGCTTGTATTTTTTGACTGGGATTGAAATAGCCGGCAATCCCGCAAGATTTATCGGACAAGTAAAAACATCGGAAAGATACATTGAAAGAGGATCTTTTGTTTTTTCTCCGATTTTAAATGCCGACGTCGGCGTAGTTGGCGAAATAATCACATCAACTTCTTTAAATGCCTCAACAAAATCATTCCTGATAAGCATCCGTACTTTTTGAGCTTTAGCATAATAAGCGTCGTAATAGCCACGAGAAAGAACAAAAGTGCCTAAAATAATTCTCCGTTTAACTTCCTCTCCGAAACCAAAACCGCGGTTCTTAAAATAAAGATCTTTTAATGTTTTCGCTTTTTTCTCCACTTCTAGGATACTTGAATATCTTATTCCTTCGAAACGCGCTAAATTAGCGCTTATTTCAGCCGGCGCAATAATGTAATAACAGGAAATGGCGTATTTTGTGTGAGGCAAACTAATTTCCTTAAATTCTAATTTTAGACTCTTTAATTTTTCCATCGCCTGCTCCACGCCTTCAATAACTTTTTTATCAATTCCGCCAACAAAATATTCTTTGGGAATGCCGATTTTAAATTTTTGTATCTTATTAATAGGGGAGGCTAAAAGTTCGTCGCTGTAATTATGATTAACGCCCGTAGAATCAAATTCGTCTTTCCCTGCAATTTCTTTAAAAAGAATGGCGGCATCTTCAACGGTTTTCGCGATTGGCCCAATTTGATCCAAACTGGAAGCCATTGCAATAAGTCCGAAGCGAGAAACAGCCCCGTATGTAGGTTTCAAGCCGACCACACCGCAAAAAGCACCGGGCTGACGCACTGACCCGCCCGTATCCGACCCAAGCGCAGCCAAAGCCATATTAGCCGTCACTGCCGCCGCAGATCCGCCAGAAGACCCACCCGGCACCCGATTCAAGTCATAAGGATTTCTGGTAATCTTAAACCCGGAATTTTCCGTTGAAGCGCCCATCGCAAATTCATCAAGGTTGGTTTTGCCCAAAAATATCGCTTGAGCGCTGCGAAGTTTTTTAATAACAGTTGCATCATAGCTCGCAATATAGTTTTCTAGAATTCTTGAAGCGGCCGTTGTTTTCTTGCCCTCAATGAGAATATTGTCTTTTATTGCAAGCGGCACGCCGGCTAATAATGGAACTGATTCGTTTTTGGCCAACAAGATGTCAATTTTTTCAGCTTGGCTTATTGCATCATCTTTTAATAAATTCAAATAAGCATCTATTTTTTTATCATTACTTTCAATGGATTTAAAAAATACTTGAATTGCTTCAAGCGCGGAAAATTCCCTACTAAGCAAACCATTATGAAAAGAGGTAATTGTAAGATTTTCAAGCTCCATAGAATCATTATCTCTAACGGATTATTCTTCGTCCGAGACGCCCGCCTGCCGGACGGGCAGGGATCCGCTTTCGGCGGAAAAAACAGGCGGCACCCTTAAAAAGCTGTTTTCCTTTTTCGGAAATTGACTCAAAATACCATCAAGTTTTGCCCAATTTAAATATTCGTCAGAACGGCAAATGTTTTCTAAAAAAGTGCCGCCAATCATCGAGGCCGCAACGCTGGCATCAACTTCTTTTAATTCCTCAAAATATTTTAAAATCGATTCAAGATCTTTTAATAATTTATTTTCTTGGCTTTCTTTAAGTTCTATCCGCGCTAATTCCGCTAAATTTTCAAGATCTTTCTTAGATATCATGGTTTATTTCAAATAGATTTTCCTTAATGGATTCTGGAAGTTCGTTGATTTTCTTTAAAATTTTCGTTTCAATATAATCCTGCTTTATAACATTTGCAAGTGCTAGTTTCTTTAAAACTTCCTCCGGCTCCAAATGGTCTTCTTGAACCGCCTTCTTATAATTCATTGCCCGATGCAGGGCATATTCTAAAACCACCGGCTCTATTTTTTTTATGGCCTTTTGAGGATTAGATAACCAGTCAGGACGAATATCCAAAACTTGAAGACTAGTACTGATTAGCTGTAAAAGATTGGCAAGGTCGTGATAAGGAGCCGATTCAGGATCCCATTTTTTCTGTTTATCGATTTTCTGAATTTTAGCACTGGATTGTAAAAGATAATCTAATGTTTTTTCAGCATAATCAAAGGCCTTAATTTTTCCTTCTTTTACAGAATTATTAAAAACCTTAATTTTTTCCTCATCAACATTTTCAGGAGAAAAATCATCAAACCGATCAAAAAATTTCGAATCAATCGGAAAATCCTGTGAATATTCGTTTTGTTCTAATTTTTCATTCATTTTCTATAAAAATACGCTTTGTATAATAGAAAGTCAACCCAGCACTGAAACTGCGATCATAACATTTCAAATAAAACTTTTGTATTTTTTGTATTAATAAATTCAAAATCTCCGAATATTTCTAGGATTTTTTAAATAAATTTAAAACCAATCGCAGTTCTAGTGCTGGGTCAACTAATAAGTTTTTTAAATTCCTTTTCGTTTATAACCGATACATTCAATTTTTTGGCTTTTTCATATTTTGAACCTGGATTTTCGCCCGCTACAACGTAAGTTGTTTTCTTTGAAACGTTTTCTGAAACATCGCCGCCCAAAGATCTGATTTTTTCTTTTGCTTCATCACGACTCATTGAAAAAAGCGTACCAGTTAAGACAAAACTCTTATCGGCTAATTTATTAGCTCTGACACTTTCTTTTTCAAAAACAATCCGAACGCCATTTTTTTCAAGTTTTTCCAAAAATCTTATATTTTTTGAATCGTGAAACCAATCAAAAATACTCTGCCCCACCTTCGGACCGATATCCTGAATTTTCTGCAAATCTTCCAATGATAAATTCTGGTATTTTTTTATTAACCCTTTTATTGGGGATTGAAATTTGCCGGCTGGTAACGGAATATTTTTAGCTAAAAGTGCGGCCGTTTCTTCGCCAACATGTAAAATCCCCAAACTATATAAAAATCTTGAAAGTTTTATTTTCTTTTTAACGCTCACTTCTTTGACAATATTTTCTGCCGACTTTTCGCCGAATCTTTCAAGAATTTTAATATCACCCTTGTTTAAGGTAAAAATATCTGCGGCATCGCCAATCAAGCCTTCGTCCAGAAATCGATCAATGATTTTTGACCCCAAGCCGCGAATATCAAAAGCAGCCCGAGAAACAAAATGATACAAGGTTTCTTTATGACGCGCGCCGCATTTTGGGTTAGCGCATCGTAAAATCACTCCATCACGCATAACTTTTGAACCATCAACTGGACAAATGCCCGGCGTTTTTAAAACCCTTTCCTTGCCAGTACGAAGTTCTTTAAAAACTTTTATCACTTGAGGAATCACATCACCGGCACGACTGACCACTACTGTATCGCCGATTTTCACGCCCAAACGCTCAATTTCATCAAAATTATGAAGCAAAGCATGACTAATAGTAATTCCGCCGACCTCAACGGGTTTTAGAACCGCCACCGGCGTAAGAGCGCCGGTTCTTCCAACCTGAACTTGAATATCCAAAATTATGGTGGTTGCTTCCCGCGGAGAAAATTTATAAGCAATGGCTCCACGCGAAGCCTTACCGACAAAACTACCACGCTCAAAAATTTCATTTGAATTTACAATTACCACAATGCCGTCAATTTCATAAATCAATCTCCCCCTGTTTTTACTCCAATATTCGCGGAAATCAAAAACTTCCTCCAATGTTTTGACTGAACGATTGTGAGGATTTATTGTAAATCCCCAAGAAGCCAAAATTTTATGCTTTTCTTCATGAGTTCTGATCGGCACGCCGATATCTGAAACAATATCGTACTGAAAAGATTCCAGTTTCCGCTTCGTGGTGATTTTTGAATCAAGCTGCCGCATAGAACCAGCCGCCAAATTACGAGGATTAGCATAAGTCATTAATTTCAACTTTTTCTGATTTTTGTTTATTTTTTCAAATTCTTTTTTTGAAATAAAAACTTCGCCACGCACAATTAAATAATCCGGGATTTTCCATTTTCCTAACTGAAATATTTTATGAGGAACGCCGTTAACGGTTTTAATGTTTTCCGTCACGTTCTCACCGATAAATCCGTCGCCGCGAGTTGAAGCCTGGACTAAATTACCCTTTTTATAAATAAATTCGATAGCCAAACCGTCAATTTTAAGTTCGCAATAAAAAAAAGGTATTTTTTCTTTTTTAAATTTCAATTCTTCGCCAATGTATTTTTCAAATCTCTGAAGCCATTCTTTCATTTCTTCTTCGGAAAAAGCGTCATTAAAAGAAAGCATCGGCACTTCATGCGAAACTTTTTCAAATTTGTTAAGCGGCTTGCTTCCGATAATTTGAGTCGGCGAATCAGACGCTACAAGATCGGGAAATTTATATTCTAATTCTTCCAGTTCGTTCTTAAGAGAATCAAATTCTGAATCGGAAATTTCCGGCGCATCAAAAGTATGGTAAAGCGTTCGATGATAATTAATCAGTTTGCGAAGCTTTAAAATACGCTCCTCAACACTTAATTTATCCATCCCGTTAGAGGCGGGTCGTCTTGAGACGACCGTAAATCAGCCGTTTTAACGGCAATCGACTTTTTCTGATATATAAAATAAGACTTAT
>JASEHZ010000036.1 GCA_030018585.1 Patescibacteria group bacterium | reverse complement strand
TAGCCATTTCCTCCCCATTCTAGAGGAAACCGCCATATGTCCTTGCACATTACCTACGAACACTTGACATCGGTTTCTTGTAAAGTCTATAATGTAGGCAGTTTTAATTCACAAATAAAACAACAATAAGAAAGAAATTGTTATGCCGAAATTAAAGTTCCGAGTAATTCAAGATGGGCTTAAGATAGTTGATTATCCTGTGAGACCAGAAGACATCGATATTTCTAGGGGGTTGTCGAATACATTTGGGAAACACGAAGTCGAAGCCGCTGCGGTGAACCTTGTGATTTATTGCAAGGCGCGTCGTTGTGGATGGTGTCCTTTTTCACTTTCCGATTTTCTACAATTCTCAAAGAAAGCCGGGTTCGACCCTAATATGGTTTTCTTTGGTCTTCTTGGCCCATGGCAAGATGATGCCATTTTGGTTGGAGGTATCCGAGAATCATTTCCATGTCTTGTTTTAGGTGCCGATGGTCTTTATTACATTACCGATGTGTTTGTAAAGAAATGCCAAGGAAGAAATCGTGAACATTTAAGCAAAGAACGTGAGACATAATATGCAAGCGGGCAAACGCCCGCTTTTTGTTTACATATTTGTCAGATATAAGGTTCTAACGTCGTCTACGATCGGAGCTCTTTAAAATAACCAGCATTTAAACTGGTTATTTTTTATACCTATCGTGGAGTTAGAACTTTAGTATGACGTAAGTGTATGTGTTATAGTGAAGTTATGAAAAAATATCCTCTGTGGCTATATGTAATTGGTGTCATTGTCGTTCTTGCGCTTATAAACTACATTGCGTGGTCTGTAGGCGGAGAGGCAAAGTTAAAAAGTTTTGAATTATTTTCTGGCGGTTTTTTATTAGGAATGTTAGCAATGTATATTGCCGTGCATCTTTATCGGTGGAAATAAGGCCTTATTTAACATCAAATTGTTTTAAATCAGGAATATAAATATACTTATTTTGACTTGACTTTCTTTTTGTATCTAGTAAGCTTATAAAGGCTTCATTAATAATTACAAGGAGAAATAAGATGAAAGCTCCGTCTAATAATAAGAACAGAAAAAGATGTCCCGAATGCGGAAGTTGGATGAAACGGATTAATTATGCTATTGGCGGTTTCCCTGGCCATCCTCATATTCATCCAGGTCGTTGGGTGTATAAATGTGAGAATTGCAAATATGAAGAACCTTGCCCGCCAGAGACACAACAGTATGTTTTTCCAGAGATTTCAGAAGTACGAAAATCTTTTACAGGAATACGCGAGAAAATTACTAAGGGTGATATTGTTTTTTACAATGATTCCCATGAAGCATGGGCTACAAATTTAATTACCGAAGTTTTAGAGGATAAAGGCGAAACAGTTATTATCGCTACGAAGAGAGTGTCGTTAGAAGTAAGAAAAGAAGAACTTGTAAAACTTCCGGTAGACAAGAATTTCCGAGTTTACGTTACCACTCGATATATTCCAAAATATCCATCTCCCGATTAATTTTTAGCCGTCTCTAAAAAAAGAGACGGCCTTTCTGTAATAGAATAAGAAAAAAGTCAAATTTAATAAGATTAAAAAATGTATTTTTACTATACCACTTGTCTTAAGTGCGCTAAGTTCTACGGTAAAAATTATATTGTTATTTTGGCAGAAATTTGAGTTAAATCTTTGCCGATCAGGTTCTAATATTGTGTTTTTTGGAGTCAAATTGTGCGTTTAGAATTTGTTGTCAAAAACAAGCCCGATTTTGGTATAATTATTTATATGAGAAAAATATTTTTATCCGTTAGTATTATTTTCTTTTTGCTTGGTGGGGTGATGGTTTTTGCGCAAAATAGTAATCTTCCCGATCCAGGGATTCTCCCCGACAGCCCTTTTTATTTCTTTAAAACATGGAAAGAATCAATTCAGACTTTTTTCACCTTTGGAGAGGAAAATAAAGCTAGACAATTTTTGCATCTTGCTGAAGTTCGGCTGGCTGAATATCAAAAAATGATTGAAAAAGAAAAAATCGAAATTGCACAAAAAACTCTTGAGAAATACGAAAAGCAAATCAATCGCGCCCTGGAAAAAGCTAATGACGCAAAAGAAAAAGACGCGGCAAAGCTAAAAGAAGAAATTGGCGAGAAAATAATAAGACATCAGGAGGTGTTTGCCGAGGTCTTGGAAAAAATTCCGGAACAAGCCGAATCGGGGATTAAAAAAGCAATTGAAGCATCTCAAAAGAGATTCGAAGACGTCATTGACGGTTTAATGGGAGAACAAAAGGAAAAAGCGAAAAAAATAATGGAAGGAGTACAACAGAGAATAGAAGGCAGGTTTGAGGCCTTGAAAGAAAAATTGCCAGAACAGGCAGATAAAGACATTGATGGGGTTGAAGTAGAAACCCAACAAGAAGAATCCGCGTTATCAGAAGTTTCAACAACAACTAGAGTGACCACTGATTATGATAAAACATCGCCGATTTCCAAATTTTGCATCCAAATAGTTACCTTTGCCACGAATTCTGAAGGCGTCTGTAAAGAATTTGGAACGCCCTGTGATGTGCCGGCTGATTGGAGAAAAGTTGATAAATGTCCGGACGCTCCATCGTCTACTCAGCCATTTATCAAAACATTTATTAAACCAATTCTGAAAATTAATACTTCCTCGCCGCTAAAAGCAACAACGCCATAATTTGTATTTTATTCTTTATTGTTTTTCTGAAACGTCCGTTATTTTTGATTTTTTTGAAAAAATTTTCTCCAGTAGACGAGAAAAATCTATTTGGTCGGCAATTACTTCGCCAATAAACGCGAAAGGAATTGCCACAAGCACGATAATACCGATTATTTTCCAAGTAATTGGTTCGCCGGTCGTAACTGTTACCGCTATAAGATCTTCAATAACGCCGATAATAATTCCGAAAATAAGAAATTCCAGAATAACTTCAATTTTCTTCCATTTCATTATTAGTAATTATACAACATTCATTTTTGACAAGTAGCACTTAGCGGTGCTATGCTCTTTTTATGAAGAAGTCGGTGTATTCAATTATAATTATTGTGCTCGCATTAATTCTGTTTATTGAATATGCGGTTTTTTATTCAAAAAGCGTCGATGCTTTAAATAAAGCTATTGAGTCAAATAAAGAAATTTCGGTAAAGGCTAATTTAATTTCAAATTTACGGGTCAGTCAAAGGTAATCCCTTCGGAATTATTAAATTTTAAACCGTTCTGATCTTAGGTCGGAACGGTTTTTATTAGACGATTGAGCCTTTAAATGATTTAATGTTATTGTTGTCGTGTTTTTGTATTTCGGCCGGTTAACATTATAAAATGAACGATTTGAAGAATAAATCAAATAATTATCTGGATCTGCCAAGTCTGTCAGAAGAAGCGGCGGTCAAGAGATTGGAAGAAGAGGGTTTTAATGAATTGCCTTCGGAAGCAAGGCGAGGGGTTTTGTCTATTGCTTTGCAGGTGGTGAAAGAACCAATGTTTTTACTTCTTATTGCTTGCGGTTTAGTTTATTTTTTATTAGGTGATTTTGGGGAAGCAATGGTTCTTGTTTTTTCTATTTTTGTAATTATCGGGATAACGCTTTTTCAAGAGCGAAAAACCGAGCGGGCGCTCGATGCTTTAAAAGCGCTTTCAAGCCCGAGAGCGCTTGTTTTGCGGGACGGGAGTGTGCGGCGTATTTCAGGAAGAGAAGTGGTGCGGGGCGATATAGTTATTTTGTCGGAAGGTGATCGAGTGCCGGCTGACGGAATCTTGCTTTTAGCGGAGAATTTAAATGTTGATGAATCGCTTTTGACCGGAGAATCGGTGCCGGCGCGTAAATGCGTTTGGGATGGAATTTTGGAAATGAGCCGGCCGGGCGGCGACGACTTGCCTTTTGTTTATTCGGGAACGCTCGTGACTGCTGGTAAGGGAATTGTTCAGGTTAAAGCAATAGGTATAAAAACGGAAATGGGAAAAATAGGCAAATCTCTTGAGACCTTAGTTATTGAACCGACTTATCTTGAAAAAGAAACAAGAAAAATCGCCAAAAAATTAGCTATTTCCGCCATCCTGCTTTGTATTCTGGTAGCTGTTGTTTATTTTTTGGTTTATCGCGATCTTTTGAAGGGAGCGCTTTCAGGATTAGCGCTTGCTATGTCTTTATTACCAGAAGAAATTCCTGTAATTTTAACTGTTTTTCTTGCGCTTGGTGCATGGCGGCTTTCAAAACAAAAAGTTTTAACAAGAAGATTCCCGGTGATAGAAACTCTTGGCGCAACTTCGGTTCTTTGCGTGGATAAAACCGGGACAATTACAATGAATCAAATGAGCGTTGAAAAAATTTATAATAACAAAAATTTTTTTGACGCAACCAAAAACCTTCCATTGCCAGAAGAGTTTAATGAGCTTATTGAATTTTCAGTTATGGCTAGTGAGAAAAATCCTTTTGATCCAATGGAAAAAGCAATAAAAAGTTTCGGCAAAAAAACCCTTAAGAAAACAAAGTATTTGAATAATGATTGGAAAATGTTTCGTGAGTATCCTTTGGCAAATCATTTTTTTTCAATAAGCCGGGCGTGGTTATCGCCGGAGAATGACAAATATATTATTTCAGCCCAAGGCGCGCCGGAAGCAATAATAAGTTTATGCCATATTGTTGGTGGAGAAAAAAGAAAGATCCTTGATCAGGTTGATTTAATGGCGAAAAAGGGTTTGCGAATGCTTGGGGTGGCTAAAGCAAATTTTGTAAAAAAAGATCTTCCTGATAACCAGCAGGATTTTGATTTTGAGTTTTTAGGCTTGGTGGGGCTGAAGGATCCGGTTCGGCCCGATGTTCGGGAGGCGGTAAAAGAATGTTTTGATGCTGGCATTCGTTTGATTATGATTACTGGCGATTATGCCGGTACAGCGAGACGCGTAGCTGAAGAAATTGGTTTATTAAACTTAACCGAGATTATTACTGGCGATGAATTAGATGAAATGGATGATAAGAAGCTTCAAGAAAGAATAAAAACAGTAAACATTTTTGCAAGAGTAGTGCCCGAACAAAAATTAAGAATTGTAAACGCGTTGAAAGCTAATAATGAAGTGGTAGCTATGACCGGTGATGGTGTTAACGACGCGCCGGCTTTAAAAGCGGCCCACGTTGGCATTGCGATGGGTGAGCGAGGAACGGATGTTGCAAGAGAAACCGCTTCTTTGGTTCTTTTAAACGACGATTTCAATTCTATTGTTGAAGCCATTAGATACGGCCGTAATATTATTTTAAATATTAAAAAAGCCATATTTTATGTTTTTACCACTCATGTGCCGATTGCCGGCATGAGTCTTTTGCCGCTAGTTTTTAAATGGCCGCTTCTTTTTTATCCAGTGCATATTGTTTTTTTGGAATTAATAACCGATCCGGCTTGCTCTGTGGTTTTTGAAGGCGAACCGCCGGAAAAAGATTTTATGAAAAATAGGCCAAGAAAATTAAAAGAATCTTTACTTGATAAAAAAACAATAAAGTTGAGTTTGTTGCAGGGGTTTTCAATGCTTGTTGTGATTTTTGTTGTTTATTGGTTTGCGTTGCAAATTCGTGGAGAAAATTTAGCTCGCAGCATTGCTTTTGTGGCTTTTGTGATAGCGAATTTAGGGCTTATTCTTTCCAATCGTTCTTGGCTTCATAATATATTTGTTTCTTTTAAGATTAGAAATCCCTCAGTGAAATTTTTAGTGCCAAGTATATTAATTTTATTATTATTTTTGATTTACGTGCCTTTTGCGCAAAAACTTTTTTATTTTGAAGGCCTCGGTTTTTACGAGATTGTAATTTCAGCAGTAGGCGGTATTTTAAGCATCTTATTTTTTGAGATTTTCAAGGCATTAAAAATCAAAAAAATAGAATAGAATTAAGAAATTAATGAAGTACGAATAAAGTTCAATAGCTTGTATCCACTCAAATCATATCGATAGGTGATTT
>JASEHZ010000035.1 GCA_030018585.1 Patescibacteria group bacterium | reverse complement strand
CATTCTAGAGGAAACCGCCATATGTCCTTGCACATTACCGATTAAATTTGACATTATAGATAGAATTGAGTTATAGTTTCTATAGATTTTTGATAATTTATAAAAGGGTAATTATGGCAACAAGGAAAATGGTGAAGTTTTTTTCAGTGGAAGAAAGAACAATTGAGGGTGCTTGGTATCAAATTATAGTTAAAGACGAATCATGCAGGGTTGTTGATAGATTTGAAAAACCGACTCAAAAAGAAGCATGGAATGCGCTTGAGGCGGCTGGTTACAGAGATTTACGTTTGTTGATGAAGAATTCTAAAAAATAGAGAAAATAAAAAACCCGTCGATTGACGGGATTTTTCTATTCTTCGTTTGTGCCGGCCAAGCCTTTTGTTTCCGCCGCGATAATAGTTTTCTTTTTTATTTCTTCGGTTAATTTTTTATCTTCTTTTAATTTTCCCCGGATGTTGTCAAAGCCAACGCCGAGCTTTTCTTCGCCGAATGAATAGCTTGCGCCGGATTTCGTGACCACGCCGTATTTGATCGCGATATTTAAAATATCGGCTTCATAAGAAATTCCTTCGCCGTACATAATGTCAAATTCAGCGATTTTAAAAGGCGGCGCCACTTTGTTTTTTACGACTTTGGCTTTGGTGCGGTTGCCGATTATTTCCTCGCCTTTTTTGACTTGAGCGGTGCGGCGGATATCAATTCTCACGGAAGCGTAAAATTTCAAAGCCATGCCGCCGGGCGTTGTTTCGGGATTGCCGTACATTACGCCGATTTTCATTCTGGTTTGGTTTATGAAAATTATGATTGTGTTTGATTTGGCGGCAATGGCTGCGAGTTTGCGAAGAGCTTGAGACATAAGGCGCGCTTGAAGGCCTACGTGAATTGCTCCCATTTCACCTTCAATTTCCGCGCGGGGCGTAAGGGCTGCCACCGAATCAACCACGATGATATTAATGATTCCCGACCGGACCAAGCTTTCTAAAATGTTCAAGGCTTCTTCGCCGTTGTCGGGCTGGGAAATAATCAGATCTTTGACTTTAACGCCGATTTTAGCAGCATATTCCGGGTCAAGCGCATGTTCCGCATCAATAAAAGCCGCTTTCCCCTTTCGTTTTTGAGTTTCAGCCACAGCGTGAAGCGCGAGCGTGGTTTTGCCGGAACTTTCCGGCCCGAAAATTTCTATAATTCTTCCTTTTGGCAATCCACCGCCCAAAGCCATATCAAGCGAAAACGAACCGGAAGGAATGGTTTCAACTTTAGCGTGGTGAGCATCGCCCAGTTTCATGACCGCACCTTCGCCAAATCGCGATTGAAGAGATTCTATTAAAGAATCTAGTTCTTTTAAATCTGCTTTTTCACTGGTTTCTTTTTCTTCTTTTTTAATTAATGACATTGTTTAAAATATTAGCTTCTAAGATTTTGTAAAAAACCTGTTTTGTTAAAGCCGTTTCCCGACCTAAAATATTTTTTACTTTAAATTCAAAAGTGTTAAATCCCGGATTAAGCTTGATTGTTTTTTGGAATTTACCTTCTTCATCAGCAAAAACAATCTCGCTGTTAATAGTTAATTTGTCGCCCGGATTTATTTCGCCGGTTATTTGATAATTTTCTTCTGTGACAATGGTATTGTTTGCAATTTCCGCTAAAGCAAGCGGAGGTTTGCCCAAAATTGCGGGTAGTCGGACAATCACATAAATCAAAATCAATATTATGATAATGGCGATAATTACGGTTTTTTTATTCAAGCTTTTGGTAACAAATCTGTTTTGAGGCAGTTTGTCTTTTTCGCCGGAACGGTTAATGGAATTATGGTCTTTTAAATATTCTTGCCATAATTTTTCGCCGTCCATATTCAAAACTTCCGCGATTTTTAAAATATAACCGTGGACATAAGGCGCGGCCGGCAGTTTTTTAAAATTTTCTTCTATTAAAAGGTTTAAGAATCGCTCGGAAATGCCAGTCATAACTCCAAGCTTTTCAATGGTTAAACTCTTTGTTCTTAAAGTTTCAATTAAAAGAGTGGACAAGTTTTTTGTTTCAATTTCCATAATAAAACTTAGTAATCTTTATTTAGATTTTACTACTTTTTTTGTTTCTGACAAATTATATTTTAATTTCTCTAGGTTTTGCGCCATCGCCGGGGCCTACAATATCTTTTTCTTCCATCATGTCTAATAATCTTGCGGCTCTGGCATAACCGATTTTAAGCCGTCGCTGAAGCAAAGAAGCCGAAGCTTTTTTGGCGGCTCTTACAATTTCTATGGCTTTTTCAAAAAGTTCTTCATCAGAATCGCCCTGAGCCGCATAATCATCAAAAATCGGAATGCCGCCGCCATTTGTTCCGTTAGCGGCCGCTTCAATTGAAATTGTTTCCTCGGTCGGTTCATTATTTTTCCTTATAAAATTAACGACTTTTTTAATTTCGTCTTCAGTGATGTAAGCACTTTGGATTCTTTGAGGTTTTGATTTTTCCGCGGAAACATAAAGTAAGTCGCCGCGGCCCAAAAGTTTTTCCGCGCCGGCCGTGTCCAATATTGTTCTTGAATCAACCTGGCTTGCGACTTGGAGCGCAATGCGGGAAGTGATGTTTGCTTTAATAAGTCCTGTAATAACTTCAACCGAAGGACGTTGAGTGGAAACTACCAAGTGAATGCCGGTTGCGCGCGCCATTTGAGCAAGCCGGATAATCGAGCCTTCAACTTCCCGACCATAAGTCGCCATTAAATCAGCCAATTCGTCAACAATTAACACTATATAAGGCAATGGTTCGTTCGAGTTTTTGTGGTTGTAGCTTTTTATATCCCTTGCACCGGCATTTAAAAGCATTTCATAGCGGCGTTCCATTTCATTAATTACCCACCTGAACGCGCTCATAGCTTTTTTATTATCAGTCACAACTGGGGCAATTAAATGCGGCAGGCCGTCGTAAACAGAAAGTTCAACGCGTTTCGGGTCAATAAGAAGAAGTCTGAGCATTTCCGGCGAATTTTTATAAAGCAAAGAAATAATAAGGCAATGAATGGCGATTGATTTTCCGGAACCGGTTGCGCCCGCAACTAAAAGATGGGGCATTTTATCAATTGACGGGAAAATCGGTTCGCCGGAAACATTGCGGCCCAAAGCAAAAGTAATCGGGTCTGATTTTGAAAATTCCGGATAAAGAAAAAGATTACCAACTCGCACCAAGGCCGCAGCTTTATTTGGCACTTCAATGCCGACCAGTGATTTTCCTGGAATTGGCGCTTCAATTCTTATTGGGTGTGCGGCTAAAGCGAGCGCCAAATCTTGGCTTAAAGCTGTGATTCTTGAAAGCTTCATGCCTTCAGCTGGTTTTAAACTGTAGCGGGTAACCGTAGGGCCAACATTAATTTCCCCCATTTCCACATTAATACCAAACGATTCAAGGGTGCGTTTGATGATATTGGCGTTTGCTTGTAAGTCACCGATAGTTGGTTTTTCAAGCGAAGATGAAAGGAGTGATAGTGGCGGCGGCGTATAATTTTTTATTGGTTTTGGTGAAGTAATTTTTAATGTTTCATTTTCTATTTCGGCTTCAGTTATCCGTCGGCTCCCGGAGCGAATTTCCTTTATCTCTTTTTTAATTTCAGTTCCTGGCGCTTCCAAGGGCAAATTTATTTTTAAATCTTCTTTTATCCCTGATTCGTCTTTTTCTTTTCTTTTAAATGGAATTTTTATAGGTCGGTTAGCAATGATTAAGAATGATGCAACAAGAGCAGTAAAAGTAATGACCAGGGTGGCAATATTGCCGAATGGTTTTTTAAGCGAACCAACAAAATTACCTATTAAGCCGCCGCTGCTAAGTGCAATAATATCAATAAATCCCAAACCAGCCGCAATAAAAATTAAACTACTTACAAGCGTGACGCCCCAAAGTCTTTTTCGTTCAAGTTGTAAAAAAGAAAACGAAAGAAGAAAAGACAAAACAGGCAGTAAATAATAGCCCCAGCCAAAGAGCTTAAAAAATAAATTATAAAACTCCGCACCCCATGGTCCGGCTTGGTTTATGCCGGCAAGGACTAATAAGACTCCCAAGCCTAAAGAAATTACCACCAAAACACTTTTTTTTATATCTGGATGGAGTTTTTCTGATTTTATTTTTTCGTCTGAAAAATAATTTTTTTTTCTTTTTCCAAATTTTTCCTTTCTGTTATTTAACAAATTGTTTCTCCCCATATGCATTTATTAAAGTTTAATTTCTTTCTTATTTCAAGCGGATAAAAAGTATTGTTATTCCAGTTATCGTCAAGCTATTGACATCTATTGTCATCTATGCCATCCTTATAGCAGAATTTTTAAATCTAAATAACTATTTCTTAACTATATTTCAGAAAGTGTTCAATGAAAAATCTTTTTTTGATTCTTGCTCTTGTTGTTATTTTCTCTTGTCCGGTTCTTGCTCAAGTTACTGGATATGTTGAAAATCAACTTACTTTTGTTGGTTCTGAAGTAACCTCAAATATCGATCTCTATTTGAGCGGATCGATTGTAGGAAAGCTTGGTTGGTCTGCGTGGTCGCTTTCGGGTCAATATTGGTCAGAGGCATATGTTGGGTCGACTTTTTCTCCAACCCCTTGGTCACAACTTGGCGTTTTTTATGGAGTTGAAAGTGCTAATCCGGCCGGAAGATATGCTACATCGCTATGGTTTGGAATCGACGAAGTTTCGTTTCTCTATATTTATGAAGACGGCGGTTCGGGGTCGTGGTATCGTGCTGTAGGTAATTTTAATCTTTTAAATGAATTTGGTCTAGGATTCGTGGGTCAGCGTTGTCTTGGAAATGGGCCTCGCGTTCAGATAAATGCCGGTAAGTTTGTTGGGTGGGCAACTACTCTTCAAAAAAACGGAACCTCGACAGAACTAGTTGGAATACGATATACGTTTTGATTGATTAATCAAAACAGCATTTTAAATAGGTCGATCTTTAATTGGTTGGCCTATTTTATTTGAAAATATCAAAAAATTGAAAAAACTGGGAAAACTCAAAAAACTGAAAAAACTCAAAAAACCTGAAAAATCCGATAATGCGATGAAACCTACGTTTTTGAAAAATACAGCAAAAAGCTTGTGAAACATATGCGTGCCTGATAATGCGATAAAACCTACGCTTTTGATTTTTGTGCAAAATAAAATGTTTCACGTGAAACATTTTGAAACAGATTTCAGGGGTCGTTATAATAAAAAAGCCGCAGATTCTGTCTACGGCTAATTTTTATAATAAACCAAAATGTCTTTGATAAATTAGGTTATTGAGATTTTTAGTGCTGGACCTAAAGGCGACTCCAAAATCTGTATATTTTTAAAATTAAACCAGAAATAGCTGTAAAAATAAGAATTATTGCTATTGAATATAAAGTAAATTCAATTGATGAAGTTACAAACAATGAAAATAGCCCAATAATTATTAAAAAACACAAATCCGGTTTTTGGACTAGAGTTTTGAATAATTCAATAATTTCTGGCATGGTAAGGCCGAGCAAAGATGGTGTTGCGATCTGAATAATGATTTGCGAAGTAGTGTAATCCATTGACTGGTAAATAAACCACAAAATTACAAAACCAGCATAACATATCCACAGCAATGCGTTTTTATGCCATTTTCGTAAAGCTAGTGCGAGACCAAATATTAAAAGATACGAAATAAACAATCCAAGCGTCATATTAACTCCTAATATAAAGTTTTTATTGATCTAATTTATTTATACGCTTCTTTGAAAAATCAAGCAAATTTATGTTTTAGATTGATACGTTGATAACGTTCTGGATATAACAATCAGAGAGTCTTGATTTTGTACGAAAACACGTGTCAATTTCCCCAGCGGGGAAATTGCGCTTGATCCTCGGCCTCGCTCGTCCCGCTTCGCGGGACACCATGCCCGCTCGGTCTCCGCACAGTTTTCTTAACAAAATTAAGACTCTCTGTGGGTGTTACCGATGTATCCCATCTTTTGTACACATCGAATAAAGTTCAATAGCTTGTATCCACTCAAATCATATCGATAGGTGATTTCAT
>JASEHZ010000034.1 GCA_030018585.1 Patescibacteria group bacterium | reverse complement strand
CCATTCTAGAGGAAACCGCCATATGTCCTTGCACATTACCGATTAAATTTGACATATCATTGATGGTATGCTATACTTGTTTAGTAGTTTTAAATCAAGTAATTTAATAACTAAATATGAAAGGAAAAATTATATGCCATGTCCGAAATGTGGACGAATTTATTGTGATCACTCTGCAGAAGAACGGGGAGAAACGAGAGAGCAGATGCTCAAGAATATGCAATTTGATCTTGAAGAAGGGAAGAAAAGAATGGATAAAGAACAAGAAGCCGTCGTTAAAAACAATAAAGAACGTGCATTAATGATTGTAATTGAAAAAATCATTGCTCGATATCAGAATCAGCATGTCGTCGGGGATCTTGATGAAGAAATTTTTAAGCTTTTTGAAAAAGCAAAAAAAATTAAGTCTGCTGAAACCGAAAATGAATTTCAGCTTGCAATTGCTGATTTGTAATAAAATTCGCCAAACAAATTAAGACCAATGAAAGGAGATAATTATAATGGCAAAAGCGAAACTTCCTGAAGTGATTATTCAGAAAAAATCAAAATATCAAAAATCAGATTGTTTATTCTGTGATAATGATTCGGTTTTTGAGGCTGTTTGCGGCAATATAGCTTCTATTCGTTGTTGTAGGAATAAAGCTTGTAAAGAATTAGCTAAAAAATTAGCTCGGCAGGCTCTTGAAAGAGTTTCGAATAGATGATTTGTAAAAGATTTATTTTATCCCGCCAATCCATGGATTGGCGGGATTTTTCATTTATTTTCTTTCCGCCAGCATTACTTTTACTTCTATTTCTTTGTTCTTGCGCAGAATTTTTAAGGTAGCTGTTTCACCGACATTGCAGTTTTCCAGATAATCCTGGATATTTTTTTCAACAGATATTTTTTCTCCGTTCCAGGCAAGAATAATGTCTTTTTCTAAAACCCCTGCTTTATCAGCCGGGCTGTCGGGCACGACCGCGGCGTCAACCGGATGTTCTTTGGTTACATAAGCGCCGTAGTCAACTGGTAGTTTCATTTTTTCCTGCAGGTTTTTGTCTATAACAATATAGCGCAACCCTAAAAGCGGCCGACGAATCCGGCCGAATTTTTTCAAATCATGAAGGTCGCGTCCAGCCGCGCTAATAGGAATAGCAAAACTTATATTTTGGGCGCCGAAAACAACAGCCGCATTTATACCGACGGCCCGGCCAAAAATATCGGTTAGTGGTCCGCCGGAATTCCCCGGATTAATAGCGGCATCGGTTTGAATAAGCCCGCGCATTTCTTGTGGGGGGGATGCCGGGTCAGCTTGAGCGTTTATTGAACGGGAAAGTCCCGAGACAATTCCCATTGAAACCGTGTTTTTGAAAATTCCTAAAGCATTACCAATAGCGAGCACGGTTTGACCGAGTTCAAGTTGATCAGAATTCCCTAAAGTTACGGTCGGTAATTTACTTTCCGGTTTTATTTTTAAAATCGCCACATCATTTACAGGATCGCGGGCTAAAAGTTCTGCTTCATATTCTTTATTATCGCTCGTAATAACCGTGTAGCTTGAGTTTGGTTCGGCAATGACGTGTTTGTTGGTTAAAATTATGCCTGACGCGTCAACCACAAAACCGCTGCCGCCGCCAACCTGAACCATGCCGTGGGCGTCAACTTTATCCGACGGAATTTCAAGGGGATGAGGCAGATTTTTTTCCTGTTTTTCAATTTCGCTTAGTTCTTTTTTAACCTCCTTTAAGCTTTTGGAGATGATGATTGAAACAACCGCCGGCATGACATTTTTTATGGTTTTTATGACTCGTGATTTTTCTTTGCGCATGGGTTTATTCTAACAAAAAACAGTTTTAATAAAAACTCCGCCCCAACTTAATGTCGGGGCGGAAAAAATTATTTCTCAACTATAATTGTTCCGGTTTTGGTTGGATTTAAATGGTCGTGATATCCCCATGTCCCGGGAATATCAAATCTGAATGACCACGTATCGTTGGAAGCCAAACTGCGGCAGGAATCAAATGTGCTGCCTAGACACCCGCCCGTGGTCGGATAAACTTCGTGGGTCGGATGGTTGGCTGAAGCCGGCCACAATTTTGACGAACTTAAGTTTTTAAAAGTAACCACCCTACCTTGTTTTGTAGTGAGAGTTTGCGGAGCAAAGCCGGCATCCGTGTAAATTATTTCAAGGGTTTCTTCGCCGGGTTTAATTTTTGCGCTCGGCATTTGGTTCGGCGGTACGCCGGTCCATTCGTCAATAATTGGTTTTGCAGTCGTGGTTGTTGCGCTTTCTGGCGGAGTTATTGTGTCCGTGGGTTCGGTTGTTGGACCGCCAGGTCCAAATTTATCAATAATTGATTCGCTTTTAAAAATAAATATTAAAATTATTGCAATTACGATTACTGCAATTGTAATTATGGCCGGAGTTTTTTTTGTTGTTTTTTGCTCTTCCATGATATTTGTTTAAAATGACCTTTGTTTTATTTTAACATATTTCCAATTTTGGCGGTGGGGGTGAGATTCGAACTCACGATACCCTTTCAGGCATAACGGTTTTCAAGACCGTCCCTTTCAACCGCTCAGGCACCCCACCTATTTATCAATTTTAGAGTTTAACCCAAAAATTTCATAATGTGAAGCTTTGAAAATAGTGTCGCCCCGATTATAAATCGGGGCTGGCTTTTATTTTACTCCTCTTAATTTTATTGACATGTCACTGATATTAATTTTTATTCCACCGCACATTCGGCAAGTCGAATCTTGAACCACCCAAAACCATACATGATGGCATTCTGTACATTCGTGTCTGTAAAAATTTATTTCGCTTGACGTTTTACCATTCTTTTCCAATTCGCGAAGAATTTTCTCAATCTTTTTTCTCAAGTCTGACATTTTTATCTCCTTTCAACCGATACTTCCCTCAAGATTCGCGTCCAATAATCTATGCGCTTCAACGGCAAATTCCATTGGCAGGGCGAGAAACACTTCTTTACAAAAACCACTGACAATAACATTTATTGCATCTTCTTCAGAAAGCCCCCGTTGTTTGCAATAAAAAATCTGATCGTCGCCTATTTTCGAAGTTGATGCTTCGTGTTCAACTTTTGATGATTTGTTTTTTACTTCAATACAAGGGAAGGTATGGGCTCCACACTTCCCGTCGATCAAAAGCGAATCACAGCGTGAATAATTGCGAGAATTTACGGCATTCTTATTGATTTTCACAAGACCGCGATAAGAATTGTTACTTTCGCCCGCCGCAATGCCTTTTGAAATAATGGTACTCCGAGTATTTTTCCCAATATGAACCATTTTAGTGCCAGTATCGGCCTGTTGCTTCCGAGCAGTAACTGCTACTGAATAAAACTCACCAGCGGAATTATCGTCCAAAAGAATGCAACCTGGATATTTCCAGGTAATGGCCGAGCCGGTTTCTACTTGCACCCATGAAATTTTTGAATTCTTGCCGGCGCATTTTCCCCGCTTAGTCACAAAATTATAAATACCACCTTCCCCTTATTCATCGCCGGGGTACCAATTCTGAATTGTCGCGTATTTTATTTCGGCTTCAGCCAAAGCCACTAGCTCTACCACGGCCGCGTGAAGCTGTTTTGTTGATCGTATCGGCGCGCTGCAACCCTCCAAGTAACTGACAAAACTTTTCTCTTCGGCCACAATAAGCGTTCGCTCAAACTGGCCGATTTCCGGAGTATTAATGCGGAAATAAGTTGAAAGCTCCATAGGACAGCGTACGCCTTTGGGTATATAAACAAACGAACCGTCACTGAAAACGGCGGAATTTAAAGCGGCAAAAAAATTATCCGTATACGGCACAACCGACCCAAGATAAGGTTTAACAAGTTCGGGATACTCACGAACCGCTTCTGAAAAAGAACAAAAAATAATGCCGTGTTTCGCTAATTCTTTCTTAAAAGTCGTTGCTACGGAAACGCTGTCAAAAATAGCATCAACCGCAACTCCAGCCAGACGTTTT
Organism: Patescibacteria group bacterium; assembly: GCA_030018585.1. GTDB lineage: Bacteria > Patescibacteriota > Minisyncoccia > UBA6257 > GWB1-50-10 > JASEHZ01. Next base: position 2,168 of record JASEHZ010000034.1, on the reverse strand, counting down.
TGCTCTTCAAGAGGTATCCCAAGCTTGGCATAAGTTCGAAGAATCTCGGGATCAACTTCTTCAAGGCCTTTAGGCCTCTCTGATTGCGATTTTGGTGCCGCAAAATAAATCTGATCTTGATAAGCAATTGGATCATGATGAATATTTGCCCATGTCGGCTCTTGCCTAGTCAGCCAGTGGTAGTACGCCTTAAGCCGCCAATTAAGCAGCCAGGCCGGCTCTTGTTTTCTGGCAGAAATATATCGAATCACGTCTTCGTTTAAACCGCGCGGTGCAACTTCCGATTCAATTTTTGTTTCAAACCCATAAGGATAGGGTTGCTCTGTAAGCTTTTCTACCTCCTTCTTATCAGCACTCATAAATAACCTCGCTTCTAAATTTTCGGATTTTAATCAGCTAAGGTGAGTATACACCCGCAAATTTAAAACAATCAAGAAAGTATCTTATGGTGGTCTATTTTTAAGTTAGCTCGAATGTTTTACGGACAAGAGAATGGGAAAAACCCGCCCGCCCGAATTCCTGAACCTTAACAATTTCCAGTTTTTCTTTGGCAGCAAATTCTTTTAGGATTTCTTCTGCAACCCATTCCGATGAAAAATTATTGAGTTTGTTCCGCTAATAGGTTTCTAATCTTTTTTATCGCTTCAGCGATTTGTCGGCGAGTCTCAACTCTTTCCGGGTTATCGATTTGTTTTTCTGCGTTTTGGGCATCCTGCGCAAGCCAATCTTTTAGAATTTCATCTAAATAGGCGGGATCGGTGAAGCCCGCATCTACATATAACATGGTTTTAGAAAGATTGATTCGATGTTCTGATTCTTCATTCCCTTCAGCTGATTTATCTTCTTGTTCTCGCCACTTATCAAAAAGCTCATTAGCCTCTTTTACTTCAGAATCTTCAAGGTCTAAATCGTCGGGGTTTTTTATACCTCGTTCAACAAATTTTTTATAGGCATCAATGACTTTTTCTCTCGTTATTTTATTTTCTGACTCGGGTGATGGAAATGATTCTTTCATATAATTTTACAAAACTAATTTATTAATTATCTTAACCTTAATTAAAAATTTTCTTTTACCCCCTATGGTGGTCATTATACGACAATATCCGAACCCGTAAAGAGTATTTTGCTTGGCGGCGAGCGTCAGCGAGCAGCGGCGGGGCGAATCAGTTGTTTCCTTCAAAATGGTTTCGCGCAAAGTTTAGAATATCCCACCAACAGGAACTTTCAGAATTTTTTGAGCCAGACGGAAGCATTGCCTCGCGGCTTCGCCGCTCGGCATGACCGCTTTGCGCAAGGCGCAAAGCGGCAGAATCCCATGGCTCGCCAAACGAAAAGGAAACCTTTATTCGCGTCTAAAATAATATGAATATGCTCAAACCAAAATATTTTCTCTACGTCCGCAAATCAACGGAAGATGACGACCATCAAATTATGTCCATTGAAGCGCAACTTTTTGAATTGCGGGAGTATGCGCGTAAAGAAAATCTTGAAATTCTCCAAGAATCTCAAGAGGCGAAAAGCGCAAAGAAACCTGGACGAGAAATGTTTGCCGCCATGATTGCCGAGATTGAAAAACTGGATGGCGTGGGAATACTCGCATGGCACCCCGATAGATTGGCGCGTAATTCGGTAGACGGCGGTAAAGTCATTTATCTCGTAGACACCGGCAAAATCGTTTCTTTGCGCTTTCCGACATTTTGGTTTGAGCCCACGCCGCAAGGGTTGTTCATGTTGCAAGTGGCGTTCGGTCAATCCAAGTATTACAGCGATAATCTCGTTGAAAATATCAATCGCGGCATCCGCCAAAAACTCCGCCGCGGAGAGTGGCTGACCAAAGCACCCTTTGGCTATGTGAACAATCCCAAAACTCGCACGATTGAACCGCACCCGACATTGTCCAAAGTTATCGTTCGCGCGTTTGAGGAATACGCCAAAGGGACGCATACACTGGAAACTCTGGCGAAGTTTTTGGCTGAACTTGGTTTGGAAACGCGGCACCGAACGTCACTTGCCAAAGCGTCCATATCGCGAATGCTCACTAATCAAGCATATCTGGGTTTAGTGAAGCACAAAGGCGAATATCACGAAGGACGCTTTGAGCCAATTCTTTCCGCAACGCTTTTTGAAGCCGTGCAGGAAGTATTGCGCCGTAAAGCGAAACCGCGAAA
>JASEHZ010000033.1 GCA_030018585.1 Patescibacteria group bacterium | reverse complement strand
TACCGTCATCGTGTGGCGGTTCCGCAACTGGCTGTTTAATCCGCCGGAGGCGGATCATCCCTTTATCCCTTTATACTTAGATTCATCCCTCTTTCCGAAAGGAAAGAGGGATTTTTATTGCAGGAGATTGTTTTAATTTGGCATTTTTTTTATATTAAGTTAATATAGATAAATGTTTAGAAATTTAGAAAAATTTTCATTGCCGGAGATTGAAGAAAAAATTTTAAGATTTTGGCGGGAAAATAATATTCCGGAGAAAAGTTTGAATTTCCGGAAAGACAAGGGAAGAACATTTATTTTTTATGAGGGACCGCCGAGCGCTAATGCCCGGCCGGGCATTCATCACGTTTTGGCCAGGATTTTCAAAGATATTGTGCCGCGCTTCAAGACCATGAAGGGATTTTTTGTGCCGCGAAAGGGCGGATGGGATACTCATGGGCTTCCGATTGAGCTTGAGGTTGAAAAGAAATTGGGTCTTAAATCAAAAAAAGAAATTGAAGAATTCGGCATTAAAGAATTCAATAAAAAATGCCGCGAGCTTGTTTGGCAATACAAAGAAGAATGGGAAAAATTAACCGAGCGGATTGGTTTTTGGCTGGATTTGAAAAAGCCATACATTACTTATGAAAATTCCTATATTGAAACGCTCTGGTGGATTTTGAAAAACATTTGGGATAAAGGATTGTTTTATAAAGGCCATAAAGTTGTGCCGTTCTGTACGCGGTGCGGCACGGCTTTATCTTCTCACGAGCTAGCTCTTGGTTATAGAGAAATTGAAGAAACGTCAATTTATTTAAAATTTAAATTGAAAAAAGGACAGAAAATCAGCAAAGATTTTAAAACTGATGATAAAACTTTTATTTTGTCTTGGACCACAACGCCCTGGACTTTACCTGGGAACGTTGCTCTTGCGGTAGGCGAGGATATTGAATATAGGGCAGTTAAAGATTTAAAAAATAAAGGAGTTTACATATTGGCATCTGGGCTTATTAACAAGATTTTGAAAACCGAAGAATTAGAAAACATTTTTGATATTAAAGGAAGAAATTTAGTTGGTTTGGAATACGAACCGCTTTTTAAAGTAAAAATGCCGAAGAACAAAACCGCCTATAAAATTTATCCAGCTTCTTTTGTCACAACCGAAGACGGTACGGGCGTGGTGCATACAGCCGTAATGTATGGTGAGGACGATTATAAATTAGGCAAAGAAGTTAGTTTACCAGAACATCATACGGTTGATGAGCAAGGGAAATTTAATGACAGCGTGGTAGATTTTAGTGGATTGAAAGTCAAAACAAAAGAAACTGACGAAAAAATATTTAATCAATTAAAAAAACAAAACAATTTTTTAAGAACTGAAAATTATAAGCACGAATATCCGTTTTGCTGGCGCTGCGATACGCCGCTTCTTTATTACGCGCGGGATTCTTGGTTTATTGCTATGAGCAATTTACGGGAAAAGCTTCTTGCGGCCAATAAAAAAATAAATTGGGTGCCGGAACATTTACGGGACGGCCGTTTTGGCGAATGGTTAAAAGAAGCAAAGGATTGGGCGATTTCACGGGAAAGATACTGGGGGACGCCAATTCCTATTTGGCAGTGCAAAAAATGCAATCACAGAGAAATAATCGGCAGTTTTCAGGAATTAAGCAATGCGAAACAAAAAGCCAATAACCGTTATTTGGTTATGCGTCACGGTGAAGCAGAATCAAATATTAAAGATGTTATTAATAGTAATCCAAAAGACAAGGATTTTTATCCTTTAACTTTAAAGGGTAGGACAGCGGTGGAAGCCGCAGTTAAAGATTTGAAAAAAGAAAAAATTGACTTAATTATTGCTTCTGATTTTAAGCGAACCAAAGAAACAGCAGAAATAGTCGCGTCAGGTTTGGGTATAAAAGAAATTGTTTTTGAAAAAAGATTAAGAGAGGTAAATAGCGGTGATTTTAATGGGAAACCTGGCCACACTTATGGTAATTTTGGCAGTTCTTATATTGCGAAATTCACCAAAGACAAAGAGCCGCCTAATGGTGAAAATCTTTTGGAATTAGCAAAACGTACTTCTGAAGTTGTTTTCGACCTAGAAAAGAAATACAAAAGTAAAACAATCTTATTAATAAGCCATGAGTATCCGATTTGGATGCTTGAGACTTTTGCGCGCGGTTGGGGAGTAGAACAGTCAATTTTCGAAAAAGAAACGCGAAGCAAATGTTTTATTAATACGGCAGAATGGCGGGAAACAAAATTGCTTTATTTGCCGAGAAACGAGTTTGGTATTTTTGATCCGCATCGACCTTATGTTGATGGGTTTGAGTTTGAATGCAAAAAACCGAGCTGCGGCGGCACAATGAAACGAATTCCGGAAGTGATTGATGTTTGGTTTGATTCCGGGGCAATGCCTTTTGCTCAAAATCATTGGCCGTTTAAAGGCAATGAAAATATAAAAAAACCGGATAATTTCCCTGCTGATTACATTTCTGAAGCCATGGATCAAACTCGCGGCTGGTTTTACACTTTGCTCGCGGTTTCTGTTTTGCTTGGTTTTGAATCGCCGTTTAAAAATGTTATTTCTTTAGGATTGGTTTTGAATAAAGACGGGCAAAAAATGTCCAAATCAAAAGGCAATATTATTGATCCTTGGGTCACGATTCAAAAATATGGCGTTGATGCTGTCAGGTGGTATTTTTACATTATTAATCCGCCGGGAGAAACTAAAAAATTTAATGAACAGGATTTAGTAAAAGAATTAAGGCAGTTTACGATGCTTATTTACAATTCTTTTGTTTTTTTTGATACATATGCGGAAAAAGATTTAAAGTATGAAATTCAAGAATCAAAATCGAAAAACATTCTCGATAAATGGATTTTGGCGCGTCTTAATGAAACTATTTCTGGGGTGACTGATGGTATTGAAAATTATGATATTGGTTGTGGCGCTAAGGTTATTGAAAGTTTTGTCGGTGATTTGTCGAGGTGGTATATTCGCAGATCGCGTCGGCGTTTTTCGTTTGTGGCCAAGGGTCAGGGCAGTGAGAAAGAAAAAGAAGATTATAACAACGCTTCTGAAACATTGGGTTATGCGCTTCTCGTTTTAAGTAAATTAATGGCGCCTTTTACGCCTTTTTTTGCCGAAGCTTTATATAAATCGTTGAACAAAAGCTATGAAGCATCGGTTCATTTTGAAGACTGGCCGGAATCTGACAAAAAATTTGTTGATAAGGACTTAATCGAATCCATGGAAAAAACAAGAGAGTTGGCAAGCGCAATACTTGCTAAAAGAGCAGAAAACAAAATTAAAGTAAGACAGCCGCTTAGTGAGTTAAGAATTAAGAATCAGGAATTAAAAGACAAAAAAGAATTACTTGATATTTTAAAAGACGAGATTAATGTTAAAAATATTGTTTTTGACAAAAACATAGAAACCGAATTTGAATTGGATGTAAAAATTACCCATGAATTAAAAGAAGAAGGGTGGCTTCGCGAATTTGTGCGAATGGTTCAAGATTTGCGTCAGGATGGCAAATTAGAGCCCAAAGATAAAATCGTTTTAATGATTGATGGCGGCAAAGAGTTGACTTATGTTTTTGAAAAAAACGAAAATCAAATAAAGAAAGAAATCAATGCGATTTCTATTGATTTTAAACGTTCGGATAAATTTGATATTGAACTGGAAACCAAATTGGACGAATGGCCGCTTTGGGTAGCGCTTCGGAAGATTATATAAACATTTTAAGATTTCTTTCGATGTCCCCAAACACGTTATCGCGTTCGCCGTTATCATTAAGCGTGATGCGTTTTTCGTCGTAAATTCTTTTCACAAGGGCGTATCTTTGTTCGTAAATAGAAGCTATTTCAGACTTATTGTGACGTCTCGCAAAATCAGCGAATGTTTCAAGTTGTAACAAAATCTCTTCTAAAATTTGGAATTGGATTTGATGTTTTCCGAGTTTTTCCCAATTTTCTTTCTTTTCCATCCACAGCTCCGCAAGTCGTTTAATGGTTTTTGTTTCCGCTCCAATAATAACACGTGGGATTTTTGGTAATTCTTTGTTTTTTTCAAGGTATTTTATTTCTGCCATTTTCCCGTTCATTATTTCGTCTTTGATGCGTGCAAATTTCTTTTCTGTGTCGGAACTGAACGTAACATCAATTGCAAGCGCTAAATACGAAGTTGTTGTCTCGTCTTCTTGGAATTTCGCGATTGTATCCACTCCGTTTTTTATGTCGTCATAACGTGAGGTTTTAAAGGTTTCTGCGGGTCCCAACCATTCGCTTTGTTCAACATTTTCGTAGATGATCGCTTCAAAAATAGTGGCAATTTTTTGCACCTTTTCCATTTCTGGCGTCAGTTCTTTTTTAAACTTTTCTTCCATTTCTTTCACGTAAGAAATGTCTTTATCCACATCTGCGCCATAAATATCCCGGAATTTCTCTGGATCAATCGCATCTCTTTTTAAGAGTCGGTTTGCTTCTTTATGTGCCTGATCAATGTCTAAATTTTCAAATATTTTATCTTCTTCGCTGCGGTTCATAAATACAATCATATATTTTTTAGAATTTTTTGTAAATCTTCGATTCTAAAATGAGATATTTGAAGATAAAGAAAAGTCGCGCTTATGAACACGGTTTTAAAATAAAAATTAGTTATTATTAAATATCCCGAAAATAAATAAAAAGGGGGAACGAACAAGTCGTTCCCCAGCATGATCCTTGCCCAGTGACGTTGCCTAGGCTTACCTTCCCGTTGAGCCGTCCATCAAGGTGCTTGACGGCCGAGAAAGTTGAAACAAATCATTTCTTCAAAATAGAAATGTCTTTGCTTTTAATCCGTTCGGGTTATTCTACCCGATTGGCAAAAGTTCGTTTCTTTACAAAGGATTTGTCGGGCGTAAGATGCCCGTATTTTTTGCGAAACCGCTTGCGGTCTCCGCAAAAAATACCTTTGTGCTGGGTTGTTGCGTCGCCCAACTTGGATTTAGAGGCTTAGGACCAAAAACCCCAACCGAGGTATTTAAAAGTGCTATCCAATTAAGTAGATTCTTATTTTAGGCAAAGCGTAAAAAAAGTCAACCCCGTACTACAACTTCAATACGGCGCATTTTTTTGTGTTGAAGTTGTAGTACGGGGCCAATAATTACAGCAAAAATCCGATTTTTTCTTTGATTTCCGCGATTTTTTTATTTGTTATTTCTGAAGCTTTTTTATTGCCGGATTCAATAATTTTTTTAACTGAACCTAAGTTTTTTGACAATTCTTTTTTATTTTTTTGGAATGGTTCAAGGACTTTGATTGTGATTTCCGCGAGAGATTTTTTAAAATCGTCATAACCAAAGCCTAGAAATTCTTTTTCCAGAGTTTTTATTGTTTTTCCTGAAAGGGCAGAATAAATTAAAAGTAAATTGCTAATGCCAGGTTTATTTTTTTCGTCATATTTTATTTCTTTGCCCGAATCAGTGGTAGCGCTTTGGATTTTTACTTTGATTCCTGCTGGCGAATCATCTAAAAACAAACAGCCTTGCGGAAGGGATTTAGACATTTTTTTCATAGGATTATCCAGATTCATTAAACGCGGCACATCAGTCATTAATGGCTTTGGTTCAATAAAAGTTTTACCAAAACGTGCATTGAATTTACGCGCTAATTCGCGGGTAAGTTCTAGGTGCTGTAATTGATCTCCGCCAACTGGAACAAATGAAGCGTCATAAAGCAAAACATCAGCAGCCATAAGGGTTGGGTAGGTAAGCAGGCCAACATTAATATTTTGCGGTGCGCTTTCGGATTTGTCTTTAAATTGAGTCATGCGTCGAAGCTCTCCTAACGGCGTAATGGTGTTTAAAATCCAAGCGAGTTCCGTATGTGCCGGAATAGCCGATTGTTGGAAAATAATGGATTTTTTAGGGTTTAAACCGGTGGCAAGAAAATCCAGAGCCAAATTCATTATTTGCCTTACTTTTTCTTTGGGTGTAAAAACTTCGGTTAGAGAGTGGTAGTCAGCAATAAAAAATAAACAGTTGTATTTGTGAGAATCTTGCAATTCAACAAAGTTTTTAAGAGCTCCAAGATAGTTTCCTAAATGGAGTTTTCCTGTTGGTTGAATACCCGAAATCAAAATTGGTTTCATCCCGTTAGAAGCAGGTCGCCTGAGGCGGCCGTAAATAAAGCGGCCTTTTGTTTGATATTTATGTTTTTTGGTAAATGCTTAGTATTCATAGGTTTCATAATTTGGTTGCTTCTAACGGGATTCATAGATTTAGTATAGTATTTCTATTTTTTTTAGCAAAAAAGCGCGCATTCGAGAAAAATCTTTTAATAAAACTTCCTCAAATTGGTTCATATGAACCAATTT
>JASEHZ010000032.1 GCA_030018585.1 Patescibacteria group bacterium | reverse complement strand
ACTTTACCAGGGGGTGGATACAAGCTATTGAACCATTACGAACTATTGACAAATATATCTTTATATGATATGCTTTATATATAAATGTACATTTAAATATTTTTGAGGTAAAAATGGAATTGCAAAGATTAATAAATGAAGGGAAGATTCGATGGCTAGAATTAACAACCAAACCTCGCCCGGATGATTACACCGTGTCGGTCAGAGTCACTCTCTTAAATTTTGAGAGAACTAAAGCGAGAATGGTTCTAGAAAAAGGCGACGAAACACCAAACGGAAAACCGCGCGGCCGCGGATTGCCAGGCGGAAAAGTAAAACTTGGAGAAACACCATTCGCAGCCGCATGGCGCGAGCTGCGCGAGGAAGCCAATATATTAAAAGAAGAAACTTCTTTTGATATAGGCGAACTTCCTGTTCTTGTTCGGTCCTTACCGGCCGAAAATAAGAACAACAAGGAAAAAAGGTTGCATTTTGAAATTTATTTCTTCGGGCAAATCACTGATCCTTTTGTTCAATTGCCGGAAGTAATGAAAACTCAAGATGTGGTATCCAAAGTTATTGAAGCTCGCTGGATAAATATTAATGATTTACCGAGCGTTAACGAAGCGCGAAATCCTGATTTTAAATTCTTGGGCGAAAAAATATTTTCCTCTCACTTAGATATGATTTATCTAAGTATGAATGAAAACGTCGAAGATTTAAATGAGTCAGGCAAGAAAATCGCGGATCATTTGAGAATCAAAATCCCCGCTCAAGATTAGCGGGGTTTTTATTTATCTGCGATGGCTTTCCTCGTCATCAACATCATGCTCGTCTTCCTTGCCTACAAATTTATACATATCAAATTTTCTCAAAATAAAAAGTATAAACGCAAGACCAACTGCAGAAACGCCGGCAAAACCAATAAGCCTGATCCCGCAAAGCACTCCCACTGCCGCCACAAACCAAACCGTAGCGGCCGTTGTCAATCCTCTTACATGAAATCCTTGTTTGACAATAATGCCAGCACCTAAAAACCCGACGCCGACCACAACATTCGCTACCGCTCCCAGAAAACCGCTGTTGCGAGCTAAAATTTCAGGAATGTTTTCCGGCGTATCAGCAATAATATACGGCAGAGATATGCCGACGATTGAAAAAATCGCGGCGCCGGAAGCCACCATAATATCGGTTCTGATACCAGCTTCCTTGCCCGCCAATTCCCTTTCAAGACCAACAACTGCGCCAAATAAAACAGCGGCTACCAAACGCAAAATCATATCCTCTAAAGTAAGCATATTATCCAATGTTTAATATTATTATAGCAAAAATATTTACGTGTAAGTAGGATGTTCTTCAACAACTCCTAGCTTGAAATTTGCATAACGCGCGAGTGCGAAAAGCGCGCTTGAAAGCCGATTAAAAAATCGAAGAAGCTCTTTAGAAATATTCTGGCTTTTACTAAAACCAACCGTATCACGCTCAAGATCACGTGCAAATACCCGCGCTATATCCAGTCGCGCCGAAAGTTCATTATTGCCGGGAATAATAAATTTTTTAAGCGGAGGGGTGATTTTATCAACGACTTCTATTAAATTTTCTAATGTCTTGATTTTGTCTTCTGTTACTTTTAAATTTGTTTCGTTACCGCCAAAACCAATAGCGGCTACTTCAGCTTGAGCAATAAATAATATTTCTTGAATATCTTTAATAATTTGAGCTAAATCAATTTTAGTATTTTTTGGAAAAGAATTTATTGCCTCAATCCGACAAAAACCAAGCCAAGAATTTAATCGATCAAGCGAACCCAAAACTTTAAAAAACTCGTTGTCTTTTGATTTTCTAACACGACCGATCTTAACCACCCCTTCGTCACCGCTGCCAGTAAAGAAACTTGTTTTCATAATTTTATAATCGGGTTTTTGAACTTTTTATTCTTTTATTATATTTAATTACTGCTTAAATTAATATATGAATATATGTTATAAAAATAATCCTGCCATTCCACAAGATAGTAGGATTATTTTTCTTTAATAAGAATTTTATTAAAGATTGTTTAGATCACTATCAATTTGCTGAAATTCCTGGTCAAGGTTGCCAATATCAACATCTTCCACTTCTTGAGTTAAATTTTCAGCTCCCTGTCCTTGCTGAATTTCTTCGCTTGTCTGATACGGACGAGGTCCATCTACTTGTACTCGCCAATCTCCAATCACATAAACAGCCACAAGAATTAAAATGATAATGACTATAATCGCGATTATAGATTTTTTCATGGTTTTTTATAAATTAATTATGGCGTTGTTGATGTTAGAGTTGAAGTCGGGGTTGAAGTCGGAGTAACAGGAGGCGTGGTTGTTGCTGTTGAAGTTGAAACACCAAGAGCGCCGCGAATTTGAGCCAAGGTCACGGCTGCTTTATGAACAGCATCACGAGCCGCCCGAACCGTATCCCTTACTTTCACCAAATCTCCATGAAGCAACTGCCGCGTTTCACCAACATCGCTTCTTAATCCTTGCGCCGTACTCGTACTGACAGTACTGGTGCTAATAGCAATAGTATAAATTTTAGCCGCTTGATTTTTTACACTTTCGCGACTTACGCTTATCGCTTTTTCCGCATCAGAAATAGCTGTCCGAACCGAAGACACGCTCAAACCTTTTGACTCTGCAGAATTTGTCCGCTCTCGAATTCTTTCCAAAACATCTTCTAATTTTTCCAAAACCGCCAAAAAGTGATTGGTCATTTTTTCATTTAATTTAACAAGGCCGCTGTCAATACGTTCCACGACCACTCTTTTCTTTTCGTCTTTAATAAGCCGAAGGCGTTCTCTTAACTTATTGCGCTCTGCCTCAATTCGGGATTTTAATTCAATTCTTTTGGCTTCAATCGTATTCTTTAGCTGTTCCCGACGATCTTTGATTTCCTGCCTTACTTTAAAAACAGTCGAAGAGGACATTGGGGTTGGACTGGAAGTATTATTCCGAAAAACGCGAATTTGCTCACGCGCTTGCTCACGAATATCTTTTATTTCTTCTCTGCCTTCTTGTTTGATATTACGGATTTGTTCTTGCGCTTCCTGACGTTCGTTTTTCAACTGGTTTTTTAAATTACCTATATTTTGAGCTGAAACCAAACCAACAAACGCAAAAGATAAAAATATAAAAACCGATATTTTAATTAGATTTTTCATTTCCTGTTTAATCTGAATTTACGACCTTTTGATATAATACGACTACTAATAATTATTGTTACTTTTTTAAATTATCCGGTCAAATATGAGGGCCCAATCAAAAATCCCTTTTTAAGGGGTTTGAAATTTATGTTTTATTTCATTACTTCTCGTCCCATGCATGGCTCTTCATATTTGCAATTCCCACATTTATATACCCAACGACCGGGACGAACATGAGGATGTCCGGAAAAGCCGCCAATAGCATAATTAACTTGTTCCATCTTACTTCCACGCTCGGGGCATTTTTTCTTATCTTTTTCAAATAGAACTTTTGTTTTTGTCTGATCTTCAAAACTTTTTATTGCTTCCGATACATACACATCAAGCCTGCCATACTTGTTCACAAAAAAACTAACCAATGCTTTTATTTCATCAAAAGATAAAATCTCGTTTTCGGTGCCAACGCGTTTTAATAATCCATTTTTCTTATCAAAAAGCGCATAACAAAGAATATTGTTCAGGGGCGTTCTCTCTTTTAAATACTCTAAACGCTTTTCTTTTGGAACCCAATAAATATGCGGATCAATTCGATATATACTTCCATATCCGAAAGAAAGATAATCTACAAGTTCTTCTTTTAGTTCAGAAGAAAAAGTGTTTAGTACAGGAAAGACATCTTCATAATAGCTCTTTCCGGTGTCGCCTGATCCACTCGTATTATCAGGAGTTATATTCTTTATAAAACTTCTCTTTCCTTCTTCGCTCAAAAGTTCCCAGTATTCTTTAAAACTTTTTTCTCTTTGTTTTTCTGGAGTAATTATTTTAATAATATTGAATATTTCCTGATTTCGTGCCGCGATTTGACACAAAAATTTCAGATCTTCAATTGTCATAAAATTCCCTTCATGATATTTATTATTTGGTTATAAATTTACTAAATAAGGATTAACGATCCCGCGCTATTTTGTCAAATCTAAAACATCCCGATCGTAGATAACGTTAGAACCAAAATACAGCAGTCAAATGGATTTTATATACCCAATCTAGCGGGAAAATAAAAAAGCGCCGTACCTATAGGTCGTGCGCCTCAATCAAGATTAGATAATATATGCTGTTCTTAACAATCTTCCCCAATACGTGTGAAACCCTACAATCGCACTGTTTTCCTTCAAAACAATCTTTTCCGCTCCCAAGAAAGAAGCAAAGTTGTTGCGCATTGTCGTATTAATGTAGACATATTTGTCGTTCTGATAAAAATAAAATATGGGACCACGTCCACCAAAAAACCCTCTCTTCTGATAGGCGACAAGAAGAGCTTCTTTAAGAAATGGAATCGCTTCTTTTGGATACGATCCACCATAACTCATCATCCACGTGGGAATTCCTTCCTCCCAGATTATAGTATTACCCATACTTTCCGTTCCATTTTTTAAATACCAATCAAGAACCATAAAATTACCCCTTCGGAACCAAATAGCTTTTGATCTTGGGAAATGAGGTAGTGTTGTCTTTTCAATGTCTGGATTTGCCCATCCATTCAACATAGCATCGAAAAACACCTCTTCGACTTTCTTTCTTCCAACGTCCATATCAAATTCCTTTCTAATACCGAAGTTTAATTAGTTACAGAATTTCACTGAAGCTACCGGGGCACAACCGAACCCAAACGAATCCGCGACAAGGTATCGTAACCCTTGTGGTTCCCTCCAATATGACGACCCTTACGTCCCGGACGATCTGGCGTAGACGCTCCTTTAAATTCTCGCTCCGTTCCGGGTAATCATTAGCTTCCACCACAATGTGGAGATCGTAGCTGGTTATATCATTCTTGCCTATCTCATGGATTTCGACTTCAACGTCCTGAGGATTGAGATGGCCATCTGGGTTCGAACAAGACAGAGCTTTCGCTACAATTGCAGGAAGTTCTTTTGATAACATCAACGCTTTTGCGGTTGCTAATAATGGTTCCTTATATGAAAGTTTCACTAACGGCATCTTTATTTCCTTTATTTATAAAAGTGAATTAATTTACTAAATAAAAGATAGCATACCTCCATGCTACTTGTCAATCCTTCGTAATAATTCTGGTCATAGAAGGCCAGGACTTGTCGCGGAGAGAGTCAAATTAAAAAACCGCTTCGACTTAAGGCCGAAGCGGAAAAATCTAATCCAAGTGTATCAAACCAGCCACAAGCGCAATAACCGCCCAAGCCTGCTTATTTGTAATTTTTAAATTTTTTTCTATTTTTCCAACTGCAGTATTTAAAATATGGGCTCGGTAATCTCCTAAAAGCGCTGCATAGTTTGGACTATTTATAAGTTCTTTTAGACCAATACCATTATATTCCGCTACTTTTAGGTTCATTTCGGCTTTATTAACCGGCATTACCGCATCTAATTCTTTTTTTAAATCCCTTGCTTTTTTCCCCAGAAAATTTTTGTCATTCATGCCAAGAAGCGCGATTTTTAAATCGAGTTCTGAATACGGAATTTTCATTGTTTGGCTCCTTTATATTTTTATTTGTAAATTTAAAACTGATTGTAGTATAAGCCGTAAATAATGTTCTGTCAAAAACCTCAACCGTGGAAGGTCGGAACTTGTCACGGAAAAAGTCAGATTTCCTCTCCCGCCAGCAGCGGAGTACTAAATTTTATAGTCTTGGCCCTGCTTGAACAAAATTCATGGGGTCAAATCGTGGAGGATGTTAGAACTGCAATACAGAGGCAAACTGAATATATTTATGTGCCTGATTTAAAACCAAGAGTAATAGTAATAAAGACATAATTTACTCCACCCTACGAACCACTATTGTTTGGAAATAAAAAACCGCCTAGTTCACCAGAGCGGTTTATAATGACGTTGAATCTCTTCTACTTTTTAGAAGAAGGGGTGGAAGATTTGAATGCGATACCAAAAAAAAGATTCAGACAGAGCGCTTTCCAGAAACCAATTGATGTTGTTCCGAAAATTGCCATTAGAGCTGTTTCTAAGAATACGTAATTGACAATCCACATTGTTGGAAATGCCAAGATAATTGCAAATACCGCAACAATAAATAATACCACAACTATTGTGCCAATAACTTCAAAAAACTCGTCCATTTTTGATTTCTTTCACTTATTAATTTGTAAATAGTTAATTACTGATTGAATGATAGCATGCTCCTGTGCTATTTGTCAACCCAGCGTAATGGTTCAATAGCTTGTATCCACCCCC
>JASEHZ010000007.1 GCA_030018585.1 Patescibacteria group bacterium | reverse complement strand
ATCAAAGGTCAAATAATTGCTGTAAAAATTAATCGAGTTTCTACTACTGGGTATGCCTCATTTGCCCGATGACGATCAAAAAATTCTTGAGACGGCGACAAAAGTAAACCATTCTTTTTCCGAAAACGATTTTAAACACCATCTTCACATTCTTGATCTTTTCAGATTATCTTTAAGAGCTTTTAAAAGCCGTTCGCTTAGAGCGATTCTTACCACGCTTGGCATTGGCGTCGGTATCGGCGCGGTTATGTTTTTGGTTTCGCTTGGCTTCGGTATGCAGAAAATTTTAATTGAGCAGATTGCTAAAACCGAAGATTCGCTTTTTTCCATCGAGGCGTATTTTCCGGCCGAGAGTAATCTTCATATGACCGAAAAAGATTTGCAGGAAATTAAAAAAATAAATGGCGTGGCTGAAATTTCGCCTTCAGCCGAGTTTTCCGGCGAAATGAATTGCGAAGGAATAAGCGGCCTCCTTAGCATAAAGATTGTTGAGTCAAATTATTTTCGTTTAGCTGGTAAAATTCCGGAAATAGGAGAAATTTTTCAGGAAGGAGAGGCGGCGGCGATAGTTTCAAGTGCCGCTTTAAAACTTTTTGGGCTTGAACCAAACGAATCGGTAATCGGTAAGGAGTTAAAAATAAAATTGTTCCGGCCAGACGAATTTGAGATTAATCGGCCTCTTAAAATAAAGGGCGTTATCGGCGATGATATTGATCCGCCCTATGTTTTTGTCCCCAGAAGTGCTTTGGCTGGCGTGCCACTTGATTATCAAAGCGTGATGGTTAGGGCCGAATCTGCAGATTTTGTCTTTGTGATTCGTGATATTCTTCTTGATCGGGGCACTTTTATTTCCGCCAAGCTCGATCTTATTAATCAAGCTAATAAGATTTTAAACATCGCTACGATAATTTTGGGCGTTTTTGGCGCCACCGCGCTTATTGTTTCAGCTATCGGGATGTTTAATACCATGACCATTGCTCTTCTTGAGAGAACTTACGAGATTGGAATTATGAAGTCGCTTGGCGCAACTGATTTGGATATCAAGAAGCTTTTTTTAACCGAAGCATTTTTAACGGGATTTTTTGGCGGGATTGCCGGTCTTTTAATTGGTTTTGGCAGCGCCGATGCTTTGAATTTTGGCATGAACATGCTCGCCAAATCTTTTAAAGGAAAACCACTTGATCTTTTTGTACGGCCCTTGTGGTTTATGATTTCGCTTGTTGGGTTTTCTTCGTTCGTGAGTTTATTTACCGGTTATTGGCCGGCCAGGCGAGCGGTTAAGCTTTCTCCGCGGGAAGCTTTTAAAAAACAATAACCGTTAACATTTTTAAGGACTTATATTTTCTTCTCTTTTGAAAAATCTTCTTTTAATTCCGTAAAAGCCGTTTTCAGTTTCTCGGTAATAAGATGGGGGGTTTTCCCACGAAGTCCAATACCGCCGTTTTTAATTGTTAGAGCGAGAATTTTTTCAAAGTTTTCCCAAGAAATAATATTTCTTATTTTTTCTTCTATAATTTCATTAAGTCTTTTTTGCTGTTCGGGACTTAAATTAATTTTAAAATCTTCTTTCAGCCAGTTGCTAATGACTTCAACTTCGGTTTCCAGGAATGCTCTTGGATTTTTTTTCAATTCCTGGATAATTTGATCAATTAGTGACCATTGCTCAATTATTTCTTCGCTTTTCTTAGCTAGTTTTTCCGCGGTTTTTTTCCATAAGCCAATGCCGCCGGAACGAAATGGCCGATCAAGAAATTTAAAGAATTCTTCGCGTTTCAAATTATTTTCCACTCTTCCCTTTAAAAAAGATTCAAAACGTTTTTGTTCTTCGGATCCATAACCGGACAAGAGAAGGGAAGTGACAGCTTTTATTTTTATTTCTTGCTTGGTAAGTTCCGGAAATACTGATTGAAGAGTTTGGACAGCGTTTAATTCTTTTTCTTTTTCTCCGGTTCCTTTTTCGGATTCGGCGCCAGCACCAATATTTAGAGATTCGTCAAGATTTTCTTCTTTTTTTTCTGAAGGGGGCATTTCTGAAATTTCTTGCGGCGTTTCCTTTTTTGCAAAAACCGGTCCTTGCGCATCTTTTATTTCGGTTTTTATAAGTTTGCCGTCGCGCAAGAAAAATATTTTTTGAATATCTCTTAAAGTCCAGATTTCATGAGTAACCATGATAATAGTTTTTCCATCTTCCTTATTTAATTCTTTTAATTGATTTAAAACTATTTCCGCGTTGGCAGTATCAAGATTACCCATTGGTTCGTCAGCTAAAATTATTAATGGATCATTGGCTAATGATCTTGCAATTGAAACGCGTTGCTGCTGCCCGCCCGACAGTTCATTGGGACATCTAACAGCCAGATGATCCAAGCCAAAACGTTTTAAAAGGTTTGCGGCACGGATTTTTCTTTCGTTTTCGCCGACGCCCAAGAAAGCCATTGGCAAAGCAACATTGTCTAAAACCGAAATGGTTGGAATTAAATTAAAATTCTGGAAGATAATTCCAATTTTTGTTTGGCGGAAAATTGCCAGTTCAGCAGCGCTCATTTTAGAAATGTCTTGGCCGCCGATTAGAACCTCGCCGCTTTGAGGTTTTTCAATACCAGCAATAATGTAAAGAAGAGTAGTTTTGCCGCAACCAGAAGGCCCGAAAAAAGCAACACATTCTCCTTCGGTGATTTCTAAAGAAATATTAGAAACCGCCCTAACTTCAGTAACCTTACCTGGATCAAATATGAAATTTACGTTTTTTAATTGTACTGCTGGTTTGGTCATATTATATAAATAATTTTTTTATGTCACTTATAATTGTTTCAGGTGTAACGTCTTTATGAAGCGCAACAGCGCCAAGATTTTCAATGTCTTTTTGGTTTCCGCCAGCAGTAAAAACAGCGATTTCTGCATCTTTTGTTTCTTTTTCGCTTTTTAAAGCCCTAAGCGTTTCTAAGCCACTTTGGCGGGGCATAAAAGTATCCATAATAATCAGGTTTGGATGGATGGTTTTGGCTAATTTAAAGCAAACTTCGCCATCAGGAGCAGTATAAACTTTATGGTAGTCTTTTGAGATCTCAATGGTTAAAAAATCAATAAGCTGAATATCTTGTCCAGCAATAATTATGATTTTGCTCTGTTCCATTTATTACATTATATAACATTTTTAGTTAAAAAAGCTCGCCTGTTTACGCAGGCAAGCCTCTTTTTATAAAATTTATTCGATAAATCCTCCCACCTTCCTGTGGGGTACTGAGCTCCACGAGAAGGATTTAACACCGTCATTCATCTCTACGGCAAAATTGCAGGGCATCTTGGAGGGTGGGAGGATAAAATATGATATAATGAAATATGTGAGGCTAAGAAAGAGCAACAACTTTAAAAAAAATTCAATTTCCGCTCCTAAATTTGTGGCAGTATTAATTGCTGTCCTTTTATTTTCTAATTTCCCAAATTTACCGGTAGCCGAAGCCGCTGTCTACACATTTACTCAAACAAATTGGTCCGGCGGCGCGACCACAACAATTATTGTTCATCCCGCGACATCTACGGTATTCTGGAGCAGTAAAGACGCTGGTATGATAGCAAGCTCAAATCTTTCCCTTGCTGCTGTTTTTGCAAGCACAACTCAGACTGATGCAAGCGCTTTGGCAAATGGCTTTAATTACAATGATTTAAGCGGGCTTAATTTTGCTTCAACTACTATTACTACAAATGCCGAAGCTTCAATAATACTTCAAAGACAAAAAATAGCCACTTCAAGCATAGGTGTGGGTAACGGCCAGACATCGGATTTTTTCAGCTGCGGTCTTACAGAACTGGGTCATGTTTATTGTTGGGGCGACAGTTTTAGTGGGCAGCTTGGGAATGGAACAGTGTATATAAATAGCGAGTACGCCGGTCGCGTTTGGGCTGGCGCTGCTGCTTCAATTGATAAAGACGGGAGCTATATTGCAAATATCCAATCAATTTCACTTGGCAAAAATCATGCCTGCGCTGTTTCCCGCGCTGGCAATCCTTATTGCTGGGGCGATGGAACATCCGGAAAGCTCGGCGATGGGGCTAAAGCAGACAGAAATATACCAGTTCGTGTTTTGGCTGGTGAAGCGATAAATAATGCCACTGATTGGGTTAGTGAAAGTGGAACAAATTATTTAGCTAATATTGCTTATATTGAAGCCGGCGAAAATCATACTTGTGCGGTATCTAAAAGCGGCAATGCTTATTGCTGGGGTGAGGGTGGTTCAGGCAGACTTGGCCGTGATACTACTACAGATGGCGTAACTCCGGTTCGGATAAAAAAGGGCGCGGCAGTCAGCGGCGATTATAATGGCGACTATCTTTCTAATATTAAATGGATTTCAGCTGGAGATGATCATACTTGCGCTGTTTCCCGCGCCGGCAATCCTTATTGCTGGGGCGATAATGCTGCGGGTGAATTAGGGAACGATAATACAATTGATAGTAAAGTACCAGTGCAGGTAATAGCTGGAGGAGCAGTAGATGATGAAAAATTAAATGGTAAACTAGCAAGAATACAGCAAATAACAGCCGGTGCTGATTTTTCCTGCGCGGCTTCAGAAGCCGGGAATCTTTATTGTTGGGGTAGAAATAATTATGGTAATTTAGGGAATGGTAGTATAAGCGTATATGAAGATACCCCAAATCGTGTAAAAGAAGGGTGGGCATATTCTGTTTCAAGCGATAATACAGGAGGTTACTTGTTTAATATTGAGCAAGTGAGGCTTAGTGCTTTAGCATTTAGTACTTGTGCGACAAGCCGGGCTGGCAATCCTTATTGTTGGGGGAATAATTCGGATTTTAGGGTGTTGGGGAATGGCAATTCAGATGATCAGCCATATCCTAACAGGATAAGGCGCGGCGCCGCAGTTGATGGTGATTGGGTTACAGATACTGGGATTGATTATTTAGCGAATATGATTACCGCAAATGTAGGCGATTCTCACAGTTGCGCTGTTTCCCGCGCCGGCAATCCTTATTGCTGGGGTAGCGATAATTATGGCCAGCTTGGTAATGGCTTAGGTGTAAAATCAGCTACTACTCCTGATCGGGTAGTGGGTTCATTTGGTAAACCAATAACTTTTGCTGCGCCTTATTTGGCTTCAGGTGTTTATACTTCAGGGGTGATTGAACCGTTTCCCGGGGAAACAGTGGGGTTTAC
Source organism: Patescibacteria group bacterium (assembly GCA_030018585.1). Lineage (GTDB taxonomy): Bacteria > Patescibacteriota > Minisyncoccia > UBA6257 > GWB1-50-10 > JASEHZ01. The sequence goes on along the minus strand of JASEHZ010000007.1, from coordinate 23,491 downwards.
TACATTAAATTATGTTAGTTCGACAAATCTTTATGCTTCAGCTATTGGCACGACTGTAGCGATTGATGTTAGGGCTGGGAACACTATTGATGAAGTGGGGGCTGCAGCATGGTTTACAGTTCCGAGCAGTGGAGATATTAGTGTTCTTGGCGCCAAACGCTATATTCAATATCGGGCAAAACTTTTTGCGAGCGCTGATGGTTGGAAAACCCCTTCTTTAGATTCAGTTACTATTAATTACAATGTTTATTTAACCAGCTCTCTTATTTCCTCGTCTTATAATACAATAAAGCCTTATAATCAAATTCAAGGATTTTCCTGGGATGAAAATGTTCCGCTAGGAAGCGAGGTTATAGTTTCTTTACGAACAGCTGAAAGCGTTTCCAATTTAAATTCAGTTGCTTGGGTGAATTTTACAAACGGCACTGCTGGTTGCTCTAAAGTTAGCAGTACAGTTACTTGTTCGGGATTAGCTATTCCTATAAGTTTGCGTGATGGGGCTTATGACCAGTTTTTCCAATATAAAGTGACGCTTTCCGGCGAAGCATTAGCTATTCCTTTTGTTTCAGGCATTGGAGTTTTTTATATCCACTCGACCATCCAATTTAGCACGGCTTCTTTTTCAGGCAGTGAAAATTCTTCTTCGCCGCCGATCTACTTAACGCTTTCCGAACCATTTAGCGGGAGCGTAACTGTTAACCTTGCTGTTTCCTCTGGGACAACCGCCACAATAGGAAGTGATTTCAATATTCCTTCTACCATGACAATACCGCCGGGTGCCACATCTTTTTCCTTTCTTACGATACTTAATGATACAATCGATGAAAATGACGAGAATATTTATTTAGAGATTACTACCTCGACTATTATTGGCATAGGTTCTCCCAGCTCTACTCTTTTTGCTATTCTTGACGATGATAATCCACCTAATCTTTCCATAAGTAATACTTCTTTAAATGAAGGCTTAAGCGGCACCCCCACAGCCAGTCTTAATGTTTCTCTTTTCCAAGCCAGCGGCAAAACCATTACAGTAAACTGGCAGACGGAAAACGGCACAGCGCTTGCTGGCTCTGATTACCAAGCAGCCAGCGGTACGCTTACTTTTGCTTCAGGCGAAACAGTAAAATCCATAAACACTTTAATTTCCGGCGATGCCCTTTATGAAAATAATGAAACTTTCATTGTAAGACTTACTGCTTCAACTAATGCTGGAATTTCTAATGCCACGGGCACAGTAACAATTTTAAATGATGATGCGGCGCCGCAGGTTAAGTTTTCTGCTTCTTCGGCCAGCGGCGCGGAGAGTATTTTGTCAGTGCCCATCACCATTACTCTTTCTGCTCAATCTGGTTTGCCTGTTTCAGTAAATTATGCGGTAACCGGCGGTTCGGCTGCGGCTGGCCTTGATTACGCTTTTGCTTCTGGCACAGCCATAATTCCTGCTGGTTTAACTTCTGCTTCAACTACACTTACAGTAATTAACGATTCGCTTTATGAATCAGATGAGACAGTAATAATTGGCCTTTCAAGTCCTAATGGCGCCACGCTTGGTGCCCCAAGTTCAACTACTTATTATATTTTAAATAACGATTCCCCGCCCGAGGTTTTTTTTGAGTTCGCGACTTCAACTGCAAGCGAAGGCGGAAGTGCAATAGAAGTAAAAGCAAAACTTTCAACTGCTTCAGGTCTTCCTGCGACCATGCCTTTTGCTCTTTCTGGCACAGCTGCTTCTGCTGGTGCTTACATTGATTTTTCAATTTCTCCAACAAGTACTCTTGTAATTCCATCTGGACAGACTTCAAGTACAATTTCCATCACGTCATTTGATGACATATTATATGAAGGCGTAATTCCCGAAACTGTGATTATCACTATGGGTACGCCGACTAATGCCGCGACATCATCATTGCCGTCCAGGCCTTGGGTTCATACAGTAAGCATTAATGAAAACGACAATCCGCCGCAAGTGAGATTCGTCACTTCTTCGGCAAGCGGCTCGGAAAATATAAGTCCGGTTAATATTATTTTTACACTTTCTAGTCAGACTAATTTGCCGGTCACGGCGTACTTTACTTCCAACACTTCTTCAACTGCCCAAAGTGGAGGGGTGGACTATACGCTTACAAGCACTTCAACTACTTTTAGTGCTTACTCCACTTCAAGCGCCATAAGTTTTACGGTCAATAATGACAATATCGATGAGTTTGATGAAATAGTGATTCTTACTATTACTACCTCAACCAATGCCGGCATCGGCACTCCTTCAAATTATACCTATACTATTCTTGATGATGATAATCCCCCCGATCTTTCCATAAATAATACTTCTTTAAATGAAGGCAATAGCGGTTATACTTCTGTTAATCTTTCTGTTTCTTTGTCGCCAGCAAGCGGTAAAGTCGTATCAGTAAACTGGCAAACTCAAGATGGAACAGCGCTTGCTGGTTCTGATTATCAATCGGTTTCTAGCACGCTTACTTTTAATTCAGGTGAAACCTCAAAAACAATAAATCTCCAATTTCTGGGCGACACTCTTTATGAAAACAACGAAACTTTTTATGTTAAACTTTTAAGCCCAACCAATGCCAATATTTCTAATGCTACTGGTACGGTGACTGTTGTGAATGATGATGCAGCGCCGCAGGTTAAATTTGCCAACGCTTCTTCAAGCGAATCAGAAGCAATAAACTTGCGCATAGTAACCGTATTGCTTTCTGTCCCATCCGGACTACCGACAACTATTCCTTTTACTACTTCTGGCACAGCCACTGCTGGTAGCGACTATACTGTTCTTACTGCGAGTCCGGTCACTGTCCCGGCTCTTTCAACTTCGACTTCTATTAGTTTTAGCGTTGTTAATGATGATCTTTATGAAAGCGAAGAATGGATAGATTTTAAACTAGGAATACCAACCAATGCTGTAACCAGTACACCCGATGTTCATCGAGCTGTTCTTCTTGAAAGCAAGTCATTACCAGCAATCTCTATAGATAATATTGCTTTAAAAGAAGGAGACAGCGGAAATAAGGCATTTATCTTTCCAATTACTCTTTCACATCAAAGCGTCCAGACAATAACAGTTGATTGGTCAACGCAGGATAGTACAGCCAAGGTTTCTAATAATGATTATCAGCTTGCGTCCGGGACGGTCATTTTTGCGCCATTTACAACATCAACTTCGGCGACTGTTTGGACAATAGGTGATTTTACTTATGAAGAAAATGAGGAATTTTTAGTAACCCTTGCCAACAATTCTTTAAACTCTACTCTTGCTTCAAGCACTGGGAAGGGCGTTATCCTCAATGATGATTTTTTGCCGCTGGTTCGTTTTGCAAGCGCGAACTCATCAGTTAATGAAAGTGTCGCAACTATTACTTTACCGATAAGTCTTACTAATATGACCGCTGATGAGGTGCGAGTTGATTATGCTGTCTTGATGGGTCCAAAAACCACAGCTACCGGCGGGCAAGACTATCAATTTATGCCCGGTACAGCGGTAATTGTCCCCAACACTACTTCTACTACTATTTCATTTAACGTGCTTGAAGATGTAATTGATGAGGACAATGAAATAGTAACTATTGCTCTTTCCAACGCTGTAAACGCTGACATTACTTCTCCTACCGAGCACACTTTGACGATTTCAGACAATGACACGGCAGGCATTGCTGTTTCCAAATCCGCTTTGACAGTAGCCGAAGGCGGCGCTTCAGATTCATATTCAATTCGCCTTGAATCAGAACCATTAGCCAATGTTACGATTACGCTTGTACCCAATGTTCAACTCTCAACTTCGCCTTCGACACTTACCTTCACGTCTATAAATTGGAATATCCCTCAAACCGTAACCGTCACTGCTTTTGACGACACTATGGTTGAAGGTGACCATACGGGCGCGATCGTCCAAACTGTTTCAAGCGCAGATTTGAAATACAATGTTATTTCAATACCTAATGTTACGGCCACAATTGCGGATAACGATCTCCCAAATATTTCAATTGCTAATGTTTCTACTTTAGAAGGCAATATTGGCACGACGCCGTTTATTTTCCAGATTAGTCTTTCTGGCATATCAAATGTTCCTGTTTCGGTTTCTTATGCTACCGAAGATGGTTCAGCAAAAATGCCGCAAGATTACGTTGCCACGACTGGGATAATTGTTTTTGCGGTCGGTGAAACTGAGAAAGCCATCACTGTTTACGTGAATGGCGATACGGTTTTTGAATCAGACGAAACATTCAATATATTATTGAGCGACGCAGTAGGGAGCAATATTATTAATGGTACGGGCATAGGGACAGTTAGGAATGATGATCAATTACCGATAATTCAATTTACTGATAGTTCAGTAAGCGGAAAGGAAAGCATTACCTCATTTAATATTCCAGTTTCGCTTTCGGCAATATCTTTAGACCAAGTAAATGTAAATTATTTGGTTACTGGTGGTACGGCCTCATTGGATACTGATTTTGTTTTAGCAAGCGGCACGGTTTCAATACCAGCTGGATTTAACGAGGGTGAGATTCTTTTAAGAGTTACTGATGACAAGATAAGAGAATCTGATGAGACTATTGAAATAACTTTAGTTAATCCGGTTAATGCGGTTTTGGGCGTCAACACCAAATTTATTTATACCATCCTTGATGATGATATACTTGGCGGCGTTTCAATAGAAGGTATTCGTTCAACAATTGCCGCTGTCTCTTGGATTTCAGCGGTTGAGGGAACATCAATTGTTGAATATTCAGCAACTACTCCGACATACACTAGCATGCAGGTAGTTCCCGGTACTTCATTAGATCACAAAGTTTATCTTTCAAATCTTTCGCCCGCAACTCAATATTTTGTGAGAGTAAAATCAGTTGATAAAGACGGCAATGAATATATTGATGATAACAATGGCGCTGGCCATGCTTTTACGACTACGCCCGGTCCGATAATTACGGCCGTGGTGCCAATTGACGTTTTAGACACCAGAGCCGCGGTCAGTTGGTATACAGATATTTCTTCTAATTCGTATGTCACGTATTCAACAAGTTCGGCTCCTGAAGCTGGCATTGAAATAGGAAATGGTACTTTAGTGGCTGGAGAAATTGGCCCTTATAGTCATAAAGTCGATTTAAATAATCTTGAACCATCTACAACTTATTATTTTAAAGTTAAGTCTGTTGACGCTCAAGGCAATATCGCTGAAGAAATAAATAATGGTCGTTACTATTCTTTTACTACCACTCAAGACGTGACGCCGCCGGAAATAATAAATATTGCAGCACCGGTCATTACTGCGAATTCTGTTGTTGTTTTTTGGCAAACAAACGAACCAAGTGATAGTCAGGTGGAATATGGCACGGTTTCTGGAATTTATAATTTACAAACTTCATATAATACAACACTGGCCGAGACTCATACTGCTGTGCTTTTAAATCTTTCACCCGAAACAACTTATTATTATCGGATTCGTTCTAAAGATATTCTTGGGAATATTGGCGTGAGCGTTGAACAATCAGTCAAAACCACAGCTGCTGGCAGTACAAGCGTGACGCAAGTTTCTGATGAAGCGACAGTAGCTCAAGCCTTATACGAAGCTCTTCGAGCAGAATATAACCGAGCAAAAAATGGACTGGATGCTCTTTTGGGCGCAAAAGATACGACACCGCCGGTTATAACCGATATTAAAGCAGACGATGTAAAATCTTTTAGTGCCGCAATTTCTTGGAAAACAAATGAGCCTGCTAATTCTTATGCGAAATACGGCGAAACAGCTGATTATGGTTTAACGGCCGGTTTACCTGATTTGGTTGAAAACCACAAATTGCTTATCAAGGGTTTAAAAATGGGGACAACATATCATTTTAAAGTAAGTTCAGCTGATAGTGCCGGTAATCTTACTTCTTCAGAAGATTTTACGTTTACAACTTTATTCGCGGCAGAGGATTTGGAAGAATTAATTAAAGTTGGCGATATTTCTAAGTTTCAAGATCAGCTGGGTAAAATTATAGAATCAGTTACGCCTTCTCTTGTGCCGCCGGTCATTTCTGAAGTAACCGTAAAAAATATCACCGAAACAGGCGTGACTATTACTTGGCGAACTAATGTTGAAGGTTCATCGCTCGTGGCATTTGCTTCTGAAGAAGAGTATAAACCAAAAGCAGAAAATCCTTATATTGCGGAAATGGGCAAATCTGAAGCAAAAACAAAAGAACATTTAGTTGAGCTTGTTAATTTAAAATCCGGCGTTAAGTATCATTTTCAAGTGAAAACCCAAAATGTAGTGGGCGTGATGGGTAAAGGAAGGGATCTTATTTTTACCACGAAATTTGGCAAACCAGAATTGATTGTTTTAGAAGTAAAAGAAACAAAAGCCAGCGTTAAATGGGCAACTGATAAGCCGACGACATCATATGTTGAGCTTAAGGATGTTAAAACTAATAAAATAACAAAGATCGGTGACGAGCTTTTAAATCGTTCGCATATAATTGCTTTGACCAATCTTAAGCCGGATACTTCTTACGAAGTAAAAGGTTTTGGTTATGACGAAAAGGGCAATCTTATTGAAACTCGTTCAAAAGTTTTTAAAACTTTAATTGATATTAAAGCGCCGACGATTTCCGGTCTGAAAATCGAAAATGCTTTAATTCCAACAAGAACCGACCGGCTGCAAACAATAGTTCTATGGAAAACAGATGAACCGGCCACTTCTCAAGTTTTCTATGAAGAAGGAGTTGGTGCGCCCGGCGCAAAACTTAAAGAGCGGTCAATTTTAATCGAAACTCTTACCACAGATCATGTTGTAGTGCTTACGTCTTTTAAGCCATCCGCGGTTTATAGAATACAAGTGGTATCAATGGATGGCAGTGGGAATAAAGCTGTTTCATCGGTTCAGTCAATTCTTACGCCCCAAAAGGGAGAATCGATTTTTGATATTATTACGCGTAATTTCGAACAATCATTCGGCTGGCTTAAATTCTTGCAGCAGCGTTAATTGACTTTATTTTGAGACTATAATAATCTTTTATTTATTATTTAAATATTATGGGTGGCGTACCAGTAAAACATCATTCAAAATCAAAAGTCGGTAGGCGGCGATCGCAGCAAGCGCTTAAAAAAGTGTTTATTTCTGTTTGCTCGAAATGTAAGGGACCGACTTTACCTCATCGAGTTTGTGTGCAATGTGGGACTTACAGCCGGAGCGTCAAATCTCCGCATATTAATAGCAAAAATCCCGAAAGCAAATCTTAAAATTTATACAAAAATTCATGGCTACTCGGCATTTGGTAAGAACGATTGTGCTTCAATCTCTTTATGAATGGGATTTTTATAAGCATCAAAATGATTTATTGAAAATTGTTGAGCGTAATGTTAATGAATTCGGACCAGGCATTGATGAGCCGGATTTTGTTTGGCGACTAGTCAAAGGCGTAATCGAACATTTAACGGAAATTAATGCGATAATTGAAAAAGCCGCTCCAGAATGGCCGATTGATCAAATTGCGATTATTGATAGGAATGTTTTACGGATAGGGCTTTATGAGCTTTTATACGCTGACAAAAATGAAGTGCCGCCGAAAGTTGCTATTAACGAAGCAATAGAAATCGCTAAAAATTATGGCGGAATTAATTCGCCAAAATTTATAAATGGTGTTTTAGGAACTGTTTTTCGTCAAATGGTCGAGCAAAAAGATAACACTAATTCTTAATTCCCAATTCTTAATAAAAGTTTTTAACGAAAGTTTGTTTATTGGAAATTGGAAGTTAAAAATTAGAAAATGCTTTGTCTGATTCTTGTTTCTTAGAAAAAAATATAGGCGTTGAATTCAAGAACAAAGATCTTCTTAAAGAAGCCCTAACTCATCGTTCTTATTTGAATGAAAGTCCCAAATGGCCCATATCTCATAATGAACGGCTTGAGTATTTGGGCGATGCGGTTTTGGAATTGGTGGTGACAGAATATCTTTTTGAGACTTTTTCTGATTATCAGGAAGGGCAACTGACTAGTTTAAGAGCCGCCCTGGTTAATTATCAGATGTTAAGCCAGGTAGCAAAAAGTATTTCTTTGGATAAATATATTTTTCTTTCCAAGGGGGAAGCTAAAGATACTGGCAAGGCGCGGGATGTAATTTTGGCCAATGCAATCGAAGCTCTTTTCGGCGCTATTTATCTCGACCGAGGTTACGCCGCTATTAAAAAGGTAGTCAAGAAAATTGTTTTGAATCATTTAGATGAGGTAATTGAGAAAAAACTTTATCGCGATTCGAAGAGTTTGCTTCAAGAAATTATTCAGGATCGGCTGAAAACAACGCCGATTTATAAAGTTTTAAAAGAAGCGGGTCCGGATCATCAAAAAAAATTTACGGTTGGTGTGTTTTTCGGCGAAAAATTAATTGCTGAAGGCGATGGGACATCCAAACAAGAAGCTGAAGCTTGTGCTGCCGAACACGCGTTGAAAGAGTTAAGCGAGTAGGTTTGGGATTTTTCGAATCAATAAAAAAATAAAATGACAAACCTCCTAAAACGACTGGAATTACAAGGGTTTAAATCTTTTGCCCAAAAAACTATTTTGGAATTTCCAGGCCGAGTAGTAGGCATTGTCGGTCCCAATGGTTCTGGGAAATCAAATGTTATTGATGCTTTTCGTTGGATTTTGGGGGAAAGAGAAGCCAAGCATCTTCGTGGAGAAAATTTAGGGAGTTTGATTTTTGCTGGTACTCCTAAACGGCCGGCTGTTGGTTTTGCTAAAGTAGCGCTTTATTTTGATAACCGTTCAAGATTATTTCCTTTTGATACTGAAGAAGTGATGCTTGTTCGTCGGGTTGATCGGTCTGGCACCTCCCAGTTTTTTTGGCACGATACTGAAGTGAAGCAAAAAGACTTGATTCCGGTTTTAGCTCGGGCAAAGCTTGGCAGTCGGGGACTTACAATGATTGGACAGGGGGAGAGCGATATTTTTGTAAGGTCTTCCAATGAAGATAGGAGAGCTATGGTCGAAGAAATTTTGGGTTTGCGGGAGTTCAGGTTAAAAAAAGCTCAAGCCGAACGGAGATTAGAATCAAGCGAAATAAATATGGAAAAAGTAAGAGCCCAGTTGAATGAGCTTGTCCCTCATCTTAGGTTTTTGCGTAAACAAAAACATCGCTGGGATAAAAGAAAAGAAATTGAACAAAATCTTTTTGAATTGGAAAACAATTATTTTTCTTCAAGATATCATGATTTGAAACGCCTTTTAGCGGCATTAGACGAACCGTTTAACAATTTGATTTTAGAAAGAAAAAGGACCGAAGAAGAAATTGAAGTTCTGGAAAAGAATTTAAAGGGAATTGAATCAAAAATTTCAACTAGCGAAGAAATAAAAATTCTAAGAGATAAAACAACTTCAATAATTGAACATCGTTCTTCTCTTGAGTGGTCTTTGGCGCGGGCCGAGGCTAAAATGGAAATTAAAACCGAAGAAGTCAAAATTCCTTCTTTAAGTGCTCATGAGCTTTTATTGATTATGGGCGAGCTTGTGGAAGATTTTAATACAATGCTTAAATTGGAAAGTTTAAGCGATTTGAAAATAAAATTGGAAGGTTGGTTAAAGCGTTTAAATCAAGTTTTGGAGAAAAAAGATATAAAATCCGACCAAAATTTAACTGAAGAAATTATCAAGTTAAAAGGAGAACTGGAATTGTTGGATCAGGAATTTAAAGGAGTCAGATTAAAAGAAGAAGAATTAGCAGTAAAGCAGCAGGAAATTAATCAGGAGTTTCGTTCTCAAATCGAGAATTTAGAACAAAAGAAAAATGATTTGCGTAAATTTGACAGCGAAATACAAAACGCGCGTTTTGAACGGGAGAAATTACAGCTTAGGATTGATGAAATTGAGCGGGAGTGGCAAACATTCGGCCGCGCCAAAGAAGAATTAACAAACATTCCTGTTTTTCAGGGCGAGTTGGATGTTCCTGAAACCGAAAGAAAAATAATGCGGTTGCGCGGCGAGCTGGCGGTAATCGGAGAAATTGACGAGAATCTTATAAAAGAAGCAAACGAAAGCGAGAGCCGCCATGAGTTTTTAAGTCGGGAATTGGAAGATTTGGAAAAAGCCGCTCATGATTTAAAGCATCTTATCGCTGATTTGGGTGAACGTATACATAATGATTTCAAAAGCGCTTTTAAATATATTAATGATGCCTTTAACGAGTATTTCAGGCTTATGTTTGGTGGTGGTCGCGCCAGAATGAAGCTTGTTATTCGTGAAGTTCAATTGGTCGTTGAAGAAACGGCGGAAGGGGCAGCAGGAGAGGTAAAAGAAGCAAAAGAAGAAAAAGTGGTTTTAGAAGAAAAAAAAGATCCGGAATTGACCGCTGGCATTGATATTGAGCTTAATTTGCCGAAGAAAAGAATAACAAGTTTGGATATGTTGTCGGGCGGTGAAAAAAGTTTAGTTTCTTTAGCTGCGCTTTTCGCTTTAATTTCCGTAAGCCCGCCGCCGTTTTTGGTGCTTGATGAAATTGACGCGGCGTTGGATGATGATAATGCCCGGCGTTTTGCGGAATTAATCAAAGAATTTTCCAAGAAAAGTCAGTTTGTAATTGTTACTCATAACCGCGTAACAATGAATGTGGCTGATATTTTATACGGCGTGACAATGGGTGATGATGGCGTTTCAACTGTTTTGTCGCTTAAGCTTGAAGGGTAGGGTAGAGAGGAGAACCTTGTTCCCTCGCGCGTAAACTTCCGCGGGTTAAAATCTTGGCTCGTTCGCGACGAAAATTTACCATCCAGCTCTCTATCGTTCGCGTGTGCCCGGTAAATTTTCTGCTCGCTCGCAAATTTTTAAACCTGCTCCAGCATACTTACTTGGGAACAAGATTCTCCTAGTTGCATTACTTGTTTTGCTCAAAAACCTTTATAAATCAATGTTTTTACGTGCTATTGACTTTTTTGCGATATACGCTATACTTATAGTAGAAATTTAATAACGTTTGTTTAGAGTCCGATCAAAATGACCGGATGGAGAGCAGACATAATATAGGAGAAATAACAATGAAAAAATCCATGGTAGTTAGCGGAATGAACTTCGGAACGGAGTTTATCTCGAATCTGTATAAAGCAGTGATCAAACGTGGCGGAACCGAGGAGCAAATGTTTGACGCAATGAAAACAAATTCCGGTCTTACGGAAACAGTTGCCGACCTGATTGTCGGCATCAAAAAGCTGGCTCTCAAATATCTCGCTCTCGTACAGCGGGGAATCTCAATTGCGACAGAAATGTTCCCAAAGCGTTCATTCTTCTCGGACGGTCCTAAGCTTTATTTCTGGAACAACTTCAAGAATTGGGTCCTCTCTGAGATTCCCGAGATCATCCCTGCATACACCGGAACACTCTCGAAGTACACGCTCACTAAGGGTATGGATGATGCGGAAATCCAAGGAGAACTCGGAAATCAAAAAGCATTCACCGTTCCCGAGTTCGCAGCAATCATCAAGGATCTCATCGGAAAACAACCAAAAGGAGAGAAGAATGGTATTCTTCTCAATAACGGTTACGCCAATATCTTCTATGTGAAGTTGGCAAATAAAACCGTGGTTGCGGTGAACGTCCGCTGGCTCGGCGGCGATCGCGAGTGGCACTTCCGTGCGAACGCCTTGGACCGTGTTCGGTGGGATGATGGCGACTGCGTTTTCTCCGGCAGCTGACCTTTCGCTTTAGCTCTTTTATTCTTTCTTTCTCTGTTTCACTTTATCCTTCTTTTCTTTCCGAAAAGAAGGATTTTTTTATATACTAATAATGAAGATTTCGTTTCTGCTACGGCTCATGGCTTTGGCAGGAAACCTTCAAGCCACTTCCGAACGAGAGCTCTGTCGGCAATCTGCTTACAGAGGAGTGTGGAGAGGGGCTTTACAAATACCTAAGGTCAGCTGGTGCGGGGCGCTATCGAGGTTATAGGTCTCGGAATACGATACAGTCCTAAGAGTATTCGAAGGATAGTGGTGCAGACGGCATCCCGTACGGAGCGTGTGGTTGCGGTGAACGTCAACTGGAACGGCGACGATCGCGAGTGGAACTTCAATGCGAACGCCTTGGACGGTGTTCGGTGGAATGATGGCAACTGCGTTTTCTCCGGCTGCGTACCTTATGGATACCTCACTTCCCGCGTCTTGTTGGCGCGGGGAGTTTTGAGAGGAGTCCTCGTTTCCATCCTCCAAGAATGCGTCCGATGGTATCTAACACTTCTGATATTGCAATATACTTCTCATCTTCGATGAGTTTTAGCTCCCAGACGATCTGAAGGAAAAACTTTAGAGTACCGAGCTTGGCATTTGCCGCTCCGATCTTTTCGATCTTCTCCTCCAGTTGTTCGTAAGATGCCGTGAATACTAACTCGATCGTATCAAGGAAGAGGGAATCCACCTTGTTTCCCAGTGTGTACCGCGATGTTTTTGGGATATGCGGCACCACGGCGTGCCACAGCTTATAAGTACCAATCAGTTTTTGAATAATCGGCAGTTCGCTTCGTTGGGGGGGGGTATAAGGTTTTATCCATGAAAGAATTTAAAATTAATTTTGAAAATATTGCAAGTATTGATAATTTACTTGAGGCGTGGAAAGAATTTGTTCGCGGCAAAAGGGGGAAAATGGATGTTCAGGAATTTTCATTTTGTTTGATGGATAATATCTTTCTTCTCCATCGCGAACTTATATATCATATCTATCGCCATGGCGGTTATCAAGCATTTCGTATATCTGATCCAAAGCCGAGAAATATTCATAAAGCAACTGTGCGGGATCGATTATTACACCACGCTATTTATCGCATTTTATATCCTTATTTTGATAATAAATTCATTGCTGATTCGTTTTCTTGCAGACTAAATAAAGGAACGCATAAAGCATTAAATCGATTTCGCGAGTTTGGATATAAAACAAGCCGGAATAATACTCGGACTTGTTGGATATTGAAATGCGATATTAAAAAGTTTTTTGTGAATATCAATCACTTCGTTTTAATGGATATATGTAAGAAACAAATACAAGATAAAAATATATTATGGCTGGTAGAACGAGTAATTAATAGTTTTTATATTGAGAATAAAAAAGGCGTTGGCTTGCCGCTTGGAAATTTGACAAGCCAGCTTTTTGCGAATGTTTATATGAACGTGTTTGATCAATTCGTAAAACATAAATTAAAAGTAGGGTATTATATTCGTTATGCCGATGATTTTGTGATTTTTTCTGAAAATAGGATTTGGCTTGAAAATCAAATTTCCCCGATTAAGAATTTTTTACGCGATACACTGAAATTGGAACTGCATCCGCAAAAGGTTTTTATTAAGTCATACGCTTCCGGTGTTGATTTTTTGGGTTGGGTGCATTTTCCGCGGTATCGTCAACTTCGCACCGTTACCAAGCGTAGAATGTTAAAAAACATGAGATATAACCCGAAACCTGAAACTGTTGCGTCATATCGAGGTTTGCTTAAATGGGGCAATACTTTTAAGTTAAAATGTGAGATTATTAAGCTTTATTCGGGTTCTTTTAGAGAAAATGCATTTCCACTTGATTTTTTATGTTAAATAAATTAATCTTTATTACATAATTAGTTTTAGTAAATATGTTAGCTATTAAATTTAAAAGAACAGGGAAAAAGCATCAGGCGTCGTTCCGCATAATCGTGGCTGAAAAAAGATCCAAAGTTCATGGCCGTTTTACGGATGATTTAGGCTGGTATAATCCGACTACGGGCGAAGGAAGTATTAATGGTGAACGAGCTGATTATTGGCTCAAGGTCGGCGCAAAATCGACTCCAACCGTGCATAATTTATTAGTTCGCAAGGGGATTATTAGGGGGCCTAAAATTGCCGTTCACAAGACTGCAAAAAAGAAGAAACATGAGAAAAAAGAAGTTGTTTCCGAAACAGTAAAAACCGAAACAAATTCGTCAAAATAAGCAAAAACCATCTTCCTATTTTAATATTCCAGTAGAGTTGACAAATTTAAAATGATGAGCTATAATGCAGAGGTTTAGATTAAAGATAAAAAGCGATATTCAATTATTCTTATTTTTCTGGCTAAAAAGGTCGAAAACGAAGTGATTGTAATGTAAATCATGTCAAAAAATACTGTTGATCAAGAGTTTCTTGATTATCTCGTAAAGTCTATTGTTGATCACCCGGACGATGTGAAGGTTGATCGCAAAGTAGACGAGATGGGCGTGCTCTTGTCCCTCAAGGTTAATCCTCAAGATATGGGACAGGTGGTTGGCCGGCAGGGTTCAACCGCTAAAGCGATTCGTTCACTCTTAAGAATTGTTGGTATTAAAAACAATGCCCGAGTGAATTTAAAGATCGAAGAGCCAGAAGGGAGCACGAGAGCTCCCAGGAAATCGACGTTTAGCGACGAAAAATAGTTAAAACGTTAATTCTCCGAAATTATCCAACCCTTCCATGGAAGGGTTGGATTGTTTTATTAAAACTTGTTTTCTTGTAATATTTATTTGTATGATAAATTTTTATATTCTTACGTTATTTCCGGAAATGTTAATGACTTATGCTAAGGGATCAATTTTGGGTCGGGCAGAAAGAAATAAGCTTATTAAAATTAACTTTGTTAATTTTAGAAAGTATGCCGAAGGTCGCCACAAAACAGTTGATGAAAAAGCTTATGGCGGCGGTCCAGGAATGGTTTTGAAAATTGAACCGATTTATAAAGCGGTAAAAAATATTAAAAAGAATATCAAAGGAAATGTCCGAGTGATTTTGTTCAGTACCCGCGGTAAGAAATTTGATCAAAAAAACGCCCGGCGTTTATCTAAATATAAAAATATTGTTTTGATTTGCGGCCGATACGAAGGCGTGGATGAAAGAGTAGCTCGATATATTGCGGATGAAGAAATATCAATTGGCGATTTTGTGCTCTCGGGCGGTGAATTGCCGGCAATGATTCTCGTAGAAACAATAAGCCGTTACGTCCCCGGCGTTTTAGGAAAATACGAATCGCTCGAAGAAATAAAAGGGTTTTATCCTGTTTATACCCGGCCGGAAATATTTAAACCGGACAAAAAAAAGAGAAAAACTTGGAAAGCGCCGAAAGTTCTTTTATCTGGCGATCACGCGAAAATATCAAAATGGCGGAATAAATTTTGACTTTCTTTTGTATTTTGTTTAACATTTAATCTATTATGCCCGAAGATTTAACCAATGAAATGATAACAGAAATGGCCAGGGCCGGTGTTTTTTTTGGTCATAAAAAATCAAAGACCCACCCCAGAATGAAGCCTTTTATCGGCGGCATTAGAAACGAAATAGAACTTATTGATCCTCAAACGACTTTTGACAGTTTAAATAACGCTATTAGCTTTTTAAAAGAGAAAATTAAAGCAGGCGGTTTAATGCTTGTGGTTGGCACTCAGGCGGCGGCGAAAGAGGCGGTAGAAGAGCTCGCTTTAGAATTTAAATTTCCGTATGTTGTCAGCCGATGGCTTGGCGGGACAATGACTAATTTTAAAGTTATAACTGATCGGTTAAAATACTACGAGGATTTAAAATTAAAAAAAGAAAAGGGAGAACTTGCTAAATATACAAAAAAAGAACAACTTGAATTCAGTAAAGAAATTTCCAGGCTTTCGGAATTTTTTGAAGGTTTGATTAATTTAAAAAAAGTACCCGACATACTTTTCGTAGTTGATATTCAAACCCACGAAACCGGCGTAAGAGAAGCAAAAAAATTAAATATTCCCGCGGTTGCGGTTTTAGATACCGATGATAATCCTGATCTTGTGAAATATCCGATATTTGCCAACGATCACGCCAAATCAAGTATTGAATGGATAGTTAAAAGAATCAAAGACGAATTGCGAAAAGAAATCCCGCGATAATTAATTTTAGATTTTAGATTAATTCTTCATCCGGATATTATTGGTATTTCTCATTACAAGAGAAGTTTGATTTTAAAGGGTGGAGGATTAAAATAAAAATATGATTGACGATATTCAAAAATTAAGAGAAACAACCGGCGCGGGCGTTATGGATTGCCGTCGAGCGCTTAAGGAATCGGGCGGTGATTTTGATAATGCGGTTCGGTTGATTCATGAAAAAGGATTGGTAAAAGCAGAAAAGAAAAGCGACAGAAAAACCGGCGCTGGTCTTATTGAGTCTTATATTCATAATGACCGCGTAGGAGTTCTTTTAGAGCTTAAATGCGAAACTGATTTTGTGGTTCGGTCAGAGCCTTTTCGTAATTTAGCGCATGAGCTTGCCATGCAGGTTGCCGCCATGGATCCGGCTGATATTGAAACTTTAAAAGCCCAGCCTTATATTAAAGACGAATCGTTAACTATTGAGGAGTTTATAAAAAGGACAATAGCTAAAGTTGGTGAAAATATCGTGATTAGCCGTTTTTGCCGTTACGAATTATAGTTTTCGCGTTCCTTGTGTTATTAGTTAAATAATTTTATGTTTAAATTTATACTTCAAATTATTATAATGTTTAGTTTGGGCGCGATTGCTTATATTTTGGCGCGGGCTATGCCAAGAGTGAATGACTTGGAAGCGCCGCCGCCATCAGCCCTTAAAACCCATTGGTTTATGGGGTATTTGGAAAAAGCCGACGAATGGTTGCTGACTTTTTTGGAAAAACTATTAAGGCGATTCAGAGTTTTTATTTTAAGATTAGATAATAATTTAACGAAGAAATTACATCGATTTAAGAAAGATGCCGCAAAAGAAAACGTTTTTGCTTCGGAACAAGTTAAAGAAAACGGGAATGGCAATGGTAATGGGAATAGTGAAGGAGCTTCTAGTATTTTAGAAAAATAAAAAGCGAGCGCAGGTGGCAGAACGGTCAAATGCATCCCGATCGCAATCGGGACGCCCCAATTTTAATGTTCTACACATACATTTTGCGAAGTCTTAAGAACAACAGCTATTATATTGGTTCTACTTTCAATCTTAGAGCTCGTCTTGAACGGCATAATCGTGGAGATAATAAATATATACTCGTAGTTCTGCGCCATTTGAGCTTATTTGGAGTCAAGAATATAATACAAGAGCTGAAGCAGTGAGAAAAGAGCGGGAAATTAAGAGACAGAAAAGTTCCAAATACATTGATAACCTAATTTGCGCAGGTAGTCCCGTAGGGAGCGGGGGTAGACTGTAAATCTACTGTCCTTTGGGCCCTGTTGAGTTCGACTCTCACCCTGCGCACCATGTAGGAAATTTCAAGCGGTTTTGGTTCGCCTCGCTTCGCTCGGCGACTAATTTGTATTCAATTTTGGGCTCAAAAACGAATTGGCGGTTTCGCAAAATATGGTTCGAGCCGATGTTTTTCAGAAATGTCGGCAATTCGGAAAGATTATCCGTCCGCACGAGATTTGCGGCTTGATTTAAGGATTTTACAAGCTCACGAGCCGGTTCGAGCCAGGACACTCCTTTTTGCTCAAAGTCGGTAATTTTCTCTGCAAGCGCGACCTTTTGAGACAGCAAACTCTGTTTTTTGGCGGCGTACTCCTCTGTGGATAAAGCGTCCGCTAAATAGACATCGAGGAGCTTTTGAAGTTTTGCCTCAACCTGCACTAACTGCTCTTTCAAAATACGAACTTGGGCTTGTGCGTCCTCCCGCGCTTTATCCTGTTCACTGTCCAACGCCGCCAAAACTTTTTCGGTGTCTTGGCTCGACAAAGAAATCTTTTGAAGAAAACTTTTAATTTGTTCGGTCAGTGCTTCCTCTCGCAAATAATGCTTTTCTTGGCAAAGACCTTTTTTCTTGGTGCAACGATAATAATCATGTCCTTTTTGTCGCTCTCCGGTGATTGAGCAACCACACGAGGCACATTTGAGTAAGCCAAGAAAAGCAAAATTATGTTTGCGAACTTCCTGCACTTTGCCGCGCTTCGCCATAACCTCTTGGCATTTATCAAAAAGTTTCTTTGAAATTAACGGCTCGTGCTGTCCCTCAAAAATTTCCCCCTTCCATTTCATTAGTCCTAGATAGAAAATATTTTGTAGATTTTTCTGAATGTTAGCGATAACAAGTGGTTTGCCGAGATTGCCAGCCAAACCATTTTCCTTGCACCAATTTGCGAGAGAATGAAGTGTATATGCTCCGGTGGCGTATAGCTCAAACATTTTTACCACCTTTGGAGATTTTTCTGGATCAATGTCTATTCCGCGAGTTTTGGGATTATTAGTATAGCCCACCGGAGCCCAGCCGGGCCAAACGCCATTTCTGATTTTCTGCCTCAAACCTCTTTTCACATTCTCTCGCAAATTATCTACAAAATATTTTGATTGGCCGAAAGCAATATTGAGCATAAACAATCCCTGTGGTGTTGGTTCAAACCAGAAAGTGGGAAATTTGAGGGATTTAATCAAGCCGCGATCTACGAAATGGATAG
Organism: Patescibacteria group bacterium; assembly: GCA_030018585.1. Classification (GTDB taxonomy): domain Bacteria; phylum Patescibacteriota; class Minisyncoccia; order UBA6257; family GWB1-50-10; genus JASEHZ01. Next base: position 5,120 of record JASEHZ010000007.1, on the reverse strand, counting down.
TTTTTCCACCATCAACACTGTTGCGAGCAAGGCGGTCTGGGTGCCATGAAATTATGCCGTCAGCCTTCCCAGATTCGAGAATTGCCAACATTTCTGCGAATTTCATTCGTCCGGGCTCTTTTGCGGTTTTCGCCTCTTGGAAAGAGGCGACAATTTCAAGTTTTTCTTTGGCGGCAAATTCTTTCAATTCATGCATTTGAGCTTCAATCGAAAGCACTTGCCTATCGTCTTCCTCAGTAGATTTTCTCGCGTAGATAATGTATCTCATACAATTTGAACTAAAAATTTTCTTTCCCCCAAACGAAACCGCCAATTCGTTTTTGCCCCCAAAATTGAATATAAATTAGTCGCCGAGCGAAGCGAGGCGAACCAAAACCGCTTGAAATTTCCTACATGGTGCTGTATTCTTAAAATAGTTCGAACGCATTTCGCCGCCTGCGGCGGCGAGGAAGCCCCGCCCGCAAGCGCGGCTCCGCCGCGCCGATAAAAACTGTCAAAGAACCTGTTAAAAACATCGGCTCGAACTGCGTTTTAATTTTTGGGGGAAGAAAAAAATTTTTTAATCATAAAATGCTAGTTATGCTATAATAATAATTGTGAAAAATTGGTCGACTTTTCCAATACTTAGACTAATCAAATAGATCGTAGTCTTATGAATAAAACTATTAAATACGCTGGGATTGCTGGGATACTTTCCCTAATACTTGCAATGCCTATAATAATTTTTGAAGTTCTCAAGAGCTTAAATAATCTTGGTAGTGGACTTGTATCGTTATACATTTTTACCCTCCTCGCTTCGTTGATTTTGTACATCGTCTTTATTCATGGTTTTAAACTTGTTGCTGAGAAATATCAAAACAATTTACTGAAAACTTCGTCATATATTTTAATAATCTCTGCCATCGTGTATTACGGATATCTTGTCTTAACTTTAATCTCTTCAAATCTAGACAACATGTTGATCCAAATTTTGGCCATGGTAATTTTTGGAGGAGCAAGCATTCTATTCGGAATTGCTTTATTAAAACTAAAACCCCAGTTTGGCTCTCTCGTTACTGGCGCAGGCGTTGTAGAAATCATTACGGGAGTAAGTTTACTCTCGGTTATTCTGTCGGTTATTGGAATTTTATTGCTCATACCCCTGTATATTTTAACTTCGATGATTTTATTTCGAGCGGCTCGAAAAATTGAAACAACCCCCACTGTTTAGACAATTCTTTTGTCAAAGAATTTGCCGCCAATCCCTTCCTGCGCACCAGTAAGGAAAATTTAATGCCCACCATTGGTGGGCAAATTCTCTTTAATCTCTTTTCGGCATTATTTTATGCGGCGGTTCTTTTATTATTACGTCTTCAATAGCAGTGCCTGAAAAGCAGATTTGGCTAGGCGTAGCGAATAAGTTTTGAGCAAAGGTAGAGAAATTTTTACCCCGACTAAATACTTTGTAAGCATCTTTTAAACATCTTGAGATATGAGTTGGGCACGAAACTAAAATTATTTTTTCACATCCGGCTTTTTTAAGTATTCGTCCGGCAAACCTTATTTCTTCTTCTGTGTTTTTTGAATGAGTTTCTAATTTTAAAATCTTTTCTATTTCCTTTTGAATTTCTTTTAAATCCATTTCTTTAAAAACACTAAACTCTCCGAGTTCTAAAAAATTATTTAATAAATAATCTTTTGTAAACTCCGCTTCTTTTCTTCCATCTATTGTTTGAGAAGCGCCAGTGCCTAAAACTATAATTTTAGCTTTTTCTTCTATAGCAACAACTATCCCTCGGGTGAGTCTGCCTAAAAGGTTAGGCGGTTTGCCCCAAACTACTTTTCTCCAATCTTTAGCTTGTAAACAAAGTCCATGAATTAATATTCCAGTATTTTTCATTTTTCCCTATTTTATTTTTTTAATTTGCTACTAATATAATATGCCAGATTCCGATGTATTGTCAACCTTTTCCTAGTAAAAGTAATAAAAATCCCATTCACTAATGATAATGGTAAATGGGATATTAAATTATTTTAAGTATTTTTTAATAATTTCTTTGGTTATGCCATTTGCGCGGATAATATCTTGATAAAGATAAGCAGATTTTCTTGGTATGCGTGAACTGTCAGCGTGATTTACTGAAAAAAGCCCGAAATGCGAAGTTTTTAAATAACTCCATTCATAAGAATCAAAAAGCGTCCAATAAAAATATCCAATGATTGGTATGTCGTTTTCTCCATTATTGTTTTTCTCTTGCGTAGCTTTCCAAATATAACTGATATGTTCAATCAAGAATTTGGGGCGTTTTTTATCATTGTTATCATTAACGCCATTTTCGGTAATAATAATCGGTTTACCGTAAACTTTAAAAGCTTTAATCAAATGGAATAAACCTTCGGCGAAAATATCAGTACTGCTGTCTTTTGGTTCAACGAATTCCACGGGCGTGCCTCCAAAAAAGAAAAGCCCCCAGCTGTTAAATCTGACAACCGCCCGTTTGTAATAATTAATGCCAATATAATCAATATCGTTTTGGATGGCGTCAATAAAAGCAAAATTAACAAGATAATCAAGCGCTGCGGCAACCTGTTGGTCTTTTTCGTCTTTTTTATCTTCCGCAACAAAGTAGTCAGCCGGATGAGCAATACCCACCATAATTTTTTTCTGATCTGTATCGAGAATTTTGCGGAGATTTTTTACAGCCAAATGGTGTGCTTTGATTAAATTTCTTCTTACGTGGAGTAAGCCCCTGATGTCGTTTTTCTTTTGCGGCGGGAAATTGCCGTTTAAATAACCTTCGCTTGCGATAACCGTTGGTTCATTAAAAGTCATCCACCATTTTATTTTTAGCGGTTTGAAAGTTTCAGCAATTTTTTTCGCGTATCGGCTAAACCAAATAGGCGTTGAATCGTTTTCCCAACCGCCTTTACGAGCTACCCAAAAAGGAAGAGTAAAGTGATTCAGATTTACAAATGGTTCAATTTTATTTTTTTTCATTTCACGGACAAGTTCTGTGTAATATTTTAAGATTTTTTTATCCCATTCGCTTTCAACGGTTTCTGCGCGCGCCCATTCAATCGAAAATCTAATTGATTTAATTCCAAATTCTCGGGCTAGGGCAATATCTTTTTTATTAAAACCGGGATGATACGCTTTTGACTTTTTATATGACGGCCATTCATCCCAATCAGTTTTTCCGTCACCGCCGTCGTTTTGAAAAGCAGAAAGCGCAACTCCCCATAAGAATCCTTTTGGGGGAATATAATTACTATCGGGTAGAAAAACGTCGACTTTCTCTTTCGTTGCTTTTTGCGCAGGTTTTTTGACAGTTTCAATTTTTGGCTTCTCCGGTTCAATGTTTTTTCTGAATTTAGAGTCAAAAAATAAGATTAGGGCTAATAAAAAAACAATAAACAGAGTTAAAACAAGATTTATTAGTTTCATTTCAGATTCAATCCGATTATTAATTTTGTAATTTGCTGATAACACTATATTGATTTTTAAATTCTTTAGCAAGGGTTTAGTTTGAAGTTAGTTTGACAATTTGTTAAAGTATTTTTATCGCCGACGTAGCTCAGTGGTAGAGCAACTGTTTTGCGACAGCCCCGCACCTTTCATAAATTAATGCCTGGGTAGCTCAATGGTAGAGCAACGGTTTTGTAAACCGTAGGTTGGAGGTTCGAATCCTCTCTCAGGCTCGTTTTGAAAGGTGCGGGGTAAATAGGTCGTCGGTTCAAATCCGATCATCGGCTCAAAAAGTAAAGGCATTTCTGTGCGGGATAAGCCATAGACGTCGGTTCGATTCTGACAAAAGGCTCCAAGATTTGACTTTCCGATTTTTGACCGACCATTTGATGGGCCGCCCTGCGGGCGGCCCATTGGTTTTCCTCCGACAAATCCTCTCCGCTCGGCGCGCGCAGGCGCGCCTCGCGATTGGCCAAGACGAGGTTCGAGCCGAACACTTGTTCGGCGGCAACCTTTTTTAGAAAAAGGTTGCTATCCCTTGCAGTTTTCTCAAGAGAAGAAGCGACTTTTACCCATTCTCTCATCGGTTCGAGCCAACAATTCTGCTTTTGTTCAAGATTAGTCATTTGCTCTTCCAGCGACTTCTTTTCAGAAATGAGTTTAGCTTTTTCAGTTCGATAGATTTCGCGGTCAATATCTTGTTCCAAGTAACCGTCGAGAAGTCGCTGGAGTTTGGTAGTGATGATTTTTATTCTCTCTTGGCTTGTCTGAACAAAAGCAGAAACAGATTGGGCGGATTCCACTTTGTCTTTTTCAAGTCGCATATTCAAATAATCCGCCCAATCTTGTGGCAAAGAAACTTTTTGAAGCAGAAAGGAAATCTGCTCGTCTAACTTTTCTTGGCGAATACAGGGTTCGGGATATTTGAAGTTTTTGCGTTTTTACCCCGTATTCGCCAGTAATCATCATGCCGCAAGTGACACAGCGCAATAATCCGCAAAATACTTGCGGTTCTATTTTTGATTTATGTCTCGGCCTTCCTCTCTGCTTCAAAACTTCCTGAACTTTATCAAAAAGTTTCTTTGCAATGATTGGCTCGTGCTTTCCCTCGTATATTTCGCCAGCGTAGCGAAATAGTCCGGCGTAGAACGGATTGGAGAGGATAAAAGTCGCTCTTGAGATGTGGATTCTCTTTCCGGTTCGAGAAACTAATTTGTGTTGCGCCAAAAATTCGCCAATATCTTCCAGCCGTTGATTGCCTTGCGCGTAGAGTTCAAACGCCTTGCGAATCACAGGAGCTTGCTTTTTGTCTACGACAACAGTTTTATTCTGCGAATCATTTATGTAACCAACCGGCGCAAGGCTTAGATATTCGCCTCGTTTTACTTTTTGGCGCAATCTTCTTTTGGTGTTTTCGGAAAGAGAATCTACATAGTATTTGCTTTGCCCGAAAGCTATATATTCAGCATAAATTTTCCTGCTTGGCAAAAGCGCGCAATTCTGATATTTGGTCTTCGATAGACCTTATTTGTTTATCTTCCACATCTGTGGACTTGCGGGCGTAGAGGAAAAATTTGCTGTTGTTCATAGATTTATTTTGATTTTGTTAATTTCTAATTGGGCAAAGCAAATACTTAAAAAATCGCAAAGGATACGAACCTCTTTTTGGCGAGCC
>JASEHZ010000031.1 GCA_030018585.1 Patescibacteria group bacterium | reverse complement strand
TCCTTAATTTCCTGACCGCAAGTTGAACATATTTTTGACACAGAAATTTCCTTTCAAATGGTATGTAAATAAGTTATTAATCAGCTGTTATAAGGTTATCATAGATAGCAACCAATGTCAATAGTTGACTTTGTTACAAGAATTTGTTATTATTAATATAGAAAATTACTATTTTACATATTTATTCCAGAAAGGAGATTTAAAGTGAAAAAAATAATCTTTTTGTTCTGTCTTATTTTTTGTATATTTTTTCTGACTGCTTGCGAACGAACAGCAGAATTCAAAATTGCGTACGGCGACCGGCTGGAAGATGACATGGACGCCATTCTCGACGGCAAAACTATTAGTTCTGTCTCGACTGGCAACGCACGAGAATTCACGGTAGAACTTAAAGTTTTAGATTCTTCGCCAGCTGGCCCCAACGAACCAGAAGTTGCTTATGCTACTGCCGCTGCCCGCAACCACAAAACCAATAAACTTTCAAGAAATTTTCCGGTTACGCTTTATAACGACCGCACGACTTATATTGAAATAAACCCCTGGGGGATTTTAACGAATAAATTTATCCCGCCAGTCCATAGATTGGCGGGATTACATTTTATCCGGTGCGGAAATTCCCAAAATATCAAAGAGATTTTTGAAAACAATTATCATGCCTCGAACAAGCAAAGCCCGCGCGTTCATTATTTTTTCCTGCTCGCCAATCACCCGTTCTTTTTCATAAAAATCATGAAATGATCTGCTTAAATCTTGAGCATAGCGCGTAAGCCGATGCAATTCATAATCTTTGCTTGTATCTTCTAAAACTTCTGGAAAACGAGAAAGGTTTAAAATAAGATTCAAGTCCTGTTTTGTATTTAAAACGTTTAAATCCGTCTGTTCGGAAAATTCACCTAATTTTTCCAATATTTTCTTTGCCCGTACATAAGCATACTGCGCATAAAAAACCGGATTTTTTTGCGAATGTTCTTTAGCCAAATCAATATCAAAATCCATATGCGTATCAACCGAAACCATTAAGAAAAAGAATCGCGCCGCGTCCATCCCAACTTCATTAATCAAATCTTCAAAAGTCACAAATTCGCCTTTTCGCTTGGACATTTTTGCTTCCTTGCCGTCACGCACAAGCCGAATGGCTTGCGTAATAATTACTTCTGATTTTTCAAGACCAATGATTTTAGCGGCGGCTTGAATACGCTTAACATAACCGTAGTGATCCGGTCCTAGAATATTTATTTTTCGATCAAATCCCCGCTCTTTTGTTTCCAAATAATGGCCCGAATCAGCCAAAAAATAAGTTGGTTCGTGACCCTTTGTCATAAGCACACGGTCCTTATCATCGCCAAATTCCGTTGTTTTAAGCCATATTGCACCGTCTTTTTCATAAGTTTTTCCTTTTTTATCAAAAAGTTTTAATGCTTTTTGAACCAATCCTTTTTTATGAATATCATTATCCTCCGAAGTGAAACGATTAAAACGTATTTTTGCTTTTTCCTGAACTGCTTTTTTTATTAATCCCAAAAAATCTTCCGCTGCCCGTTGACCAAGTTTTAACGAATTGTTCTTATTTTCTTCAATAATTTTTTTATTCTTTTCCGCCCATTCCTTTATGTATTCGCCTTTATAAAATTCTTCTTCTTCTTTTAAAAATCCGGCGGCGGCTAAAATTGATTTTCCGAAAGTCAAAATCTGATTGCCGGTATCGTTAACATAATATTCCCGCTCGACTTCATAACCAGACCACTGAAGCACGTTTGAAAGCACATCGCCGAAAAATCCGCCCCGGCCATTTGCTAAAGTAAGAGGTCCGGTAGGATTAGCAGAAATAAATTCAACCTGCACTTTTTTAAATTCGTTCTTTGACAATTTCTTCTTGCCAAAATCATTGCCGGCCTTCAAAATTTCCTGCAATCCTTTATGAAGAAAATCCAAGGAAAAACTAAAATTAACAAATCCGGGTTTTGAAACTTCTATTTTTTCAAAAATAAGCGGGGCTTTTTTAAGAAAAATATTTTTAAGTTCTTCGGCTACTGCCATTGGATCGCGCTTTTTTTCCTTGGCTATTCTAAAAGCCACGTTCGTGCTGTAATGGCCGTATTTTTCATCATCGGGAATTAAAACATCAAAATCCGTTTTTTTCGGAACTGTTTTTTTTATTAAATCAATAATTATTTGCCTCATATTCGTTTTTTCACTTTTGTACTTCCCCTCTAAATTCACGATAATTGCAAAACTGACATTCAATGTTTGAAATCGGCAATTCACCTCTTAAAACATCAACCGCTTCTCTGAAAATATCTTTGACTTGATCTGGTTTAGTTTTAATTTCTTCAACAGTCACATTAAAATGAAGCGGTTTTTCCATATCAAAACTTTTGTGGTTGAAAAACCAATAAATAAGATATGCCAATTCTTTTGTTTTAAAACCGGTTTCACGCAAAAGAAGAGTATAAACGCTCATTTGGGTAATGTGGGCTATATGCGGTTCAAGCGGCGGAAAACCCTTGGTTTTATTATCGAGTGGCACAATTGAACCATCCGGAAGCTCCAAGGCATCATCTAAAATACCCGTAAAATAAGCATTTGATTCTTCGTCATACCAACTAAATGAACGTGACCTGAATTTTGCAATAAGCGCCTGATCAGCCACAAGCTTACCCGGCAATTTTTCCCGCAAAAGCGGTGGCAATACATTTTCTTTACGCCAATGGTCAAAATAAGCCTTAAGCGTAAGATCAACGCCCATTGGTAAGGTTGAAGAAGGATGTTCCGGCCGTTTTTTGCCTTTATTTAATTGCAGCCAAAAACAGCGCGGACAGTCAGTATAAAGGCTCAGAGATGACGGCGATATTTTTATTGGTTTTTCTTCGCTCATTTATAAATTAAAGCAAAAAAAGACGCTTTATTAAAGCGTCTATGCTATCCTAAAATAAAAGAAATCCATGCCAACACTTACTGTCAACAAACGAGCCTTATTTGATTATGAGATCTTCGAAAAATTCGAAGCCGGTATTATTTTAACCGGCCACGAAACAAAATCTGCAAAATCAGGCCATATTGATATTGCGGGCGCGAGAGCTAATGTCTCAAACAATAAAGCTTTAATTGTAGGCATTAACATTCCGTCTTTTCAGCCGAAAAATGCGCCTCAGGATTATGATCCGCTTCGAACAAAAAAGCTTATTTTGAGAAAAAAAGAAATTGATTATTTAACTGGCAAAATAAATTCCGGCTTGACCTTAATTCCTATTTCGGTGTATACTAAAAGAAGTTTTGTAAAACTAGAACTTGGTCTCGGCCGATCGCGAAAGAAAAGCGATAAACGCGAACTCATTAAAAAAAGAGAGATTGAAAGAGAGATCAAAAAATTTAAAAAATAAAAATGGGGATGTCTCGGATTCGACAAAGTGATTGACTGGTTAGTCTGCATACCGAGCTCGTTGCCTCGTAAATCCAACCAAAACCAAAATTGCCAACAAAACGGCAGTTCCAGCGCTTGCCTTTGCGTAAGTGCCGGATTTCTTTCCATAGCACAAGTCTAATGGGAAGCATCGGCCCTTAATGTCTTATAGAGGATCGCCGGTGTTATAATAAGACTCGTTTCGGATAAACAGCCTAATAATCCGAAATCAAAAATATCTGGCCAAAATCGTTTCGTTAAGAGACTAAGTATGTAGACGGCTAATTAGAAACACTTTGGACGCGGGTTCGATTCCCGCCATCTCCACTTAAAAATCTAATCCCGCCTTATCGGCGGGAAAGATTTTTTAAGTGCTCCGACTAAAACGCCGGAGCAAATTTATTTTTTCTTTAATGAAATTTGACAAAATATTTAAATAACCGTATCATTACGATAGTTTTGTCTTTTGAAAAATAAATTATTTGAAAGGTTCTGAAATGGAAAAAATTAAAATTGGAATTGTCACGGTTATAAAAGCCCCGCATCTTGTTAGTCCGGTTATAGCCCTGAAAGAAAAAGATGGCGAACGATATTTACTTATACCAATTGGCTTTTTTGATGCCCAAGCAGTTATAAGGACTTTTCGGAAAATCAAAACAAGACTACCTTTAACTCATGAACTGATGAGCAATATCATAAAAAAACTTAATTTATCAGTAAAAGAAGTTATTATAACCAATGTCACAGAAGATGATTTTTTTCGGGCTGATATCTGTATAGATTCCTTCAAAATCGATGCTCGGCCAAGCGATGCAATTATTCTTGCCTTACATTTTGACGCACCCATATTTATTGCTGAAACTCTAATGGAACAAAAGGGCATAATTCTGACCGCAGAAAATACCCCGACAACACAAAACAAAGAAATAACGTCTGAACCAATTTTAGAAAGACCTCAGGCTCGGTTAGATAAGGCCGTAGAAAACGAAGATTATGAAAAAGCAGCCCAATTAAGGGACGAGATCAAAAAACTTACTTCGAGTCATAATTAGTTTCAACAAAGATACTTAACAAATTCTGCTATAATGAAATAAAGGTTTAACAAACAAAAAGGGAAAATTATGACAAAACTTTTTATTCAAAAATGGATGCTTCGTTCGGTTGCGCACTGCAAAGAGAGTTGCTGTAGATTGGCAATAAACTTGAAAGTTTATTGCCTTCATAAAATAAAAATCCCGTCAGTCTAAAGATGGGCGGGATTATTTTTACGGAAAAGAATTATTCTTTTCCTTTTTTTAAATCGGTTATTAAATCCGGAAGATCAGCATAAGACTTAACGCTGATATTTAAAAGTCCTTCAAGAATTCTTGCTTGTTCTTCCGATGAATAAATATTGTCGGCGTCAAAATCCGGATTTATCCGACCGCATTTATCGCAACGCTCAACAAGAATTAATCTTTTAAAATCGTCTGATCTCTTCCAAGAAAATTCATATTCATGCACGCATTTTTGGACACACTCGTCACACATAAAAAGAATTGCGGCTGGATCAACAGTCAAATTGTTGCAAATTTTGCAATAACCGGCTGTAAAATTAGCTTCAATATTGCCTTTCAAATTAACAACGCCTAAGAAAATAATTTTATGAGTTGACCAAGCAATATTTCTTATAAAATCAACGCCTTCATTATTTTTCACAATTTCATCAGTAATCTCAAAAATAAAATCGTTATCGAATTTAAAACGAAGCGTCATGGAATCGCACGGCTTAACGTTCTTTTCTTTCAAACCGGGAATGTTTTCAAGATATTCTTCAGGGATAGGACCTCTGCGGCCAGCATAAATCAAGTTTTCGTCCGGCCTTACCAAAGAAGAAAGCCTACAAAGATCTCCATATTCTCCAATGGTTTCAGGAATTAATGTAAAAGTTTCTTTTTTATCGCTTATTTCCACTTTCATAATAAATTTCCTTTATTCAATCAGAATAGTTTGGCCGCTGCCGGATTTACCATAACCCCAACCGTCACCTTCTATATCTTTTAATGAATGGACGTGAATATAAAGCGTATTCCTGTTACTCCAAGTCATGCCTTTTTTCTATCCACATTGGCTCATCTGATGCTACATCAGCAAAAATATGGATGCTATCAGAAGCACAAAAATGACTGAAATCAATTATTTTATACTCATTGCCTCGAACATTCACTAAAAAACTAAAGTGATCTGATTCGTGTATAAATACTCGAGTTACATAAATCTTTTTTGAAAATGGTTTATCTGCGCAACCGCTAATAAAAACAACAGCCAGTATTGCTAAAATAAAAAACGTTTTTGTAAGCACGGTTTTCTCCTTTATTTGTTTGTAAAAGTTAATTAACTGATAAGAATCATAACATATACTATATTTCTCGTCAAATAAAAAATTGCGTTGCCGCTTCCCTTCTATTAAAAACTTGTTATACTTAATTCATACAGTACAGAATAAACAATCAAATAACCGCTCCGGAATTAAGAGTGATTGACGAAGACAGTTCGAATCTGGGTATTTTGAAACGCGAAAAAGCATTGCGCTTAGCCCAAGAAAAAGGACTAGACTTAATTGAAATCGCGCCAACCGCCAATCCGCCGGTCGCCCGCATTATCAGTTTTGACAAATTCCGCTATCAAAAAGAAAAAGAAGAAAAAAAACAACGCCAAGCCCAGAAAACAAAAGAATTAAAATACATAAGAATTAGCCCTCGCGCCGCCCCAAATGACCTGCAAATAAAAGCTGACCAAACCCAAAAATTTCTAGAAGAAGGCCATCAAGTGGAAATACTTCTTTTTGTCCGCGGCCGAGAAAAAGGCAATAAAGACTGGAATTTAAAAAAACTAAACGAATTTCTTGACATGATTAAAATGCCTCATTTGATAAATTTAGAACCTAAATTTGTCGGCAAAGGATTTGTTGTTCAAATCATTAAAAAGTAAATTAGTGCTTGAAAAAATAAATAAGGGGGTGTATTATCGAGATTACTAAAAATGTAAACGCTAAAATCTAAGGCGTTTAATAATTAAAATGGCATTAAAAAACAAAAAAAGCGTTTCCCAGAGAATAAAAATAACCAAATCCGGCAAAATAATGCGTCGAGCAATGAGCCTCGGCCATAATCGCGCGAATAAAGCTGGCATTCAAATGGGAAGAAAAAAAAGAAAACGCTTATTAAGCATTCATTCTTATGCAGTCAAAAAATATTTTTAAAACATGCCAGGTAGTGAAAATTCGATTGCTGCTATGGCAGCAATTGGAAGCACTACCTGGAATAATAAATTGAATAAAAATAAATTATTTAATCTAAAAAGTCGGAACTAAA
>JASEHZ010000030.1 GCA_030018585.1 Patescibacteria group bacterium | reverse complement strand
GTCGTCCGTAGACTTGCGAGTATAAATAAAAAACTTTTTGGTTTGATTATTCATAGAATTGTATTGGCAAACGACGAGCCACGCGGAGCGTGGAAAATCCTTTCTGATTCAGAGTTTTTTGGGGGGAATGCAGAACAGACGGCGCTTCGCGCCGACCATATTTTTGGCGGAAATTTGAATTCCGATTTTTGGCGGTGTGTATTAGACAAAGTTCGAATGTACTTTGACCAAAATCCTGACGAAGACTGACTCGCACGCGCGGAGCGCGTGGTGACTTGAAACTGCTTCGTACGCTCCGATTGCGTGGTGATGCGAACAAATGCGCCTCGGACTCGCGTGTGCAAAAACCAAAAAATTTCCTTGCATTTTTCTCGCGCCTCCTCCCCCCACCCCTCCGCCGCGAAGCGGAAAAAGAAATGGAAAGGAAATTTTTGGTTTTGCTTCGCCGTTTCAGTCTCCGAAAAGAGCATCATTATTTATAATTTTTGGTTGCTCTTTTCTCCTCCATCACGGCGAGACGAGGCGCTTCCTCTCGGCGTTCTGTGGTAACTTGAAACTTTATTCCTTCGACCGAGTTTAGTGGTAGCTCATAAATCGGATTGTGCTAGGCACAAATTTAGTTTCCATATTTATTTCAAAAGTTCATCGCTTGCAACTCCTAATGCTTGAGCGATTTTTTCTATTGTGGAAAGTGTAGGATTGCCCTTACCAGCTTCAATATTGCTCATTCGAGCACGATCAAAGCCAAGAGCACGACAAATGTCGCCCTGCGACATTTTCTTCCGCTCTCGTATGCGCTTTATATTTTTTCCTAGCTTTTTTGAATGAGTTTTGATATCCACAGCTTGTATTATAGCAACTCGTTGTGTTGTTTAACAATAATGTGATATATTACAATATATGAAAATAATAACGGCGAAGCAAAACCAAAAATTTCCTTTCCATTTTTTGTCGGCTCCCCCCACACCCCCCGCCGAAAATCAGAAATTAAGGAAGGAAAATTTTTGGTTTTTGCTCCCGCGACCGAAGGGAGCGGACGAGGCGCGCATCATTTGTTTTGAAAATAGGTTCGAGCTTGGTACAATAAATACACCAGACAGGAAAAGTCAAAGAGTTTTGGTTCGCCTCGCTTCGCTCGGCGACTAATTGGTATTCAATTTTGGGGGTAAAAACGAATTCGCGATTTCGCAAAATATGGTTCAAGCCGATGTTTTTCAGAAATGTTGTCATTTCGGAAGGATTGGGAGAGGAAAGCAGATTAGCGGCTTGATTTAAGGATTTTACGAACTCACGAGCCGGTTCGAGCCAAGACAACCCCTTTGTCTCAAAATCGTTAATTTTCTCGTTTAGCGTGACCTTTTGGGAAAGCAAACTCTGTTTTTTGGCGGCGTATTCTTCTGTGGATAAAGCGTCTACCAAATAAACATCGAGGAGTTTTGCTAACTTGATTTCTACACTCGCCAATCGCTCTTTCAAAGCACCAACCTCACCTTGTGAGTCCTCTTTTGCTTTATCCTGTTCACTATCCAACGCCGCCAAAACTTTCTCGGTGTCTTGGCTCGACAAAGAAACTTTTTGTAGAAAAGAAGTGATTTGTTCGGTTAGTGCTTCCTCACGGAGATAATGCTTTTCTTGGCAAAGACCTTTCTTTTTCGTACAGCGATAGTAATTATGACCTTTCTGTTTTTCGGCGGTAATCGAGCAACCACACGAAGCACATTTCAATAGGCCAAGAAAAGCAAAATCATTTTTCCTCACATGGTGGAATTTTCCGCGCTTGCTCATCACTTCTTGGCAGGAATCAAAAAGTTTCTTTGAGATTAACGGCTCGTGTTGTCCCTCGGAAATTTCCCCACCATATTTCATTAGCCCAATGTAGAAAATATTTTGTAGAATACTTTGCACATTACTTAACGCTATCTCTTTGCCGAGATTGCCCCGTAAGTCGTGTTCCTTGCACCAATTTGCGAGAGAATGAAGCGTATATGCTCCGGTGGCATACATTTCAAACAATTTCCTTACCTTAGGGGCTTTGTCGCTATCAACATCAATACCGCGTGTCTTGGGATTATTGAGATAGCCCACCGGAGCCCAGCCGGGCCAAACACCATTCCTGATTTTCTGTCGTAGTCCTCTTTTCACATTCTCTCGCAAATTATCTACAAAATATTTTGATTGACCAAAAGCGATATTGAGCATGAATAGACCTTGTGGCGTTGCTTCAAACCAAAAGGTGGGAAATTTGAGGGACTTAATCAAGCCACGATCTACAAAATGAATAATCTTTCCGCCGTCCACAGAATTACGAGCTAATCTGTCCGGGTGCCAAGAAATAATCCCGTCTGCTTTTCTTCTCTCAATCAATGACAACATTTCTGCGAACTTCATTCGCCCGGGTTCTTTTGCGGTTTTGGCTTTCTGAAAGGAAGCGACAATTTCAAGTTTTTCTTTGGCGGCATACTCTTGCAACTCTACGAGTTGCGCTTCAATGCTTAACACCTGTCGATCATCCTCTTCTGTAGATTTTCTTGCGTAAAGTATGTATTTCATATTGTTTTTGGATTAAGGATTAAAAAATTTTCTTCCCCCAAAATGCGAAATCGCGAATTCGTTTTTACCCCCAAAATTGAATACCAATTAGTCGCCGAGCGAAGCGAGGCGAACCAAAACTTTTTAACTTTTCCTGTCTGGTGCAGTATTCTTGAATTAGTCCGAACGCATTTCGCCGCCTGCGGCGGCGAGGAAGTCCCCCCGCGAAAATTCGGAAAGGCGGCGGAGCCGCACTGCTCAAAATCGCAAAAGAACCCGTAGAAAAACATCGGCTCGAACCATATTTTAATTTTGGGGGAAGAAAATTTTTTAATCATATGAATCAAAAGGGATTTATAAATATTGCAGTCATCATACTCGTTATAGCTGGAGTGGCAGGGTATTTTCTTTTGAGCCAGCGACCAACAACTTCAACAATGCCAACTCCTACACCGACACCACCAACATCAACCCAAACACCGACAACAACTAATACTGGACAAAAGCCCTCCGCCCCTAATGTAGAATATCCATACATTTTGAAACCATTATTGCAGACCCAACTTTCCAGTTTACGTTCTGAATTTGCGGCTTCAAATAAAAATATCTGCGCCCAAATAAATGAATACGGTTTTACCGAATTTAAAAGTGGCTGTTTTGGCGAAACGGTTAGGATTGAAATTGTGGATGAAACAAGTATTGTCGAAATGGTAAAAAATTGGCTTGTCCAAAACTCAAAATTTACTGGCATCACTAATAAATCAGATGTGATAGTAGATCGTGTTGTAAAACTCAATGGTTGTATTATAAAGTGTGAGGCTCCGAATTTTGATAGTAAAGTTATTAGCCTTCGAGTTGATTTTCGTGGACAAACATACAATGGCCTTCCCGTGGAGGGAGATATAGGCTCACTTACTGTTTTTGCTAATGCAAATGGCATATCAAGAATTGATGGTTATTGGTTTCCAAAAATTACAGTACCCTTGGAACCAAAAATTTCTGAGACTTCCGCAAAAAACAAAATTAATGGCAAAACTTTTACGTACGGTGATATCGCGGGGAATCCTAAGGATTACCGTGTTGAACAAAAAGATTTGGGTAATGTTGCGCATAAAGTAGTTTTTGTTAAAAAATCTTCTCAAGGATTGGAATTCCGGTTGGCGTGGAAAGTCCCGGTCGGACAGGGACTTTCATGGACAGTGTACATTGACGCCGTAACGGGTGAAGAATTAAAAGTTGTTCAGATGTTTCAAACATAAAATTTTTGCCGCCAAAGAAAAACTTGAAATTGTCAGCAGTGCGGCTCCGCCGCCTTTCCGAATTTTCGCGGGGGGACTTCCTCGCCGCCGCAGGCGGCGAAATGCGTTCGGACTAATTCAAGAATACTGCGCAGTTGGTAGATATATTATTTAGCCTATGATAAAAAATATAAAGTTCAGAAAGTTTTATTTTATATCATTTTTTACGATTGTAAGGAATGACATAATCAATTTTTAGCCACTATTTTTACAAATGGCGGCATTTTTATTTATTGTTTTTTAAACAAGCTTAAAACAAAGAAAAATGCGCTTATTAAAACCGTGGCAATGCCCGGGTCAAAATGCCAAACATGAGAAATATAAAGTCCGCCCGTTAAAGAAAAAATCGCAAGAATAACCGATAACCTGATGAAAAGTTTGAAATTATCAGACAAATTTCTTGCGGTCGCGGCCGGCACAATTGAAAGTGCGCTGATTAAAAGAACGCCCACAAAACTAATGCCAATAGAAATAGTAAGAGTGATTAAAGTAAGAAGCAAAAATTGCATTTTAGCATGGGAAATTTTCTCTGAAGCAGCAAGATCGGGTGCAACAGAAGAGAGAGTAAGAGGTTTTAAATATTTTAAAGCAGTAGCGATAACAATAACAGCGATTATGGTTTGTAGGATGAGTTGAAAAGAAGTTGTTTTCTCCACGCTGCCAAAAAAAGTTTCTAGAAGTTCGGTTTCGGGGATAAGAAGCGTTCCCACAGCCAGAGTGGTTACAAAAAGTACGCCTGTAATTGATTCAATGGCAAGTTTGGTCTTGTTTTCTATTTTCCAGATAAGGAGAATGCCAAAAAAAAGAAAAACTACTCCGCCCACCAATGGTTGGAAATTAAAAATTATGCCCAAAGCAATGCCGGGCAGGGCAACGTGGGATAGGGCATCAGACATCAAAGTCATTTTTCTCACTACCAAAAAAGTGCCGATTAAACCGCTTGCGGTTGCAACAGCAATGCCGGAAATTAAAATTAATGGAAAATTTTCAAACATCGTAATGATGGTGGTGGAAAAAAGCGTGATCGCCGTAAAGTTCGGCCAAATGTTCGTTAGTAAGCGTTTTATGGGGTTCGCCGTAGCAAAGCATTTTTTGATTTAAACAAAGAACATGATTGGCATAGCGGTAGACCACATGGAGGTCGTGGGAAACAATAATTAAAGCGATGTTGTGAAGATCCTGAAGATGGTGCAGTAGTTTATAAACCGATTCTTGGCCGACGACGTCAATATTTTCAGTTGGCTCGTCAAAAAGGAGGATATGCGGTTTATCAATAATCGCCCAAACAAGCAATATTTTTTGCAATTGACCGCCTGATAAATGCGCCATAGCTTCATTAAGAATAGTTTTATCTAAATTTATTTCTTTTAAAACCGTATTAATTGATTCTTTTGGGTCGGGTTTTAATTCTAGGAATTCTTTGACTGTCATCGGTAAATATTTATCGACTTGGAAGCGTTGAGGCAAATATCCGATTCTTATTTCCGGCGCCCATTCAATTGTGCCGCTTGTCTGTTTCGTAATGCCGATCAGGGTTTTTAAAAGTACTGATTTGCCGGAACCATTCGGCCCAATCACAGCCAAAACTTCTTCTTTTTTAATTTCAAAAGAAACGTCATCTAAAACTTTGACGCCATCGAAAATAACCGTGAGATCGTTTACTTTTAATAATAGCTCATTCGCCATTGATTAGATTTTAACAGAATAAATAAGCAGAACAAAGGTCGTTTTCCTAAGTGTTTGCTGGATTTGACATTTTTAAAGCATCTATGTTATAATGTATATGCTGGAATGCGAAAATCGTTTTCTAGCACAATTAATTAACTGTTATTTTAAAAATAATCATCGGCCTAAAGAAAGGGCCAAAGAAAGGATGATTTATATGAAATTCACTGAATTCAAAACAAAAAAGTCCAGAATTTGGACCGCAAGCATCTTGGGTATTATTACTGTCGTTGCTTTCGTGTTGGTGTTCGTTCTTGCCACTCGTTTTAGTAGTGCGACAGTAAATAACAAGGAAGTGTCGGGGGTAGGGTTTGTTATTTTTTTTGTAATTTATGCAATCGCGGGAGCAACTGCTTTGAGTATTTTTAACACTAAAAGTAAGGAAGAAGAAAAAAAGAAAGAACAACAAGATTTTTTAGATGGAATAATGTCACACGTGAGAATACTCACTGACGCATTCATAAAATACTGGCCATATGAGGTCGGACCAAGCGATCCAATGCCGGAAGACTACGTAAGACATCACATTATTTACGAAAGCTTATTGCCTTTTGCGGAGCATATAAAGCTTCACGGCGATCAGTGTCATGATGAGTTTTGTGAAAATAAAGTCGAGAGGATAAATAAAAACATAAATATTCTTCTTGCGATTCTTGCAAAACGTTACTCAGTCGCAGCTCTGAGCCAGACTACAGTTCGTAATATTATTCGTCGATATATAGAAGCGAATGAAAAAGGAGGAAGTCCATTGAATTTTGAAGCGGTGGAGATATTTACTGCATCACGGGAAAAAAGCGATAAGCTTCTTGAAGAAACAAAGAATGAATACTGGAAAGTTCATGGCGCTGTGAAAGGAATCGGAGCAAAAACATTTCCGGAGTATCGCGATTATCTTCTTTTGTGGGAAGATAGCTACGAAAAAGATGCTCGTTTAGACGAATTAAAGAAGTAATTAATAAGTTAAGAAAGTATATTATAGCCCCTTGCAGTTTTTGTGAGGGGTTTTTTATTTATTTTTGCTGAACTTTTATGGGTGCCGCGGGGGTGAATCGAACACCCGACGCCAGCTTCTTCAGAGCTGCGCTCTACCACTGAGCTACCGCGGCTTTTAATATATCCAAAACTTATTATAGATTACACGATTTTTTTTGTTAAGCAAATATTTTTACCTAAGCCGTTTAATGGCCGTATGTTTTAGGCAAGGACATTTGGCGGATTAGTTAGTTGATATTCGACCAAGAATT
>JASEHZ010000029.1 GCA_030018585.1 Patescibacteria group bacterium | reverse complement strand
AAATCACCTATCGATATGATTTGAGTGGATACAAGCTATTGAACTTTATTCGGTAATGGCTTAACCTCCCTCTAGTGTAAAATACAGCACCACGTAGGAAATTGCAAATTTGAAGGGTTCGCCTCGCTCCGTTCGGCAGCCCCGAAAGAAAAACACTCCTTGCATTTCTGGTTTGCGCGCGCCCGATTTTTTCTGAAAAAGGAAAGGGCGTCTTTCTTTCGGGGTTCTGCCATTCAAGTATTCGGGCAGTGTGGCGGAACTTCAATGCGGACTCGGTTTTGCGAAAACTATTTTCTGGTGAGAATCTGATTTCCCGTCCGCAGAAAGGGGTCTGGGGAATGAATGCGGGCGGGGTTCGCCTTCGGATTTTTTCGGCGGCGGCAATTAATTGATAAAAACTTAAAAATTCGCTAAAATGCAGTTATGGAAAAACCACCACAATTTATAAAAGAGTTCTCCAAAGAAGAGTCGCCAGAAGAACGGCAACAAGCCGCTCAAGCGATTAGAGCTAAGCGAGCGGAACATTTTACAGAAAAACGTGCTCAAACAGAAAGACAAACAGAGTTACAACAAGCCACAAGTGAACGAGAGCGAGTTTTAGCAGAAAAACTAGAAGCTGTTCGTGGTTTAGAAAATGAAATTACCGAATTCTCCACATCTAGGCTCGGAAAGATTTTAAATTATTTTCAATTACAAAAACTTCGAGCTGATGTTGCTGTCGGCCAAAGAACTTATGAGGAATTGAAACAGCAGCAAGATACAGAAATTGCCGAACAGCAAGCTGTTTCCGAAAAGTTAGGTTCTGAAGAAACTCCACCAGCATTACAGGAAACGAAAGCAATGTTGGCTAATTTCTATAACGAACAAAAAGAGAAATGGGCTAGAAGCGAATATATCAAAGAAGATATAATAAAAAATTTTTCCGAGGAACATTTGGCATCTTTGTCCCTTGAAGATTATGCACTTTTGCTCAAGAGATTCCCCGAAGAAATGGTGGCGCATGTTACGCGACAAGGAATCCGAGATCATATCGGGCATGTGTATCATATAGCCGGTGAAGGTGCTTATGCCGATGGTTTTATGAAAATGGTTGAAGATGGGAGGTTACGTTCGCCTCTCGGCGTTTATCTTGTTGAGGGTGAGAAAGAACAAGCGATTGCGAGATTTCTTCACTTGGATAATTTTAAGACGAGAGAAGAAGCCTTGAGTTACCTTGCGACTTTCACTAGTGATAGACAAGGAGATGCTGGCAGTTATGTTGATAGAATGGCCGTTCATTTTGCCACCGAAGAAGTTGCCGATTGTTATTACGGTTCTGAAAAAGGAAACGAGATTTTTGTTGTATATCCTTCCGCATACATTGCCTCGCAATATTATTTTAGTGGTCAGCTAAACGAAAGTGGCGGTGGATACTGGAATGACCAATGGGTTTGGGCGAATGAAGAAAGAGGAATGGACTTAAACGCTGGACTTGTTTTTATTCCCGAAGAAGCGAGGGTCGATAGAAAGCATGGTTCACGTTACGAACTTGATGAAAACAGAAATCCTATCAAAAATTCTGAATATCAAGACGCTTTTAGAAAAGTAGTAGATTCGCCTAATTTTCATGATTTTGCCAATCAAGCTATGGAAATAACCGGTAAGCTCGACTAGAGTTGGGATAGCCCGAATCTGCTACCAAGAAATCGAGAATTACTGGAACGATTAGAGCCTTTTCGTCTAAGGTTGGAGCAGGAATTTAGCATAACTGACCGGCGGCTTCAAATGGCAATTCTCAATTATTATAATTTATTTAATCTTGATATTCAGAAGAAAAATCAGGAGGAAGGACGGGAAGATTCATTCCATTCGGTTGATTCGGTTATAGAGGGCGCAATGAAAGATGGGGGAATTTTATACGCAGAGGCAAAAGATGCAACAAGCTCGAAAGAATTTTGGGAAGCGCGTTTCGCGGAAAATCCTGCAAGGAAACCCTCAAAAATTGTTTATTATAAAGGCTCGAGCCCGACATGGGCACTTTATGAATGGCGAGACGCACAAGGTATTCGTAAGAAAGCAAAAGATAAAGATATAGGATTTTCCGAACGATACATCGAGCGAGACGCGCCGCAAGCCACAGCGGGGCTTGACCGATTCAAAGTTCTTGCCGAAAAAGTTATTGAGGATCATTTCGCTCAAATGGAATCTACTTCTTAAAGATTGCCGTCGCCATTCCTTTTCAACCCCGCTTAGTTCTGTATTGGTGCTGGGGGCGGGACTTGCCCTTGCCTCTCGTCGCGCCGTCGCGCTCCTCGGGCTAGGCACCGCCTCGCGCTCTTCGCTTCTGCGAAGAGCAAGCTCCGGCGTTCAAGTCCTCCACGCGCGCCAAGCAGTTGGCGCGCTCTCGTCCCAGTCTCACTTCGTTCGTCTGTGCCGAGGGAGGGACTTGAACCCTCACGACCTTGCGATCATCCCGCCTTTGGCGGGACGCGTCTCATATCAATTTTATTGGTGGCCAGGGAGGGACTTGAACCCTCACGACCTTACGGTCAATGGATTTTGAGTCCATCTTGTCTGCCAATTCCAACACCTGGCCATGATATTCAAAAAAACAAATTAATACAAGAGTAAATCTGCCAGCCTGCCCCATAGTAAAAACGGAGTTTTTTACTATGGGGTTCCGCCACCTCGGCATCTTTTATTGATTTTACTTAGATTTTAAGTCAAAATCAATATAAAATGGCCCGCGTAATTGCTGTTTGCAATCAAAAAGGCGGAGTTGGTAAAACCACGACTGCTATGAATTTGAGCGCGTACTTAGCGCTTCACGGTAAAAAAACTTTGCTTGTTGATTTTGATCCTCAATTTAACGCCACGGTCGGCGTAGGCGTAACCCATGCCAATGATGAAACAATTTATCATGTGCTTTTAACTGGTCAAGCTGTTGAGCGAGCAGTGAAACCGACTTATTTATCAAATCTTGAATTTGTGCCGGCCTCAGCCGATCTAGCCGGCGCTTTGGTTGAACTGGTTAATTTGCCGGATCGGGAATTTTATTTAAGAAATTTTATGGAAAAAGCCCGGTCGCGTTATGATTTTGTTATTATTGATTTAGGTCCGAGCTTGAATCTTTTGACTGTGAACGGATTGCTGGCGGCCGATGAGGTTCTGATTCCGATTCAGTGCGAATATTACAGTCTTGAGGGCTTGGATCAGCTTTTGCAAACCATTAATCTTATTCGTGATAATTTAGGCCATCCGCTCAAAGTTTTAGGCGCGCTTCTTACAATGTATGATAAGCGTGAGCGGCTTTCGCGGGAAATCGCTAAAGAAGTGCGGCGGCGTTTTCCGCATCATGTTTTTGATGTTGAGATTCCCAGGTCTATTAGTTTAGCGGAAGCGCCGCAGTTTAGAAAACCGATCATGCTTTACGCGCCTCAAAGCGCCGGAGCTTTGGCTTATGAACGTTTGGCTAGAGAATTAATTGGGGGGTAGAAATGCCCCAAAATAAGATTGTTGAACCATTTAATACTAGTCATGACAGTATTTCTCATAAAACCAGCCTTTCTTAGATTATTTTCTTGTTATCCACACTTGAATCGGTAATATCTCTGATGTATTATGCTTTTGGTTTGTCATTTAAGTTGAAGTGTTTGTGGAATAAGCGCTTGTATCCGGCCGGTATAAGACTTATCCCGCGGCCCTTTACTTATTTTACGAACTAACGCGCGTGCGTTTATATAAAACAGAGGCAGGTTAGTGGTACGCTTGACGCTATATAAGTACTTCATAATTTCGAGTTGCTCTTTCTTAATTAATATAAAAATAATTAAATTTGCTCGAAATAATCACTTGAACGAAAATATTGCGTTAAGCGGGCCATCAACCCCTCTGTTTTATTTTGCTTTTAGTATAAAATTATATATATGGCTGGCAGAGGATTAGAATCATTAATACCAAAAAAAAATCATCATAAAACATTAGACGATAAGTCCGGAATTTTAGTAGCGCCTCCAGCGTCTACAAAAAAAGAACCAATTTACCATACAAGGACGGCGCCGTCTACGTCTCATATAGGAAAAAGTTACCCATTTCCTTATCAGGGACGATCAATTCATCGGGAACCGCCGCCTTACGAAAAAGATTTTCGAGCAACCGAAGAAATTGTTTATCACCCCCATTCTAAAAAGGAGCAAATTCATAGTGAATCAATTTTTCATATTGAAGTTGATAAAATAAAATCCAATCCTTATCAGCCGAGAAAAGAATTTAATGAGGAATCTTTAGAAGAGCTTGCGCAATCTATTCGGGAATTTGGCATTCTTCAACCACTTGTTGTCTCAAAAGTGGTTAAAGAAACCGAACATGGCACTGATGTTATATATCAGTTGATAGCTGGTGAACGTCGGTTAAAGGCTGCGGAAAAAATTGGTTTGGAAAGAGTACCAGCAATAATAAAAAAGATAGATTTAGAAAAATCGCGACTGGAAATGGCTTTAATCGAGAATCTTCAAAGAAGTAATTTAAGCTCCATTGAATTGGCTCAAGGTTATGCCAGATTGCAAGACGAATTTGGCATGACTCAAAGAGAGATTTCTGGCCGGGTCGGGAAAAGCAGGGAATCAGTAGCTAATACTCTGCGATTGCTTAATTTACCTACTAAAATACAAGACGCTTTAAATGAAGGTAAGATTAATGATTCTCAGGCAAGAATGCTTGTCAGTATAATTGATTTTGATGAGCAACAGAGAATTTTCGAAGGGCTTTTAGAGAAAAAAACAACGGTTCGGGAACTGCAAAATAAAATCTCAGAACCAGGGATTGTTTCGCCGGAACAAAATTATTGGGAACGTCAGCTTGAAGAAAAACTTGGTGCGCCGGTCAAAGTCGCAAAGCACGGCAAGCGTGGCAAGATAACCATCCAGTTTTATTCTGAAGAAGAATGGCAATCGATTTTGGATAAAATACTAGGAGAAGAAAATCTAAACAGCTAGCGGTTCATTTTATAACTTACTTCAACCGTACCGGGAATTTTTTTGAGCTTTAGGATTATTTTTTCTAATTTAAAATTAGAAGACACTCCGCATCTTGCGGTGACGCTGGTAAATTTATGCCTTTGGTCAGTTTGGCTGTTTAGGTATTCAATGTTGATTTTAGCGGTATCAAAAACTTCAGTTAAGTCTTTAAGATAGCCTTGGCGGTCTTCACAGGTGATTTTAAACTCCAAATTAATTATTCCCGTTTTTTTATTTAATTTTCTATTTTGAATTTTTGTAAAACTTTTGATTCTTTTTTTTGCCAATGCCGTTTTAATGAATTTAAGCCAATCGGCTGATGGTTTTTTCCCATGTTGAGTGGAAATTTCAACTAGGTCTCCAGAATGAAGTTCGTAATCCAAAGGTACAATTTTGTTATTTATCTTCGCGCCAACGCATTCATCGCCGATTTTGCTGTGGATTTGATAAGCGAAATCAACGGGCGTCGAGCCGGCTGGCAGATCAATGACATCGTTTTGGGGTGTAATGACAAAAATTCTTTCTTTGAAAAAATCGCCCTGGAGAGATTCTAGAAAATTATGTTTGTCTGAAAAGTTTTTTTGCCAATTTCTTAATTGTTCAACCCATAAAAGTTCGCGTCGGTTTTGTACTCCAAGCCAGTTTCTTCTATGTCTTTCAGAGCTTTTAATTTGTTGATAAGCCCAATGAGCGGCAATGCCCATTTCTGCTTCTTCGTGCATTTCTAAAGTCCGTATTTGAAATTCTGTGATTTTATTATCGAGGCAAAAAACTGTTGTGTGAATGCTGCGATAGCCGTTTGGTTTTGGCCGGGCAATATAGTCTTTGATTCGGCTAGGCAGGGGTTGCCAGTATTTATGGATAATACCAAGAGCGGCGTAACATTCTTCAACGGATTTCACGACAATTCTAAGCGCGATCAAATCGTAGATTTTATCAAGTTGCATATCGTAACGAAGCAGTTTTTTATAAAGACTTGCGTAACGTTTGGCTCGAGAATCTATTTGGACTGGTTCAACATTATTTTCTTTTAATATTTTTAAAATTTCCGGTTTAACACGTTCGGCATAGAGTTGGCGTTCTTCGAAAAGTTCGGTTACATTATCAATAAGCCATTCATATTCTTCAGAATATAAATAGGGCATGGCCAGATCTTCCAGTTCACCCGCAAGATTTTGCATACCTAGTCGGTGAGCAAGCGACGCGTAAATTTCGTAAGTCTCCCAAGCTACTTGTCTTTGCCGCTCTGGCGGTAAGTATTGGATAGTTTTCATGTTATGTTCTCGATCGGCGAGTTTGATGATGATAACTCTTAAGTCTTTACTGAAAGAAATAATTAATTTCCGTAAATTTTCAACGTTAGTTTCTTCTCCTGGATATTTTACGGTTTCAAGCTTGGTGAGGCCGTCAACAAGAAAAGCTATTTCCTGGCCGAATATTTTGATAATTTCTTTTAATGAATGGGGCGTATCTTCTAATGTGTCATGGAGGAGGGCGGCGGCAATTGATGATTCATCAAAATGCCAATTATAGACGGTTTCCGCGACTTTAAGCGGATGGATTATATAAGGATCGCCATTCGCCCGTTTTTCATTTTCGTGAGCTTTATTGGCAAATTCATATGCTTTGATAATAATGCTGTTTTTTGGATAGTTTTTAAGCCATTCAGTCATAATATTAATATTTGGGTTATTTTTATTATCTTAATCTTTTCGCTCTTTTTAGGGAATGGGGGCTGGTTTTTTATTCTTGGTTGGGGGGGGGCGAATAAAGTTCAATAGCTTGTATCCACTCAAATCATATCGATAGGTGATTTCAT
>JASEHZ010000006.1 GCA_030018585.1 Patescibacteria group bacterium | reverse complement strand
CCTTAATAACCGCATTTTACCATAATATCAGGAAGATTTCCAGAAGAGATGGGGTGGGAACTAGTTTATAAAATCTAATGTAGCTCCAAAGAAAATCTCCGATTACCTTCACGTACAAAATATGACGGGTAAGGAATTCCTGTTTTTTGTAGCGTCACCGGGATTTGAACCCGGGTCTCCGCCTTGAGAAGGCGATGTCCTAGACCGGACTAGACGATGACGCCATTAGATTTATCCCGTACTAATCCGTTAAACGGATTTAGTGCGCGGGACGATAGGGCCCCCACACTAAAATTTTATTCGTAAAGACCAGATTTTGAAAGCCACTCTTTATTTTGCCTTACTAAAAGTTTTTCTGCGTCCTGCGGCTCAGCCATTACATCTTTTACAACTTTTTCTAACCTTACTCCCTGTGAGCCTTTTATTAAGATAACATCGCCTCGTTCTATTTTGCTCTGTAAAAATAAACCCGCATCCCGAACGCTCATAAAAACAGAAATTGATTTCTTGGGAAAACCGGCTCTAATTGCCGATTCGGAAATAAATTTCCCGCGGATGCCGACTACAATCAAAAAATCAACGATTTTCGCTGCCATTTTCCCAATTTCCTCATGAGCTTGAAGCGTGTACTTTCCAATTTCAAGCATATCTCCCAAAACCGCAATTTTGCGTTTTGCTTTTATATTTTTAAACGTTTCCAATGCTTCTTTCATAGCAATAGGCGAAGCATTATAAGTATCGTCAATAATAATGCTTTCTTTTATCCCCGGAATGAGTTTTAGCCTGCCTGCTGGCGATTCATAATGTTTTAAAGCTTCCGCAAGCTTAACTAAATTCATCCCAAAAATCAAACCAATTACCGCGGCAATAGCCGAAGAATAAGCCCGCACCCTGCCCAAGGAACCATTCAAATGAACCGGCACAAAACTTCCACCATAAGTTAATTTAAAATCTGCGCCACCAAGACCATTTTCAAAAGAATTATTAAAATTGCCTATTCTCATATCAGCTCCGCTGAAAAAACCAAAAGTCACAACATGAGCCCGAGTTTGAGCTTTCACGCTCAAAACTGCCGCGTCATCAGCGTTTAAAACCGCAAAACCAGTTGCCGGCAACTGACTTATTAATTTTGTTTTTTCTCTAACCACGCCTTCCGGACCATTGAAAAATTCAACGTGCACCGGCACTTCTCCCACGGCCGTAAAAACCCCGATATGCGGCCTCGCAATACTTAATAAATAGCTCATATCACCGGGCCGATCAACACCGTATTCCAAAATAAGCACTTCCGGATAGTCCTGATTTTTAATCGTAAGCTGCATAATTGAGCTCAAAATAACTTCAAACCAAAAAAACAACCCGCCGGTTTTACGCCAATCACCTAAAATATTCAAAGGCAATCCCAATTCATTATTAAAACTCTTGGGCGAAGAACGGACGCGTTTAAAGCCCAAAAGCACGGCCCGGGTCGCTTCTTTTGCAGAAGTTTTACCAACACTGCCAGTAATTCCCACAATCTGCGGACGGTAACGCCGAATAGTTAATTTGGCAAGAATTTTCAATATCGTCTTTAAAATTTTAAGAAGAAAAGATTTCATCCCGTTAGAAGCAGAACGTGCTTAAAAAGCACGTCCGTAATACAACGGCCTTTTGTCTGATATTTATGTTTATTGGTAAATGCTTAGTATTCATAAGTTTAATAGTTTAGTTGCTTCTAATGGGACAAGTATTTTCCTAAAATCAAATTACTTCTTATTGTCGTTAATTTCAAGTTTATCCGGCGCTGCATTTAAATAGTTTAATATATATTGGGCCAAATCTTTAAAAGCCGGCACTACTGTCATCCCGGCTAATTCTGCTTTCGGTTTATCAAGTTTTATTAAAATAACGAATTTTGGGTCGGTAACAGGCGCAAAACCAACGTAACTATGAATAAATTCTTCGCTATAACCGCCCTTCACAAAATCGGGGACAAAAGCTGTGCCGGTTTTACCGACAATTCTAAATCCGGGAATCGTGGCCACGCCTGCTTTTTCTACTGCGAATTCCATCATGCCCACTACCTGACTTGCTGTTTTTTCTTCAATAACTCGCCTCACAACATATGGTTTTAATTCACTATTGATAAATGGCCTCATTAAAAGACCGCCGTTAGCTAAACTTGAAAAAGCTGTTATTAATTGCACGGGGGTCACTGATGTCCCCTGACCATAAGAAGCGGTGGCAAAATCAATGGCTCGAACTTCCTTTCTTTCAATATTTTTTAAACTGCCATAAACCTCATCCGGCAAATCAATATTTGTTTTTTCACCAAAGCCGAATTTTTTAAGATATTCCAGAAATTTACTATTACCGATTTTTTGCTCAGCAAAAACCGCCCCAGTATTTATAGACCGTTCAATAACATTGGTCATAGTTACCTTGCCATGAGCCTTGTTATCCCAGTTTTTTATTGTTTTGCCGTTTAAAGTAACCGAACCAGTATCAATAAAAGTTGTGCTCGTGGTAAACGCCCCGGTATCAATACCCGCTGCCATGGTAAGCGGCTTAAAAACAGAACCCGGTTCATAAACATATTGCACGGCTGGATTTTGAAAAGATCCCAATGGAAAATTATTATAATTATTCGGGTCAAAACTCGGTTTGCTTACCATAGCTAAAATTTTCCCTGTTTTCGGATCTTGAACTATAACTGTTCCACCTACTGCCTCAAATTTTTTTACAAGCTCATCAATCACTTGTTCGGCCCGAGCCTGGATAACTCTGTCAATTGTTAATTTAATATCTTTGCCGCTTACAAGATCTTCAGAAAAATATTTTTCTGCGCCATAAAGCCCAGTCGGCTCTGAATAATATTCATTAACGCCGACAAATCCAAGAACGTGCGCACCTAATTCATAAGAAGGATAAAAACGATATTGTTTTACATTGTCGTAAATGCCTTTAATTTTTAAATCTCGGATTCTATTAACTTGTTCGTCGGTCGCTTTTTCAACAATAGGCTTAAAACGTTTTGAGACGCTCTTTTTTATATCTTCGGCTAATTTTACCCGATCCAAACCCAAAGCGGATGAAACTTTTTCAGCAAAAAATTCTACATCTTCAATATCTTCCGGCGAAGCATAAATGACCGGATAATCTTTATTAAAGGCGACTGATATATTAGCGTTATTTTTATCAGTGAAAAAAAATTGCCCGCGGCGAAACTCTAATTCTTTCAATATTTCCTGTTGCGCGTGAGCGCGTTCTATGTATTCGGCGCTTTTTTCGATTTGCAGCTTATAAAGCTTAAGGCCTAAAGCGCTAAAAAGCAGAGTAAAAAATAATGCTAACGAGATAAGTCTGAAAGCCATTGATTGCTTTTTATATATTCTGGCCGTTTTTCAAGAATTAAACCGCGCTCCAAAGCCAATGCCTGAAGTTTTTCCGATTTAACTACGTCGTAAAACTTGTTTTTTAAATCGGCATTGATTGCCTGCAATTCAACAACTTGTTTTTTTAATTCTTTAAGCTCGTAACGCGCATTAACAAAAGAATTGTATGAAAAAATATAAACTAAACCAACCGCCAAAAACACCACGAAGAGAAAGGCCAATAAATACTTTAAATTCTTGCTTTTGTGAGGTTTAATAATGGTCATAAGTTTTGAAGATCTTAATTAAATTTTATTACTCTTAATTTTGCTGAACGGCTTCTTGGATTATTTTTTATTTCTTCCCGACTTGCTTTGATTGGTTTTTTATTCAAAAGGGCTGCTAAACCGTTGGTAACGAAATTTTTAAAACGTTTTTTTACTAAACGGTCTTCAAGCGAATGAAAAGAAATAATCGCTACCCGGCCGTTGCTTTTTAAAATCCGATCGATATTTTTTAAAACCCCCTCTAAGTTATCAAGCTCGGCATTAACTGCTATTCTCAAAGCTTGAAAAACTTTTGTCGCCGGATGTGTCCTCTGCCCTCGGAATCTGGGTGCTACCGATAAAATTACCTGAATTAAATCGGAAACTTTCCTAAATTTATTTTTCTTGCGCGCTTCGACTATGACTCTCGCGATTTTCTTTAAATGTCTTTCTTCGCCGTAATTTTGAAAAATATCCGACAACTCTTCTTCACGAAAATCATTCAAAATATTCGCAGCGGTTATTCTTGATTTTAAATCGTACCGCATATCAAGCGGTTCATCGTAGGCTTGCGGATTAAAACTGAATCCTCGACCAGATGATTCAAGCTCATCAGACGACATCCCCAAATCAAGAAAAATTCCGTCGGCTCGTCCCAAAGCCTTCCGTTCTAAAATATTCGGCAAGTCAAAATAATTCCCACAAACTAAATTTATTCCGCTTCTGCCAACTGTTTCTTTTTCAAATCTTTGAATTGCCGAGGTATCCAAATCAACACCAAGAAATTTTCCGTTCGGAAAAATCTTTTTTATAATTTCCCTCGCGTGTCCGCCGCCGCCTAATGTTCCGTCAATGAAAAATTCTCCAGGCTTAGGATTTAATAAATTTATTACTTCGTTTAAAAGAACTGGCTTGTGAACTGAACTAGGAATCATAAATTATGAAAAACAAACATTTTAGATTCCTAATTCGCCTAATTTTTCCGCTATTTCATCTGACGCGGATTCAGTCTTTGATTTATATTTTTGCCAAGCTTCTCCATCCCAAATTTCAATCCGATTATAAAGTCCGGCTACAATAACCTGTTTTTTAAGCCCGGCATAACCCCTTAAATAATCCGGTATTAAAATGCGGCCCTGACTGTCAAGCAGAACATCCATTGCGCCGGCAAGCATAAGCCGCACAAAAGCGCGCGAATTTGCTTGCGCTAAAGGCAAAGCAATTAATTTTTGCGCTAATATTTCCCATTCTTTTGCGCCGAAAATAAAAAGACAGCGATCAAGACCTCTCGTAATAATGGCACCGGTTTTTAATTTTTCGCGAAATTTCACCGGAATTGCCATCCGACCTTTTATATCTAAATTATGTTTATATTCTCCTAAAAGCATTTTTATTTTTTAGTTATCCCCAGAATTGAGGCTTGTCCACACAGTTATCCACAATTCCCCACTTCTATACACTTAGTATATCATAGTCACCATTAATTCAAAATTCACAAAACAAAAAAATCCGACCTTACGTCGGAGGAAAATTCATTTATTTCCTGATTATTTTAATTTTTCAGTTTTTAGTTATCAACAAGTTATGAACTGATGAATTTTGAAATATTTACTAACTCATAATAAATAAAATCTTGATGGAATATATTCACGCCAACTTTTCGCTCACGAAACAAAACATTATTATTTTTTATATAAAATACTGACCGCTAAAGCAATAATGCTAATCAATAACGAAAGAAGAATAAATAAGTTATGTTTATCGTAAAGAATAAACCACCAGATTTTTTTCAAGCAAGAATCAAATTCTCGGTATCCAAAAGGCGTTAAGATGTAGAAAATATTGGATGATTGATCTCTTTTAATAAGTTTATCCTCCTTCTCAAGAAGATCTAGTTGGTGTTTGATAATTACATTTGTAGCTTCTGACGGTTGCTCGTTAGGCCAGTAATTACGAGTTGCTTTATTAGTAATGTGTTGCAGGTTAGCCTCACCCTTATCCGCTTTTATAATTCCAAGAATTAATTTCTGAAGTTTTTTATCCATAATGTGTAAACGATTAATAATTTACTACACTCCACTACTCATTAATTTCTCCCTAATTTGTCTTAATAAATCGTTTGGATTGTAAAAATAAGCAGCCTGAACATGTAAAATTGGCCATCCAGCTTCGTTTAATATGCGGTCAAGATTTTGGTCACGTTCAATTCTATCTTTTCGTTGATGCGAAGAATCGTCTAACTCAATAATAAGAATGGGGGTTAGTTTAGAATCGTGTTCACAAAGAACAAAGTCAATTTCCCGAGATTTTATTCTATTGCGAAGTCCCCATCTATTTTCAATGTAAAAACGTACACCAATTAAACCTTCTAGACGCACCTTCATTTAAATAATATAGTCATTTTCTTTCGCAATCTTATCTAAAACCTGATAAAAATTATCCTCCGCCGCAGTTAGGAGTGATTGTTTTTTATAGTAACGTGGTTTTTCTGCTGATAGTTCATGTTCTGGCGGTCTTTTATTTTCTATAGTTGGTTCGCTTATGGTGGCGACAGTCTCTTTTGCCCCAAATTCTTCGACTGGTTCGAATACATAAATCTTCGAATCGCCATCAATCCCTTTCTTGGCCCCAATTAATTTCCATGCTCGTTTTGCAAGATATATTAAACCTCTAATTGTGTGGTAAATTAACCACCCCAGGCCAGTAAAAATTAAATCCAATAATTCTTCAAAAGGCGTATCGTTATATCTTCTACGTTTGTTGTACCCATAATATCTTCGTCTATAACCGTATCGTTTTTTGTAATATCTAGACATTTTTAATTACTTTCTTCGCGTTTCTCTTCTAACCAATTTTCAAAACAATCTTCAAATTCAGCCGAAGTATAATCTTTAAAGTCACGTTCATCGATTTTCGCCCCCTCCTTCTTATAAATCTTATAAGCGTAACGTAATAGTTGTTTATATTTTTCTTTAGTTTCTCTCTTTTCTATATATAACCAAATGATTCCAAAAATTAAAAAACACAAAATAAGTAATATTGTTTCGCTATTGCCATTTTTTATTAAATAAGCCCCGCCGATTGATACTGAAAATATTATCAAAAAAAATACTATTATACCTAATATTCCTTTTCTGTTTTCTTTGAGCCAAGTTTTCATTTTTTGTGATTATCTAAAGAATGCTTTTTATACGTCACGTCATTTTCTACTTCTTTTCTAAATTATTCCCATCCATATTTTTACTTTCAAAAGCTTAATTTCTCGTTTTTTGTTCATTTAATAAACTTTTCCACGTTTTGCGGTACCTGTGGATAACCTTGCTTTTTAAAAAAGTTAGTATATACTAATAATACAGTATCGAGAAAGGGCGTCGACCGTTAGGACGATGGCCCTTTTTCATTTGTTTTAAGCGACAAACGCAATCTCATATCTTTATCAACAAAGATGTCAAAATTTCTATTCTTAAAACCGGAGATAAATTCATTCGTGCCAAGATTTTGTTTCAAACAACTAAGCAAATCTGCCTTATTCTCATCGTCTCCTTTTATAGCTCTAGTCGCTATTTTCAAATCGTAACTAATTGCACCAATCATAATATCAACAAGTTGTAAAAGGTCGTTTGATCGCGAATCAAGACGACAAACACCAGCAAGCGCCAATCTTTTCAAAGAACTATTCACTTCCTTTTTTACATCTACCTCAAAACGAATATTTTTGGGAACAGTTACATGATCGGCCAAAAGTATAAGAATTTCTTTCGGCGCAAGTGCAACATCTTTCAATAATCGAATAGTGATTTTTTGATATGCCTGCCACGGATCACCGGAAAATTCTCGTTGGAAATACGCACCCTCTTTATCTATTGAATAAGAATAAAAATAAATGCTCCTGGCATCAAAAAGAGCATTAACAGCAAATTTCGCGAATTCAATATTCTTCCTTGAAAGCTTATTAAATTTAAGCTCGTCGTGAAAATTTTTCTTACTCCTTTCATATTGTAATTTATTCAACAAATAATACGGCTGACTCAATTTTAGAATACCGACGGTAAAAAATGGATCGGTGGGATTATTGAGATTTCCCGTTTCATCAAGAAAACAAAACTTTGTCCAAATTTGATCATAATCTGAAAGTTTTAAATCTTCTGTCTTTATTTCTTTGTTAAATTTGAAAAAACTCATATTTTTGTTTTTTCTTCCATAGTTTTATTCTGTAGGCAATGCTGGAATCGAACCAGCGGCCTTTCGCATGTGAAGCGAACGTTCTACCACTGAACTAATTGCCCAAGATCATCGTAATATCAACATAAAACAAAAAAACGCCATATGCAAATTATGACGTTTTTCTCATCCATGCCTTACTCTTATATAAAACAAGAATATTCTGAGTGAATATTGCCGGCGAGCGTTTCAAAACCAACGAGTGAGCCGCGTCCGCGAGTCAGGACCCCCGCCGTAAGGCGAAAGGGTGACGAGCAGCGTGCGAACGAGTTTAGTTTTAACGCTCAAAGGCATTTTATGAACGAAGAATATTATTGTTTTATTGAAGTTCCGCTACCGCTCCCACTGCTTCCAATTTCTTTTTCAATTCTTCCGCGTCTTCTTTCTTTAATCCTTCTTTGACAACCTTCGGCGCACCATCAACAATATCTTTTGACTCCTTAAGCCCTAAACCAGTCGCTTCTTTGATTATTTTAATAACATTAATTTTCTGCTCGCCGCCTGATTTTAAAAGCACGTTCCACGAAGTTTTCTCTTCTCCGACTGCCGCACTGTCGGTACCCGACGCCGACGCTGCTACTGCCATTTGCGAAGTAGAAACCCCAAATTTTTCCTCAAGAGCTTTCACGAGCTCGGAAAGCTCAATCACAGAAAGCTTTTCAATTTTTTCAATTATATCTTTAAATTTATCCATAGTTAATTAATTTATGATTTTTCCCCAGCAGTAGAAACTCGATATTTATATGAATAAAAATATTCTTTTAATCTACGTTGCATCAATTTTATGCCTTGGCTTGTTTTTAGATACTTCTCTCTGCGTTTTGCATCAAGAATATTTAAACAAGCTTCGTAATAAATCAATTTCCAAGGGATTGCGTGTTTTGTAGAAATATTTCTACTGCAATTGTGTTCTTCTAATCTCTTCTTCAAATTCGAAGTGTAACCCGTATACAATTCTTTTGTTCTTAAACTTTGAAGTACATATACGTAGAACATAATTGAAATCGAGTTTTCACTGCTGGGTTCTCGACTTTTGATTTAACACAAACAAAAACTTTCTAATAGGTGCCGTAAGCATTCCCACGACCTGACCCAAAAGAACCTCGCGGGACGGTAATTGCCCAATTCTTTTAACATCTATTCCTTCAATAAATTTCTTTTCTTTAACTTCAAAACCGCCAAGAATTTTCAAAAAATCTTTTTTCTGCTTGGCAAAATTATAAACATTACCCGCGGTTTCAATCATATCTCTTGGTGAAAAAACTACCCCCATTTGCCCGTTAAATTCTTTCGGATTAAGTCTAATTCCTTCTTTTTCGAAAACAATCTTAAGAAGACGTTTTTTAATCACTCGAAACACACCGCCTAAAGAACGAATAACTTTTCTTAAAGCGTTCATTTCATTGGCAGTAAGACCAGTAAAATCTGTAAGAATTATTGTTTGATTTTTCTTTAACTCTTCCGCGCCGCTTTTAACCTGATTAATCTTTTGCGTCTTTGTTTTAGCCATATTTTTTAACTAAAATGCGACCTTTTGGCCGCAGACTTAAAAACTAAATTTAAAACTAAATTTATTCCTCGGCGGGTCTTAATCCTTATTTAGGACGCCCACTGTCTACGGATAATAATAGTTTAATGCCTTATAATTCCTTGTCAACACCGTTAGTGAAAATTCGGCTGTTTATAACTCTAATCCTTTTGCTTGTGGATGGAATAAATTGAATTTCTACGGCGGGGCTGACTTCATAATTCCCCATCTAAATCCTCCAGAAGTCTTTTGGCTTTTTGCGATAACGACTTAGGCACCTTTATATTAAAAGCAATATAAAGATCGCCGCGTGAAGCACTGCCAAAAATACCGAGTTTGGGCATGCCTCTATTTCCGATCTTAAGTTTTTCCCGCAAATTAAAACCAGCCGGAATCGATACTTGAATTATCTCGTTATCTATTCCTTTAATTTCCAATTTCTTACCCAAAAGAGCATCAATTATTCTTATGTCTTTGGCCATAAAAAGATCGCTTTTTTTTCTTTCAAAAGTCAAATGCGGTTTAATTTTTACAACCACATACAAATCGCCGCTTGAACCACCTTCGCCCGCCTCACCCATACCTACAACTTTTATTATTTGACCATTCTCAACGCCAGGTGCAATATCAACAATAACCTCCCGCGTCCCAGATACTTTTCCTCTGCCGCTGCAATGGCTACACGGTTTATTAGGAATCTGGCCATGACTATGACATTGCGGACAAATCCTTACTTGAGAAAAATTGCCAAAAAAAGTCTTCCGCTGTTCACGAATTTCGCCCCGCCCACGACACATTGTACAATCTTTTAATCCTTGGCTTTTATCGTACCCCAAGCTCCCACAAGACTTGCACGGAATAAACGTCTGTAAATTCAATTTATGCTTCACGCCACGAAAAGCTTCTTCCAAAGTAATTTGAGCAACCACCTCAATGTCTGAACCGCGCGTATAAGTTTGGCGCCGTCGACCGCCAAATTGTTCAAAAATTCCTTCAAAAATATCATTGAAATCCGGAAACCCTTCGCCAAAATTAACGTTCCACTGCATACCATCGCCAAAACCTCCCCACGGGCTACCTTGAAATCCGCCCGCATCAAAAGTCTGGCCAAAACGATCGTATTGAGCGCGCTTTTCTTTATTGGATAAAATTTGGTAAGCTTCATTTATTTCTTTGAATTTTATCTCGTTACCACCGGCTTTATCAGGATGAAATTGATGGGCAAGCTTCCGATAAGCTTTTTTAATATCTTCTTCCGAAGCATTACGAGAAATGCCTAAAATTTTATAATAATCTTTGTTCATTCTCTAATATTTAAGATAAAATCACGAATTCGCGGCTTCGAGTCTCTAAATTAATATGAGCAAAATTTGTCACAAGGACAAACTTAAAAATAAGATACCCGATAAGTTCGATAAACCAATAAAAAAGCGCTGCGATCCCTTTAAGGGCAAAAAATATAAGAAGCGAAATCACGATACCAACCATTGATTTACTGGTTGCGGAAAGACGCTCCGCGTAATTTTTAAGAAAACGATAAACTACGTCGCTTAAAGAATCTTTTACATTAAAAGAACTTAGGGT
Source organism: Patescibacteria group bacterium (assembly GCA_030018585.1). Lineage (GTDB taxonomy): Bacteria > Patescibacteriota > Minisyncoccia > UBA6257 > GWB1-50-10 > JASEHZ01. The sequence goes on along the minus strand of JASEHZ010000006.1, from coordinate 19,766 downwards.
TTTTCCCAAATAACCTTTAATCCCTTTAGCAGCTTCTTCAATCATGATTTTTTGCGCTGCTTCAGGTAACTGATCAAAATTTACTTTTAAATCGCCGCTTTTATCGGCTTTCATGTTTTTTAACTGACTTTCGATAAAATCATTGATAGTATCGCCAATTGGCTTATTAGAAGAAAAATTAGGAATCCAAATTCTTATTGCTGCTTCACTTGAACGAATAGATTCTGACACAAACCGCTGACCTAAAGTTTCGTTAAAATTACCCCACTTAAAATAATTAAGGTAAATAAGAACAGCAAAAAACAATAAAAGACCGGATGTCGCTTTTGGTGTTACTGATTTTGCCACAACCCAAAATTTAATCTTTAAACTGTTCGCTAAGGTTCTATGCCCTCTCATTGACGCAACGCACAAAAAAACAAAAAAAATAACCGCGCCAATAACTAAAGGAAAGGGAATTTCATTAAAAACAGTAAACCTAGAATAAAAAAGGACAACTGGCGCAAAAGCTTCAACAAACATTAAGAGACCAAGCCGAAAACGGCTTTTTATCAAAAAAACCTGCAAAATAATTAAGGCTAAAAATAAAATGCCGGCAATTAAACTTAAAATGAGATTGCCAGATTCAGCGGTAATTAAAAATTGATTAAAAAAATAAACACCGGCAACATTCAAACCCGCAGCAAAAACTCCAAGAATAACAATCTTGTAAAAACTTTGGTCGACTTCAATTTCTTTAGATTGACTAATTATTGTTGGGTTCTGGCTGTTTTGGTTCATCACCTTTATTTTTATAAAGCGACTCGCCTATTTTTTGTATTTCTTGTGAAAGCTCGCTGGTCGCTGTTTTAATAACTTCCGCATCATTACCGTCTTTTACTTCTTTTAAACGGCTAATTTTTTGATTAATAGCGTCTTTAATTTCTGCTGGAACTTTGTCTCCGGCTTCTCTTAGGCTTTTCTCCGCCACATACACAAGAGATTCGGCCTGATTTTTTGCTTCTATTGCATCTTTTTTCTTTTGATCTTCATCGGCGTGTTCGGCTGCTTCTTTTTTTAATTTCTCTATTTCCTCTTTTGACAAACTTGTTGATGCCTCAATCCTGACAGACTGAGTCTTACCAGAAGCCTTGTCAAGCGCGCTTACCTTTAATATGCCATTAGCATCGATGTCAAAAACCACTTCAATTTGCGGGATACCTCGAGGCGCCGGCGGAATGCCATCTAAAATAAACCTAGCCAGGGTTTTATTGTCCGCCATCATTGGCCTTTCGCCTTGACCCACATGGATTTCCACCGAAGTCTGACTATCGGCTGCTGTTGAAAAAATTTGGGTTTTGGCTGTCGGTACTGTCGTGTTTTTCGGGATCATTGATGTCGCAACGCCACCCAAAGTTTCTATGCTTAAAGTAAGCGGAGTCACATCAAGAAGTAAAATATCTTTAACATCGCCCTGTAAAATACCGGCTTGCACCGCCGCTCCAATCGCTACAACTTCGTCCGGATTAATACCTTTATGAGGTTCTTTGTTGAATAATTTTTTAACTTCTTCTTGAATAAACGGCATTCTTGTTTGGCCGCCAACCAAAACTATTTCATCAATATCAGAAAGCTTAAGCCCGGCGCCCTTTGGAGACGGAGCAGTCACCGTATCTCTTACGAGCATGATTGAACGCTCAATGTAATCACGAACCAAATCTTCCAATTTGGCACGCGTTAATTTCATTAAAAAATGCTTTGGACCCGAAGAATCCGACGTAATGTAAGGTAAGTTAATTTCAGTTTCTATAGCGGTCGAAAGTTCGTGTTTTGCCCTTTCTGCCGCTTCCCTTAAACGCTGAAGCGCCAACGGATCCTTAGAGATATCAACCCCTTCGTTTTTCTTATATTCGGCGACTAAATATTCGATAATGCGCTTGTCAAAATCATCGCCGCCAAGATGAGTATCACCGCCAGTCGCTTTTACTTCTACCGTGTCATCGCCCACTTCAAGAATTGAAATATCAAACGTACCGCCGCCAAAATCATAAACTACTATTTTTTCATTTTTTTCCTTATTCAAGCCATAAGCCAAAGCTGCCGCCGTAGGTTCGTTTAAAATACGACGGACCTTAAAACCGGCAATTTCACCGGCATTTTTCGTTGCTTGACGTTCTGAATCATCAAAATAAGCCGGCACGGTAATCACTGCCTCTTCAATTCGTTCACCCAGCTTTGCTTCAGCATCAAGTTTTAATTTTTGCAAAACCATTGCCGAAATCTCCTCCGGCTTATAAGAACGATTGGCCATTTTTACCTCAACGCCGCCTTGCATCGAAGCTTGAATGTCGTAAGGCAACCAGTTCTTATCTCGTTCGATTTCTGAATCGGAAAACTTACGACCGATAAGCCGCTTGACGGAAAAAATGGTATTTTTCGGATTGACCACCGACTGCCGCTTAGCAAGCAACCCAACCAGACGCTCGCCCGACTTATTAATTGCCACAATAGAAGGCGTAGTTCTATTGCCTTCAGCATTTTCCAATACGCGCGGCTCGCCACCCTCCATAACGGCTATCGCCGAATTGGTAGTACCCAAATCTATTCCTAAAATTTTTGCCATATTAATTTAATACTTTAATATTTTATATTACTCTTTAATTTGTGATTGACCTTTTATTTTTGAAACCATGACCCTTGAAGGTTTTAATACTTTGTCGTATAAACGATAGCCCCTGCTCACCTCTTCTAAGATAACGCCCTCGGGTTCTTCTGATTCTATTTCCCCAACTGCTTCATGAAGGACGGGATTAAATTTATCTCCCTTAGAAACAACTATTCTAGAAAATCCGTGCTTTTTTAAAAAATCTTCAAATTGCGATTTTATCAAAAAAATTCCTTTCCTCGCTGGCTCATCATTTTTTAAAACCGTAAGACTAAAGTCAAAACTATCCAATATTGCCGCCAATTCCTGAATTAACTCCGCCGTGCCAAACTTTATTAATTCTTCAAACCGTTTAGTTTCTTCCTTTTTATAGTTAATAAAATCCGCTTTAGCTCGTTTCCATCCTTCTAAATACTCATCGCGATCTTTTTCGCAACGGATAAGTTTTTCCTTTAAATCGTCATCTAACTTTTGTTCGTCATTAACTATTTCTTTATTTTCTTCTTTTGGTTCTTCGTTCATATTTTTAAAATCATTTTTTAGACGGGGTTGATAAATTATTTAAAGTTTTAAACAGTCTCAAAGATTTTTGATAATCCATTCTTCTTGGACCAATCGCGATCAATAAAAACTCTTCATTACCACTATCTAGCCTGCTTGCCACTATCGAGAGGTGTTCGCTTTTAGTGAAGGGGCTCCTACCTATAAAAACTTGCGGCCATTTCTTTTCTCCCCGCCACCACTCAGATCCATCAGTTAACCTGTCAGATAAATTTTCGAAATCTTCCACTACTTGAAGTAAATCATCTTTAGTTTTTATCTCAAGTTTACCAAAAAGCTCATCTAAACCGCTTTCGTAAACATAATCTGATTCACAATCGTAACCGACGCTTAACATTTTTAGGTAATCGGCCAATTCTCGCACAAAAGCTTTTTTATTACCCTCGATAAATTCATTAAATAATAATCTAAAATTCTTCAAAAAAACATCCCCAACTTCTTCTTCCATCAATTCGTCAACTAAAAACCTATAAGCTTTATTTGTTGGATATCTTCCGCCCGAAAGACGTTCTTGATAAAAATAATGTTCATCACCTAAAGCATTTAATTCCCAACGAATCATTGCCGGTTTAATGCCAAAGTCAAAATGACGGAAAAGTCGCTCAGAAGTTATCGACTCCCCGGTCTTTATAAAATATCTGACCGACGCTTCTAATATTGTTTCCCGACGATTATTTAATCTCATAGAAAAAGTATAGGATTAGCACTCGCTAAAGTCAAGTGCTAATAAACATCATTAATTATCCGCCAATATCGCGTTAAGGACAAGTAATAGAACTCGTAGTTATATTCCCCCCGTTACTTATACCAAGACGAAAACAAGAACCGTTGGGTGAAGTTAGAATAAAGCCGGCCGTTGAAGTAACTACAAAAATATCAGACAAAGATTTTATTTTTGCGCTTGATAAAATATTTATATTACCACTTCCATTAATATTCATTCTTTCTGTGCCGCCAGTGGTAAAACTCAAAACATTAATCCCGCCGCCATTACCATTAAAAATGCCCGTATCAGAATCGCCGCCAAAAGTATAAGAAGGAAACCCATTACTGCCCGGACCCAAATATAATCTCTGCCAAGTTTCTGCGGTAATCTGCCCAATATTATAATCCGATCTGCTTGGAATAATATTATCGTCAAATGTTGCCGCCGAAATTCTACCGATGGCGCTATGCCAAGTTCGAGAAAATTTAGACTGAGATCTGTCCGTATTATAATCGAGGGTAAAATCTATTTGAACTAAAGCCTGACTCCCGGGATTTTCATATTTTGTAACAAAAAATTCTGTAACTTTAACTTTGTTATTAGTAAGGGCAACGGCGTTGTTCGCTCCTTCTTTTAAATACAAAAGACTGCTTGAGGCATCAAAAAATATTTTTAAAGGATCGCGGGTCGAAGACGCCATTCTTAAAACCAAAGTTGAGCTAGAAATCCCGGCTGGATTTTCGATCAAACTAGATTCTCTTACTAACCGCTGAACAGTATTAGCAACAAAAGCAATTTGTTGATTTACTTCATTAGAAGACGTTTGCCTTAATTCAATTTTTGTAACTACTGTTAAAATACCAACAAGAAAAGTTGCTCCGATTGAAAAAATTGCAATATAAACCAAAATTTCCACCAAAGTAAAAGCTTGTTTTTCAAAAAATATCGGATGCTTCATAATACTGCTTAATTTAATATTAACATATCCAAGCCTATTTATAAAAAATTCGGTTGGAAACGCGAAAATCAAGATAGCTAATCTTACTGAAATTTATACGCCCGGCCAAATTTTTCAGGACAACCGGCAAATCTCCAGGCACAAAAGCAAAACTAAAATAAAAACTAGGTCCTAAATGAGACTTAACCTCCCATTCTTTCAATTCATAATTTTTTATTAAAACGTCTGCCGGCAAAAATTGAGCTTCCTTCAATGCCGAAAGAATGATTGTCATATTTTTAAACCATAATGGGTCTGGCAATACCCTCTGACCTAAATTCATTTCTCTCTCATTCTCGTCTTGTATTGTTAAGATTAAATTACCTGAAGTTTTGGGCGCCAAAGAAAAAACTATCCCTGTTTCGTCAAAAGCGAAACAACGACCGCCAGAACCGCACCACACACCAACAAAATCTCTTTCTTCTACCGTGATTGAAACCTTTTTTTGCCGCAAATTTACAGCCAAAGACAAATCCGCCAGAATCGCTAACGATTCATCCAAACCAACTGGTTCCCTGCCAAGCCAAAATAAAATATTATCTGGCCCAAGCCAAGCACGCCAACCAGTGCTGACTTTTTTAGAAATCACGGCGGTTAAAATTTGATCTTTTGAAATTAATCTTACGTCACTAATATTAATTTCTTTGACTTTAAAAAAGTTACTGTTAACGATAAAATAAAACAAGCCGACACCGGCCAAAACAAAACAAAACAAAAAACCTAAAAAACCGTAAAAATAAAAAATTCTAGAATGTTTTTTTCTCTTGCTTAAAATATCTTGCTGATCATGCAGATCTTTAAACATGCCAGGTAGTAGAAATTTGATTAATTTTTATATTTTCGACTTATTCTATAATTATTGCATTTTATATCCATTTTTTCATAATTCCTTAAAAACCTTTTATTCGCCTACGGCGAATTGATCAAATTTCTACTACCGGACATGCCCGGTTATAACAGAAAAATTAAATAAATCCATTAAAGTCGCAGCGCTAGGCATAAAAAACAAAAAACTAAACAAGAAACCTTTCGATTAACGGATTCAATCTTGTGATGACCTCGTAACTAATACCATTTGTAATTTCCGCCAAATCATCAGCTCGAATAATTTCTTTTTTATCTCTGCCAATTAAAGTAACCCGGTCACCAATTTTTGCTTTTAAACCTCGCGGCAAAGCAACTGTTAATAGATCCATTGAAACGCGGCCTAGTACTTTTGCCGACAAACCATTAATCAAGACTCGACCACAGCCAGAAAGAGCCCTAGAAAAACCATGCCAATAGCCGATTGGAATAATAGCGGCCGTAACAGGCTTGGTTATTTCTTCAGTTAAATCGTAACCAACAAGATCTCCGGGAATCAAATCTTTTACTTCGCTAACTACTGATCGCCAACTTAAAATTGGCTTAAGCATAAGTTTACGATTTAAAACTAATTGATGCTGAACTTTTGTTTCTCTTGTCGGCCAAAATCCATAAAGCCCGGCACCGATTCTTACAAAATCAAAATGCGACTGAGGATAAAGAATTGCACCTCCCGTAGCCGCCGCATGCCTTAAAAGATTTTTAAAACCTGCTTTTTTAAAAAGTGTGTTTGCTTCCTCAAATTTATTAAGCTGGCGAAGCGTATAACTAGGATAAGTTACATCTTTTGCTGCCGCGAAATGCGTATAAATGCCTTTCAAAAAACTACCTAATCCTGATTTTGGATTTTTAATAATTCTCAATGCCTTGGGAATTTCATTTAAATAAAAACCTTGCCGATGCATTCCTGTATCTATTTTTATATGAAAATTAGTAAATTTGCCGCTCTTTGCAAAAGCTGAAAGCGCTTCTAAATTCGAAATAGTAAGAATGATTTTGCCGTTTATCGCATCTTCAAAAAGACCGGGCAGAGTTGGACCAAGACAAAGAATCGGTTTTTTAATTCCAACCGCACGAAGCTTCCGACCCTCAATAATACTGTCCACGCAAAAACCATCAACTCCCAACTTATCAGCCAAACCAGAAAAAAGAATCAAACCATGGCCATAAGCGTTAGATTTTACAACCGCAAAAAGCTTAGTTTTTGGCTTTAGAATCAATCTAAAAGTCTTAATGTTAGAAATTACTGATTTTTTATCTATTTCTATCCAAGTTTTATAATGATTATTAAAAACCATTATTTTTATTCTACGACAATACTTGAGAAAATCAAAAACGCCCCAAAGGGCGTTTTTGTTTTCTAAAAATTAACAGTCGTATTCTACAGGCCAATATACTCAAATTTAAATGCATCAGCAATAACATATCCGTTTGCGTTGTTGGAAAGCGAAACTTGAGACGTTCCATCATTATTGAATGTATATGTTCCAAGTAAATTCCATTGTCCGTAATTAATTTGTTGGTTGATAACTAAATTGGTTGTTCCTCCAGCATGTTTTATTTGAACAGGAACATTTGATGCTTCCGTATAACTACTGCTTGAAGATCCTTTCCATCCGTGCCATTCGTACAGTGCATACTGTCCAGGAACATTTATTGTCGGTTTAAATATTGCTGTTGCACTACCCGAGCCTGCTGGTGCATAATGCCCACGACTATACGCACCTGAAAAAAGCGTATCCGAACCACCATCCCAACGAGCTGTGGCCCATAAAGGATTAGTAGAACTAAATTGTGCTTCACTATCATATGTAAATCCGCTTAATGTTGCTTCAACAGAACCAGCAGATGTTCCTGAATATACATTATCAATAATAATATCTGAAACAACAGTCCTTGGAGTTTTTAGTAGTATTATCGCGTCTCCAACATTTTGAGGGCGAGTAGATCCACTTTTGGTTTTTGCTACAGTGCTTATTAGCGTGACACTATCAAATAATACCCCGTTGTTCCAGTTAGGATCTTGGTTTCCTTTGAATCTGTAGTATGTTCCTGTACATTCTGAATATGCTTGTAATTGTGTATTTGTTATTGTTACTGCTGCATTTGTCGGATTCACAAGTACTGCACCATTGTCAAAACACCTGATATATGCACTATTACTTAATTTATGAGCAGCACCTTTAGGATAACCAAGCGCAGTATCAAATTCATCATAATAGTTACGCCATCGGCCTCCATTCTCACTGGCTGCATAATAAACATCATTCAATAATGCTATTCCAAGAGTCCATCTAAAAAATCTATAATACTCTTTTGGACGTGATGGAGTATTAGGATAATCGTAGTAGTTAGAGTCATCATAAATCAAGTCACCAGTTACATAATTTATTCTTGGTAAAGGCCCGGTGCTCTCCCATTGGCTTATAATGCTGGGCCAACTCGAAAATGATGTTGGAGAATTTATAAACATAGCCTCCCAACCAACGCCATTGCTTGTAGTGACTGACATTCCAGTATTACTGCCTGTTCCAACTGTCCAGTATGTAATATATTTGGCATCTCTGCTCCCAAATTTTTGTTGATAATAGTCTCTTAATTTATTACGTGCCGCATCTTGTCCTTCCCACCATTTTTGCTTAATCCATGCTTCACCATGTTCTGTGTAATCATTTACGCCGTTTCTATCAATATCAATATCTCCATTTGCTTTCCATGGAAATGGATGCGAACCATCACTGGCAACACCATCAAATAAAGACCAATCGGTTGTTTCAGCTATAACACGCGGCAAAGCTTCATTATACCTTTCGTTATTAACAGCATATCCGTTTACTGTTTCAGTAATTCTGACACCGTAATTTGTAATATCGGCCATATATGTAGTGCTATAAGCAAGAATATAACTACCATCGCTCCTTCTTAATCTCCACTCTGGTGGAATATTATTCATAGATTCAATTGTACGTAAATATCCTCCCCCGTTCCAATCGGTTGTTGCAAGAGTAATTGTATTTGGATTTTTAACCTTTAACTGCTGCATTACATTAATATTAGATGTAATCTGATTATTAACTTTGGTTGGCGGAACTTTAATTAAATCAAATCTGCTGAACCAATCAGCATTACCCCCACCCCACTGATGATCTAGAATTCTTGGATAATCATGATTAATAATCCTGAACGTACTGCTAACTGAATTTAAAACATCCACAGTAACACTGGAAGAAGAAATGTTTCCAGCGGCATCTCTTGCAACAGCAAAAATTGTATGAGTTCCATTTGTTGAAGATGCAGTGTTCCAAGAAATAGAATAGGGAGAGGTTATATCTTCAAGACCCAAGTTGCTGCCATCGAGCTTGAATTGCACACCAAGAACTCCAATATTATCCGAAGCATTGGCAGTAATATTAACAGTACTTGAAACTGTAGAATTGTTTGTTGGAAAAGTAATAGAAATAAAAGGAGAAATAGTATCAAGAACGCCGGAACCAAGAATGTTTACTGTTAACAGACTAGAAACCCCGACATTACCAGCCGCATCATATGCTTTGGCATTTAAAACATATTGACCCGCAACAAACCCCTTTGTATTCCACAAAATACCATAAGGAGAAGAAAAATCAGTGCCGACAATTACATTATTCCTATAGAATTCGACTCTATAAACACCGACATTGTCTGTAGCTAAAACAGAAATCGCCACAGTTCCAGAAACATTACTATTATTTTGTGGAGAAATAAAAGAAATTACAGGAGATATAATATCGGCTTTAACAACCCAATTCTCCGCTACCCAGCCAGTTAAACCGTTATCAAATTTGACCTGCCACCAGAAATATTTACTGGCAAAGGCCGGACCACCCATGACCGTTCCTTTACTGCCGTTAAAAAGCATGGCTAAGGCCTTAGAAGAAAGGGATGGCTCTGGACGAACATAAATATTGGCAATAGCAACGATTTGATCGTTAATTGAAAATTTGGTGCTTAGTTTATTATCAACTATAATTGATACCGGATCAGAAAAAGACTGATTACCAACGGCGTCCCGAGCTTTAGCTGTAATTACATGAGAACCGTTCAATACTGTCCTGCTGTCCCAAACAACGCTATAAGGCAATGTAGCATCTTCAGAACCAATAGTTTTTCCATCAATAAAAAATTGAACACCGCCCATTTTCACATTATCAGAGGCCTGGGCCACTAACGACGAGGTACTATAAATAACACTATTATTTAAAGGCGAGGAAACAGAAACCACGGGAGAAATACTGTCAGAAGAAACTTTTGTCGTAAAATTGCCATAAGGTGATAAAGCTAAATTACCAAGTTTATCTTTTGATCTTATACGATAAATGTAAGAAGTGTTAGGAACAAGACCGGAGACGAAAACCGCATGAGTCGTTACAAAAGAAGAATAAATCAATGTACTACTCATCGAAACGAGCGAAGTGCCGCATTCAACCTGTCCATCAGCAGGGATATTGGTTTGCCAAATAATTTTGACAGTATTGACTGTTGTCGTTGCCACTGAATAAGAAACAATAGCAAGCGTTGACGAAACAGAAACAGCGCTAACTGCTTGTTTGATTAAATAATTCTCCACTACCCAGCCAGTTAAACCGTTATCAAATTTGACCTGCCACCAGAAATATTTACTGGCAAAGGCCGGACCACCCATGACCGTTCCTTTACTGCCGTTAAAAAGCATGGCTAAGGCCTTAGAAGAAAGGGATGGCTCTGGACGAACATAAATATTGGCAATAGCAACGATTTGATCGTTAATTGAAAATTTGGTGCTTGTAACGTTTTGAACATCAACAAAAATAGATGAAGTTGCTTTATTGCCAGCCGAATCTCTTGCTTGTGCTGTTAAAACATGAAATCCATTGTTAACATCTCTGGTATACCAAGAAGCAGAATATGGGGGATAAAAATCCTCATAACCAATTGTCTTGTCATCAACAAAAAATTTAACCCCAGCGACTTTTATTATATCGGTAGCAAAAGCAGTAATATTAACAGTATTTGAAACAACTGAATTAGCGATCGGATTAGTGATAGTAATATTGGGAGGAATAATGTCTGTATTTGATACCTGAGCATCAGCTAAAAACAAAATACCTCCGGTACCAAACAAAAAAATAAAGAGGGGCAGTAAAAATTTACGGTTCATATAAAAATAATAGCACACTTCTTTCAAATTGTGCTATCTGCCCATCTGGCTCATTTTATCTCGCTTTTCCCAACAAACTCCCGCAAAACATCCGGTACTTTAATTGTTCCATTTTTTGTCTGACAATTTTCCATAATCGCAAGAATCGGTCTTTGCGAAAAAGCAGTACCATTTAACATGTGAACGAATTGATTTTTTTGTTTCTTATCTTTTGGTTTAAATCTTATATTCAGGCGCCGCGACTGATAATCAGTTGTGTTAGAAGTAGAATGAGTTTCTCGATACTGATTTTCTCCCGGAAACCAAGCTTCCACATCGTATTTTGCCGCCGCTACATTTCCTAAATCGCCAGTGCAAATTTTTAAAACATGATAGGGCAGCCCCAAAAGCTGCATTAATTTTTCTTCCATTGAGAGCAGAAACTCGTGCTCTTCACAAGATTTACTCGGATGGCAAAAACTAAACATCTCAACTTTATCAAATTGATGGACGCGAAGAATGCCCTTTGTGTCTTTTCCGTAGGAACCGGCTTCCCGTCTGAAACAAGTAGAAAAAGAAACGTAACGCCTGGGCAAATCTTCTTCTTCGAATATTTCATTAGCGTGCATCGGCCCAACTGACTGCTCGGAAGTACCAACCAAATAAAGTTTGTCCTTTTCAAAAAAATAAGTTTCGTCCTGATCTTCCCGCCTATCAATATAACCCATGCTCCGCATCATTGTATCTTTAATCATGACCGGCGGCACAACCGGAATAAAACCTTTTGGCATTAAAATATCAAAGGCAAGTTTGATTAAACCAAATTCCAATAAAACGGCTGCGCCCTTTAAATAGCCAAAACGGCTGCCGCTTACTTTAGCCGCCCGCTCAACATCAATGATGTCCAAAGCTTCGCCTAAAGCAAGATAATCTTTTGGTTCAAAATCAAATTTTATTTTTTCCCCAACTTCCCGCAAAACAACATTGCCGCTTTCATCTTTGCCAACAGGTACGTCTTCAAAAGGCGGATTAGGCAGTTTATAAAACGCCTCATTACGCTTTTCTTCAACCTCGTCACGCTCTTTAGAAATTTCCTGAACTCTTTTTTTTAAAATCTGGGCGCGGCTCATTAATTCCTCGCTTTTATTAGAAGCCAGCTCTTTGCTTAAAGCATTCTGCTCCGCTTTTAATTGATCTAAAGCCGCGGTTTTTGTTCGCCATTCAGCATCAAATCTTAAAAATTTATCGATTAACTTCGGATCGATATTTTTTTTCTTTAATCCTTCTTTTACTGCCTCCGTGTTTTTTCTTATTTCATTAATATCAAGCATATTTGTGTATATTTATTTTTCTTCCTTCATTAGTGGGAAAAGCGACGTCTCTCTTATTGGCTTATCAACCAAAACCGCAAAGAGTCTTTCTGACAAACCAAATCCAGCTGCTGGCGGCATGCCGTATTCTAATGCCTCAATAAAATCCTCATCAAACCGTTGGGCCTCTTTATCACCGGCTGCCCGCAATTTCATTTGCTCTTCAAAACGCTTTTTTTGATCTATTGGATTATTAACTTCAGACCAACCATTGCCAAGTTCGCTCCCAAAAGCAAGTATCTGGAAGCGGAGAACTTTTTTAGGGTTTTTAGAATCTGCTTTGGCAAGAGGCGAAATCTCAATCGGATGGCCAATTAAAAAACATGGATTTACAAGTTTTGGCCGCACGAGTTTTTTGTAAATAAGATCGATAAGACGTCCCCGGCCAAATCCTTGTTCAATTTTTAATCCTAGTTTTTTGGCTTTTTCTTTGAGTTCTTCTGTTTTTACTATATCTAAATCAATTCCGGTCTCTTTTTTAAAAACTTCATAATAATCAATTTTGGGCCATTTTTTACCCCAATCAATATTTTTCCCCTGAATAAAAAGAGTGGTTTTACCGAGGATTTTTTTAATCACGGTTTTATACATTTTCTCAATGAACTTCATCATACTTTCATGATCAGCATAAGCCCAATAACACTCCATTTGGGTATAGTCCTGCAAATGTTCCCGGTCAATGCCTTCATTTCTAAAAATCCGGCCTATTTCAAAAACTTTTTCAAATCCGCCGACCAAAAGTTTTTTTAACGGCAATTCTAAAGAAATTCTCAAATAAAAATCCCGATCCAAAGCATTGTGATGAGTCACAAAAGGTTCGGCATCGGCGCCGCCGGGCACCAATTCAAAAACCGGCGTTTCAACTTCAAGAAATCCGCTATTTTTTAAAAAACTTCTTATCGCGTCCCAAAAAATTCCTTTCTTAACGAATGAATCGCGCACTTCGCGATTAATCAGTAAATCCAAATACCGTTTTCTTAACCGCGTTTCAATATCTTCCAAACCGTACCAATCTTGGGGAATGGGACGCAAGCTTTTTGCCAATAATCTGGCTTTTGTTGCCAAAAGACTTAATTCTCCCCGCTTTGTTTCGTACATTAAGCCTCTTGCTTCAATAAAATCACCAACATCAAAAGTTTCTTTTACCAAATCAAATTTATCTAAATGTTTTTGATCCAAAACCAACTGAAATTTTCCGCTTTCGTCTTCTATGTCAGCAAAAATGATTTTGCCCTGATCGCGCCAAGCTCTTATCCTGCCAGTAAGGAAAATCGATTTTTTGGATTTTTTTAGTTTGACAAAAGAATCTTTTGCTTCTTTTAAAACTAAATCACGCCTTGAATCTGCAGGATAAGGATCACTAAAATATTGGTATTTACCAAGTTTTCGTTCCCGTTCTTTTATTAAATCTTCCAACATAAAATAAAAAACGCCTGTAATATATATTTTAATACAAACTAAATTAATAAACTAGTCTTCCAAAATTTGGGGAAAAATTAATCTATGCTTAAAATTTCGTAAATAACCCCGCCTTTTGAAATGTTTAATTTAACTACTTCGCCAACTTTCCTTTTTAGAAGCAAACTGCCAAGCGGCGATTCATTAGAAATCAAACCTTCGCCTGGTTTTGCTTCATTAGAACCGACAATTGAATAGCTTAAAATTTCTTTATTCTTTTTTACTTTTACCTTAGAACCTACCCTGACTACTAAACTGCTGTCAGATTTTTTAATAATACTTGACCGTCTTAATATTTCTTCAAGCTCAACAATTTTTTGTTCAAGCCGCGATTTATCTTCTTTCGTTTCCTGGTAATCGAAATTTTCCGACAAATCGCCAAAATCCTTGGCGTGCTTTAAGCGATCAGCAATTTGTTTCCGACCATTGGTTTTTAATTCTTTTAATTCTTCAACGATAGCGTTATAACGCTCCTCCGTTAAATAAACATTTTCCATAATTGTTTTTCTCATTTTGTTTTTGATTTAAGACGATTGTTATAATACCACAGAAAAATATCGTAAGCCACCGGCACGGTATTTAAACTTCCTTCGCGCGAATTCTCAATTAAAACTAAAATAGCAATTTCCGGATTTTCATAGGGCGCGTACCCCACGAAAAAGGCATTAGTTTTGGCGTTATTTTCGACTTGCGCCGTACCAGTTTTTGCCGCAACTGATATTGGCAAATCGTGAAGAAAATAAGAAGTGCCGTATGCTTTTGTTACCCCTTCGCGCATTCCACGCTGAACTTCTTGAAGTTTATCTCCCAGAATATTTCCTAAATCAGATATTATTATCGGCCTATTCCAAGTTTCATCGATTTTATTCTTGTCGTCTAAGATTGACTTAACGATCCGCAGTTTATATATTTTCCCGCCATTGGCGATAGTAGAAATATAATTTAATAATTCAACCGGCGTCACCAATAAATCTCCCTGGCCAATCGAAACGTTGTAAGTATCGCCCAAACGCCACGGATCTTTTTTTACTGATTCTTTCCAGACCGGATCAGGCAGAAAACCAATTTCTTCGCCCGGCAAATCAATGCTGGTTTTTTTATCCAATCCAAATCGCTGCCACCACTTTTTTAATCCTAAAATTCCCAAACCCTTTTGATCCTTAAACCCGCCGCCAACTTCATAAAAATAAACGTTGCTTGATCTCGCAAGGGCCGAATAAACATCAACCCAACCATGAGGTTTCCAATCAACAAAACGGCTGGGATTATCTGGATTATAAGGATTAGGTATTTCAATAAAACCAGCAGAAAAAATCTGTTTTTTTGCGTCAATGACGCCGTCAACCAAAGCGCCTAAAGCCACAAGAGGCTTAATGGTTGAACCGGGATTATAAAGTCCGCTAACTGCGCGGTTAAAAAAAGGTTTTGTGGCTTCGTCTAAAAATTGAGATACTTTTAAAGAATCAAAACCTGGAATACCGACCAAGGCCAAAACTTCGCCGTTTTGCGGATTAAAAGCAAGGCCAATGCCAATATTACGGCCAAGCGAATTCAAGCTTTCTTTTAACCGCTCATAAAAATATTCCTGTAAGTCGGCATCAATAAAAGTTTTTATATCCCGCCCGCCCCCCGGAAGACGAGACTGCCTTTCTTCTTGAAGCTCCCCTTTGGCATTACGAAAAGAAATTTCTTCACCATTTACCCCGCGTAAATAACTGTCGTAATAATTTTCCAACCCAGACCGGCCAATAACATCATCAATAGTCAAATTAGGATTCTTATTAATGTCATTTTTATCAACAAGACCGGTATAGCCAATTATGTGAGAAAAAACAAACGGTTCGGCATGAACTCTTTTAAAAGCAGCTTCTATGCTCAAACCATTAATTTTTCTAGAAGAAAGTGAAACAAGCTGATCTTGAGAAAGCTCATTGGTCAAAAATAATTTTTCGCTTAAACTCCAATCTTTCTCTGATAATTTATCAAAAATAACCGCGCTATCAATGTTAAGAATCTCGGCCATTTCATTTATTGCCTTGCGTCTTCCTTCTGCATCATTCGGCAATTCATGAGGAACCAAAAAAATATTAAAAGACGGCTCGTTATTGACCAAGGCTTTGTTAAAACGATCAAAAATTATGCCGCGCGGCGCGGGTTGAACTTTAATGTCGGCCATATTATTGAAAGCTCTTTTTTGAAAAAAGCTGTGCTGGCCAAGACCTAAATTGCCAAATTGAACTAAAACAAACGCCGCTAATATCAAAATCAAATAAAACAAAACTTTAAAAACCTTATCAACTAAAGGAACTTCTAAAAAATCCTCTTCAACAACTCTATCGGTTAAAATATCCTCCAAATCAAGTCTTTTTTTCATAAAAATTTAAAATTTTTGAAAGCGAAAACCACAAAATCAATCCTACAATAAGATTGTAAAAAATCTCGGCGATCGCCGGCCAAATTAAAAAATTATATCCGCCAAGAATAGCCATTATAAAATAAAAAGAAATTGTGATAAAAATAATTCCTATTGAAAAATCTATTAACTTATTCCCTGTTAAGATCTTTTTGAAAAAATAAAAAATAATTATCAACCCCTCTAAAATAAACAAAGCTGGCAGCCAAAATAAAATAAACATGAAAAAAATCAAAATAAATGTTATCAAGGAAAAAAACAATAAATAAAAATTCTGCTGAAAAAAAATTACGAGCAATGGAATAATTAAAATAAGATTTGGATTTATGCCGTAAATAGCCAGAATGCCGGTTTCCTGCAGAAAAAAAGCAGAAAATCCAATAATAATTATTCCTAAAAAAATATTTAATGTTTTTAAAAACACGATTTAAAAATAATTAAAGAAAGTCTAAAACTACTAAAACTTTTTCAATAATTTCCGGATTATAATTAATTTTTAAATCCGCAGTTCGCCAAATTTCATAGGGGACATTGCTTAAACCGCTTAAATTACCTAAAGAAAAATTCATCGGAAACTCGGGAGAAACATTAAAAACCTCTTCGTCACCGCTCAATTGAACGTCTTGGGGAATAAATTCTAATCGAGGTTCCTTCCCGCCCTTAAGAAGCGCTTTGATGCGCGATGAACCAATATTTACGCTACTTCTCCATTCCGGATCAAATAAAGTCATAACCTCGCTTTGATTGTTTTTAACTTTAATTATTTTCCCCAAAAGGACGCCGGGTGCCAAAGCCACTGCCATTCCTTCTTTCATGTCTTGATTTAATCCTAAATCAATTATAAGTTTCGTCCGGTCATTAAACGGATATCTCGAATAAACCAAAGCTTCTTTATAACGTAATGAATTAACGCTGTTTTTTTTCTGTCCTAACAAGGCAATTTCGGATTTTAACCGATTATTTTCAACCTGTAACACTTGAAGCCGTTCACTATTAATACAACGCCCCCAAAAACCAGCGGCAACCCCTTTTAAATTTTTTAATAAACTTCCAATAAAATTATGAGAAAAAATAAAAACCAAAATAATAGTTAATAAAATAAAACTACCGAGAATTTTTCTCAAGGATTTCATAATAATTTTAAATTAAGCGGCTCCCGCTTACTTGCCCAAATTCAAACTAGAAAAATTATTGAGCACATGACCGTAACTATCTATTCGTTCGCAAACAAGACCCGTGCCACGCGCCACGCAATTCAAAGGCTCCTCAACAATTCTAACTGGCACGCCGATTTCTTTCTGTACTAACTGATCAAGACCTCGAAGCAAACTGCCACCGCCGCAAAAATACATCCCATTTTTATAAATATCGCCCACCAGCTCTGCTGGCGCACTTTCAATTAAATCCTTCAAAGTTTCAATGATCATTTTTAAAGACCGGATGAGCCAGAAACGAACTTGAGTATCCTTAATCACCACTTCCCGCGGCAAACCGCTCGAAACATCGCGACCGCGAATAATAATTTCAAGCCGTTCGCCGGTTGGCACAGCCGAACCGACTCCGATTTTAATCTCTTCCGCTGTCGGTTCACCAATATTCAACTTCATTTCCTCGCGAACCGCTTTAATAATTTCATTATTCAAATGATCGCCCGCAATTTTAATGCGCCGTGACACAACAATACCGTTCATTGAAATAATTGCCATGTCAGTAGCACCAGCGCCGATATCCACGATCAAAAATGCGGTTGGCTCGTTAATTTCCAAATGACTGCCAAAAGCCGCCGCCAGCGGTTGTTCCAAAAGATAAACCCGATGAGCTCCAACTTCTTTCAGAAGATCTTCAACAGATTTACGCTCAACTTCCGTAAGATTGGTTGGCACGCTTACTACTACTTCAGTAAGCCAGGACCAAGGCATTTGCTCCCTCTTTAAAAAACGTTCCAACATCTCTTTCGCCATATCAAAATCAGCGATTACGCCATGACTTAATGGCCTCAAGGCCGTTACGTGAGCCGGGGTTCGAGAAAGCATTTTTTTTGCCTCGCCACCCACTGCTACTACCCTATTTGTTCTGTTATTAAAAGCCACAATTGACGGTTCATTTACAACTACGCCTGTATCTTTTAAATAAATTTGTGTCGTGTCGGTTCCTAAATCAATACCAATAATTTTTTTAAATATCATAATCTATTTCTTAAATATTTTTGACAATTCCTTTAATTTAATTAATTTTATTTCTTTTTTGGATCTTTCTTTTAATTCAACGCTTTCCTGAACCATAGTTTTCTCACTTACTACCAACCGCCGGGGCAAACCAATTAAATCGGCGTCAACAAATTTTTCGCCAGCCGAAACGTTTTCCCGATCATCAAACAAAACTTCAACACCTTCTTTCATAAACCAATTATAAACCTGCGTGGCGAATTTTTTCAATGGCGGTTTAACCTCACCAATCAAAAGCAAATGTAGAGAAAGCGGCGCGATTGTTTCCGGCCAAATTATTCCTTTCTCATCGTGATATACTTCAACCACCGTACCAATAATTCGCTCAACGCCAATGCCGTAGCAACCCATAACCACGGGGCGCAATTCTCCTTTTTTATCTTTATAATTCAAACTGAACGGTTCTGAATATTTGGCGCCTAATTTAAAAATATTCCCGACTTCAATGCTTTTCATTTCCTCCAAGACGCCGCTTGAACATTTTAGGCAGCGCCCGCCGGCCTTAAACTCGGAGATTGATTTGTTTTGAGCCCAACCGCATAAACGGCAAATCATAGTCATGTCTTCGCCGGCTCCGGATTCAACCATAAATTCATGAGAAATTTCTTTTGAAAAATCTCCGCCTGACGCTTCCGTCGCGTAAGATTTCAAGCCGCACCGGCTAAAAACTTTATGATAAGCTTTTTTTGCTTCTTCATAAAACTCATTAAGCGAATCTTGATCAGTATGAAAACTGTAAAGATCTTTCATGGTAAATTCCCGGCCGCGAAGCAAACCTGATTTCGGCCTCGGTTCATCCCTGAATTTTGTCTGAATTTGGTAAACCGAGAGCGGCAAATCGTTATAAGAAAAAATTATGCTTTTCGCAATCAAACTCACAACTTCTTCATGAGTGGGCCCTAGCCCAAGTTCACGTCCGGAATGATCTTTAAACTGATACATTATTTTTGAAAGCCCTTCCCACCGGCCCGTCATATCCCAAATTGAACGAGGATGCAGAGCCGGCATTAAAAGCTCGGCCGCACCTAAAGCATTCATTTCTTCCCTGATTATTTTTATTACTTTTTCGCGAACCCTAAATCCTAGTGGTAAATACGAGTAAGCTCCGGCCATTAACTTATGGATAAAATTGCCGCGGATCAAAAGCTGAGCATTTATTGCTACTTCATCCTTAGGCGATTCATTTTGAGTTCTTAGAAATAACTTTGATTGCAACATAGCTCTTTTATATTAAAAAGATTTTTGGAATTACGCAAATTATAGAGTTCTCCAGAAAACTACAACCACAACAATGTAAAAATCAACTTTTGACTACAATAGTCAACCCAGCGTAATGGTTCAATAGCTTGTATCCACCCCCTGGTAAAGTAAGG
>JASEHZ010000028.1:4089-7042 GCA_030018585.1 Patescibacteria group bacterium | reverse complement strand
AATAATCACAGTGCTATTCACTCACTTTTGCCACGTACGTGGCAAAAGTGAGTGAGTGATTAATTTATAAGGATAGGAAAAAGAAGAATAAAAAAAGAAAGTAGATAAATTAAATATTGTTAAATACCCTACAATTAAGAAGAATTGGAGTCAAATTTTAAAGAATTTTTGCGCTTATCACATAAACAGACGCCACAAGATGATAAAAAAGGAAAATTAAAGCTAATTTATTCTTCCGGCCGTTCAGTTAGTTTTACGGAAAGATTTAAAATATTGCTGCCGCGAAGAATTTTCAAAACAACCGTCTCGCCGATATTATATTTTTGAATAAGATCGGATAATGACTTTTCCTTTCTGATTTTTTCACCGTTAACCTCCAAAATAATGTCTTCGGCTTCTATGCCGGCTCGGGCTGCCGGCGAACCCGGCACCACGGCCGGGCCTTCTTCAGTGCCGCGAATCAAAGCACCAGAATTGACTTCTAATTTTTGTTTCTTGGCTATTTCTTCATTAATAAGAAAATAACGGACGCCAATAAACGGCGTTTTTATACTGCCGGTAGCTTTTACTGAATTAATTGCCCGTTTAGCGTTATTAATTGGAATTGCAAAACCAATACTTTGCGCACCTGATGCCATAGCAGTATTTATTCCGATTACTTCACCCCTCAAATTAAGAAGTGGGCCGCCTGAATTTCCTGGATTAATTGCAGCATCGGTTTGAATAACGCCATTAATAGTTTCAGTGCCAAAACCAACTCCCGAAGCAGTTACTTTACGCGCCAAACCGGAAATTACTCCGACCGAAACCGTATTCCGGTATTCGCCCAAAGCATTGCCAATTGCAATCGCTGCTTGACCCAACTTTACGCTGCTAGAATCGCCAAGCTTTGCGGCTGTTAAATTTGAAGTATTGATTTTAATAATGGCCAAATCTTGGACTGGATCACGTGCCAAAACCTTTGCATCAAATTTTTTCTCATCATTAGTAAGTACGGAGTACTCCGCCTTAGTATCTGCCACTACGTGTTTATTGGTTAAAATAAGGCCGTCTTCTGAAATAATAAAACCAGTACCGCCGCCCACTTCTTGTTTTTTAGTTCCTTTTTGACAAGGCTCACGAAACTGAAAATCAAAACCTTGGCCAAAAAAATCTCGAAATTCAGGCGGCAAATTTCCGAAAGGATCATAAGGACATTGTTCAATAACCGGCAAGTCTTTTGAAATAACTATCGAAACGACCGAGGGTGAAGCGAGCTCTACGGCTTTAATAACCGCGTTTTCATAGTCAATAGCTGGTTTATAAAGTTCTATTTTTGATTCTTTTTCTTTATATAATCTATCCTCTTGAATATTTGATTCGTAAGAATTTTGCGTTGACGAACTTCCTTTTAAAAAATTCAAAATGTCATCAAAAAAAGACGCTCTTGTTTGCGAAACCAAAAAAGACGATCCAACAACACTACCAATAAAACTAATAATAAATATTGTAATTAATATTTTTTTAGACATATAATAAATTTTTAATTCATTAATTTATTTTATTTCGTACCTTAAAACGATATTCGCCGTCACTTCCTGAGAACCGGGCTCAATAGTCGGCGCAGGCAAAGTCTGCGAGTCACCGCCACCCATACCTAATGTTGCTTTTTCATACATAGCAGGTCTTGGATAATAGTTATTGTTCTCATCAATTGAAAGAAGCCGTCCTACGCCAAAACCGCCTGCTTCAGCCATTTTGTAAGCTTTATCGCGAGCCTTATCAATAGCTTCAGCGCGAGCTTTGTTTTGAACTTCTGTTAAATCATCTATAGTAAATTGAAGCTCTGAAATAGTGTTGGCGCCATTCTGAATCACGTCTGATAAAATATCGCCGATCTTCGTAAAATCACGAATTTTCACCAAAACAGATTGATTTATTGTATAACCAACAATCTTGGGCGGCGGACAAACACCTCCTTCGCGCGGACAAGTATAATTTTCGTAACGCGGCTCAAGATTATAACTTCTAGTTTTTATATCTTTTGAATCTACGCCTTGGGCCTTGATAAAAGCAATGGCTTTATTTACTTTCTCGGTATTATTTTTTTGCAAATCAGCGATGTTTTTTCCACCTTCAGTCACGACACCAAAAGTGAATTGCGCCACATCAGGCACTGCTACTACTTTTCCTTCGCCAGAAACCGAAAAACTTCTGAAAGCCGAAGGTTCGATTGAATCGCGGAAATAACGAACATAATTCCAACACGAAACAGCTATAATAAGAATTGAAATAATTATGGCAATGCCAAGATAATTTTTTATTTTTTCTGTCATATTTTATATATTTAATGATCTCTTAATTTAATTTAATACGAACAAAGCAAATTTATGTTACCAATAAAAACCCCGCGGAAAAAGGGCAAAAACTACCGCGAAACTACTGATAAATCTTTTTTAATATCTCTTGAAGCTGCCGGGTAATTTCATTAATTTGAATTTGCATAGTATCAATCAAAGAACTGGCTTGTTGAGCGG
The DNA here is from genome assembly GCA_030018585.1 of Patescibacteria group bacterium. Lineage (GTDB taxonomy): Bacteria > Patescibacteriota > Minisyncoccia > UBA6257 > GWB1-50-10 > JASEHZ01. The sequence continues at coordinate 4,526 of JASEHZ010000028.1, read as the reverse complement.
TAACATAAAAACTTTTTGTTCCAGTTGCTGGATCTCGTCTTTCGTTTTGTTTTAAAGAATTGTCTTTAGCCGTAGCATAATAAGTATGAGTCGTATTGCCCGCATAAGGGCCACCAACCCAACTACAAGCCATAACCAAAGAGCAAGTCTTTCTTAAAACATTATCAGTGTAAATTTTAATTTCATATATGCCGCTTGAATCAGAAGCATTAACAGTAAAAGTCACTGACTGAGTATTGTTAGGATTTGTTGGTGAATGGCTAATTGAAACTGATGGCGCCACAATATCATTATCTACTTTGACTGAAGTACTGCTTGAAATAGACGAATTCCCCGCTATATCACGAGCAGATGCTGTTATTACATGAGTGCCATCATTTATACTTGTCGTATCCCAAGAAATGCTCCAAGGCGAAACCGTATCTTCGGAACCGTAA
>JASEHZ010000028.1:0-3989 GCA_030018585.1 Patescibacteria group bacterium | reverse complement strand
AGTGGTGCCTCCAATTGGCGAAGTAATTGATATGGTGGGTGGTTGGGTATCGGAAATATTATTAATAATCACCGTTACCACCGCTGAATCAGTGAAGTTGCCAGCCGCATCTCTTGCTTTCGCGGTAATGTTATGAGAACCATTACTAAAACTTGTCGTATCCCAAGAAATGCTCCAAGGCGAAACCGTATCTTCGGAACCGTAATTTACGCTATCAATCTTGAATTGAACTCCGACTACTCCAATATTGTCTGTAGCATTGGCAGTTATGGGGATGGTGCTGGTAACAGTGGTGCCTCCAATTGGCGAAGTAATTGATATGGTGGGTGGTTGGGTATCGGAACCCTCCAAAACAGATATGTTAATTTCTTCCGAACTGATCAAGCTCGCACCCGCTGAAGGATGATCAACTGCGCTAATGCTTGCTTTATAAACACCGACAGTCTGAGGCCTCCAAGAAAAACCGCCGGTTAATTCATCTAAAATTGCTCCGGTCGGCAACCCTGAAGCTGAAAAAGTAATTAAATCATTATCAGGATCAGAAGCGCTAGCCTTGAAAGTAAGCGTATTTAGGGCATTAATCTGTTTATTGCCAATTTTATTTAAAATCGGTGCTCTGTTTGTATTATTTACAGTAACTACAACCCTAACCGAATCAGATAAACGATCTGGATCGCCAATTAACCTATCAGCAACGCTGAAATTTATCTGATAAATACCGGCCTGATCATAACCTGGAACCCAAGAAAATGCTCCTGTTTGCGAATTCAAATTTGAACCGGGCGGCAGACTATCAACGCTATAAATTAGAGGATCGCCAATATCAGGATCAAAAGCAACAAGATAGAAAATAAAAGATCTTTCTTCTTGGACAAAAATATCTGTTGACATAAGCGAAGAAAAAGCCGGTGGTTTATTAGTCGGACTAGGCGCAATAACAACAATATTAACTGTTTGTTCTTCTATAAAAATGCCGTCACTTACCCTAAAAACTACGGAATAATTTTGGGGCGAAAGGGTTGATGGAATTTCCCATAGAAAACGATGAGTATTAGAATCAAAATTAGCCCCAGACGGCAATGAACCAGAAATACCATAAGAAATTAAATCGCCGTCCGGATCAGTGGCGTTTATATAAAATCTTAATGTTTCGCCGGCTCTGACAACCTGATCAATTATTTCGTCAAAATAGGGGGGATTATTAATGGTTGTATCGCCACTCCCATAAGAAAAAGAAACTGTTTTTCGATCAATGGATTCACCGTCAGAAACATCAAAGCTCACTTCGTAAATGCCGGAAGTTAAAGAATCAGGCACCAGCCAAGTAAACGTTTTAGTTCTGACATTAAAAGCAGCGCCAGGTAAACTCTCAATCCCGGAAACTCGGAAAGAAATTGGATCGCCATCTGGATCAGTGGCGTTCACCGTAAATCTGACGATATCACCCGGGCTAACCTGCCGGTCAGAAATCCTAGCAAGTTTTGGCGGACGATTCATTCGTGGCGTCAAATCAACAACCGACAATCTAATAATTTCGGAAATTGTTTTCCCGCCACCGATTGCTCTAAAAGTTACGTTGTAATTTCCCGCCTTTAGAAGAGAACGTGAAAAAAGAGGCGAATCTGAAACCGCGCCGCTTGTACCATCGCCCCAATCAACGCCATAAGAAAGAACTGCGCCTTGCGGATGATAAGCCTTAACAAGCCAATTCCCAACTTCATCGATCCTTAAATTCGTCGGACCAACCAAAGCGGTTATAACCGGCGAATCTTGAGAAGAGCTTAATCCGCTGGAAGTTTCCGAAATAATTTGAAAAGTATTCTTATCAACTAAAGCAACCACCCTATCCTCACCGATTTCATATCCTTCAACTTTTACCAGAGCGCCTGAACTTACCTTCGGCATCACGCCAAAAGGATTAAATTTGATTTCTTTTTCGCCAACTAAAATCCTGTAATCGAATTTCCTCGAAGATGCGGTGGGCACAATTTGTAAAATTCCTTTGAAAGAAACTTCTTTTTCAACAAATTCTCTTTGAATCTGAATTGGTAGTTTAGAAATGACCGAACCGGGCATAAGAGAAACAAGAACAAAAAGCGGATTCTCGTCAAGAACGGCTATAAGCTTACTTTTTCGTTCTCGGGCAAGCTCAAGCATGGCTGATAAAGTCTTCTGACTGACTAAGCCGGTTTGATCCTGAAATTGTCGATTTAAATCAAGAATACGATTGGTCAAGGTCTGTAATTCGGTGCTTTTATCCTTAATCTGTGTTTTTATTTCTGCTTCGCTATTTTCGGTTGTTGATGGCGGAACACCGCTCGTTTTTGCTGGAATCGTCGGTTGACTAGTTTGCTCGCTTGGCAGTGACGGCGAAACCAAAGGAGCTTGAAGGCTTTTCTCTTCTTTTTCAACTATATTTTGGAGAAACCCAAAAATATTACGGACTTGTTCGTAAATATTTTTTATTGCTCCGGAAATTTGAGCAAGCATTACTGATTCTGTATTGTTATCTACTGTTGCCCCAAATACAAAATTAACCGAGCTAATATTAAAAATCAGCAAAAACAATAGAATTATTCTAAAAAATGGCTTTTTCATCTTCTATAATTATATTATACAACGACCGCTTTGTCAATAAGACAAAATTTACATCATTCCTACTCCAAACATTATACCATTTTTTATCATATCAATCTGCTAATATCTTTCTTAATCTTCTAATTGTTTCTTTTAAATCGTTTAAGGTCGTGAAACGTCCGAAACTGAATCTCACGCTCCCTAAAATCTTTTTTTCCTCAAAACCAAGAGCAGAAAAAACATAAGATTTTTCTAAAGACCTAGATGAACAAGCCGAACCAGAAGAAACGCTTATTCCATGCTGATCAAGTTTTATTAACATGTCTTGAGCAGAAAAACTAGGAAAATAAACGCTTATTATATTTGGTAACGCTTTGTAACGGTTCAAAATTTCAATCTTCCCGCTGATTTTTTTAATCCCCCGACAAAAAAAATCATGAAGTTTTTTCATTCTAACCGCTTCTCTTCTTTTTTTGTCCACCACCAAAGAAACCGCCTTGCTAAAACCGACTATTAAAGGAACGTTTTCCGTGCCGGCTCGAAAACCAAATTCTTGACCACCGCCGGTAATAATTGGAACCAAAAATGAGTGTTTTAAATTTTTCGCCCAAAGAAGACCAATGCCTTTTGGACCATAAATTTTATGGGCCGATAAAGTTAAAAAATCAACGCCAAGTTTATCTACATTGCAATCTAAAAACTGAAATGCCTGAACAGCATCAGTGTGAAATAATGGATAAATTTGTTCTTTATTTTTTTTAAATTCCAAAACTATCTCGGAAATTTTCTTAACCGGCTCGATAACGCCAATTTCGTTATTAGCATACATTACTGAAATCAAAACTGTTTGATTGTTTAGTGATTCTTTTATTTTTTTTAAATCGATGATGCCGTTTCTATTTACCGGAATAAAAACAACTTCAACGCCTTCTCGCCTTAAATCTTTTGCGGTTTCGAAAATTGATTTGTGTTCAATTGCTGAAATAATTATTCTTGGATTTTTGATTAAATATTTTCGGCCCCCGCCAATTCTACTTGAATCGAAAACCTGCAAAGATTTTATTACGCCTCTTAAAACTAGATTATTAGCTTCGGTTGCGCCGCTCGTAAAAATTATTTCTTTGAATCCGCCGATTGACGAAACACCAAGCGCTTTTGCGATTGTTTCACGCGCTAAATCAACCGCTTCCATCGCTTCCTGCCCAAATTTATGAAGAGAACTCGGATTACCGTGTTTTTCTTCAAAATACGGCAACATTGCTTTTAAAACCAATGGATCAATTGGCGTAGCTGCTGCATAATCTAAATAAATTTTCTTTTTCATTTAAAAAGATTATAACTTTAATTTTCTAACTCACATACGAATAAAGTTCAATAGCTTGTATCCACTCAAATCATATCGATAGGTGATT
>JASEHZ010000027.1 GCA_030018585.1 Patescibacteria group bacterium | reverse complement strand
AAATCACCTATCGATATGATTTGAGTGGATACAAGCTATTGAACTTTATTCGGTATGACTAAGGAGATATGCATAGTTAACGTCTTAAATTATCCAATTCCGGACCCATTATTTTTTGAATAGCATCAATGGCAATAGCGTGAGAATTTAACCGATTGCCGATGTTGTAGCTTCTTACAAGTCCTACAACATAACCGCGCCAAAAAAGAGGAGAGCCGGATCGGCCGGGGTAGACTTCCATTTCGGTATCGAGAACAAGCGGCGTTTCTTTAAAAAATTTATCGCCGACAAAAAATCCAGAATATTTGCCAACACTGCCGGTTAAATAGATTGTGGTCCATGCGCTTTTTGTACCTTCAGTCACATCACCTGGAAAACCATATGTTAAAATCTCATCATTCTTTTCTATGTTGGTGCTTGAAAGCATTTCAGCATAATCAAATGAAGCAGGCAGGGAAGTAATGCCAAAAATCGGTCCGGACTCACTAATTCCGTTTATTTTTAAAATCGCGAAATCAAGATTCTGAGCTTCAATTCCGCTTAAATTATTCAAACTTGGTTTGTAGATTAATTTAGCGGTGTAGCCAAGAACCGGCACGCGCACAATCGGATTAATGCTTCTTATTAAATCCGGCGTGGGCAAGGTTGCCGTTTCGGGAATTGTGCCCACTTCGCATAAATTTAAATCATAGACATTTATCTCTTTTTCCGCGCCGTTTATGGAAACAATTTGTTTTGAAGAATCTGATTCAATGACGTGGCGGTTTGTTAAAGTTAAGCCGTTTTTGCTGATAATAACGCCCGATCCGCGACTTAACGCAATAGAGCCACTTTCTAAAACACCGGTTGATGGATTAAAATAACCGTAATTAAAGTAGCAAATTAATCCAACAATACTTGTTGGTAATATTTGTTTTGTTGGTAGGATAGCTGGTTTTGGTTCGGGAGAAGGTGTTTTGATTTTCGGAATAACCAAGGTAGAGGTTATTTTAGAAGTGTCAGGAATTTCTGGGATTTGTTCTGGGATGGTTTTTACGCTTGATGACGACGCTCCACTTAGTGAATTTATTGTTGCCGAATTAGAGGTAGTTGATATTATTATTTTTTCAACAGACAGTTCGGTTATTATACTAGTGTCTTTTTTTATTAAATCAGCAAAAAACGGCGCGGCAATGGATAAAACAGCAATTAAAATTAAAGCTAAGATAGCAAAACGCATCATTTAATTATTTAGTGTTTTCGGTTGTTCGCCGGCAAATTGGATCCTTTTCAAAACTATTTTCCCGTCAACAAATCCCGCTTCTAAAATTTTCATTCGTTTTCCGTTTTGAAAAGCATAAACGCCGGGTTCGGGATTAAAAGCTTTTATTTTTTGCCAGATTATTTTTGGATTATCTTTTTCAAGATCAACAAACGCATCTTCGGTTTTGATTTTTTTGGTAAACGTCGCTTCTTTTTCGTTTTGGGGTTCCGGCACAGTGTTTTTAATTTTCGGCAAGGTTTTAATTAAAAGCTCTGCGCCAAGCAAAGCAAGTTTGTCATGAAGTGTTTGGTAATTATCGTTTTTTTCAATTTTAAGATTGTTTTTTACGACAATCGGACCATGGTCAATTTTTTCATCAACCATAAAAAGCGTGATGCCGGTTTCTTTTTCGTCGTGAAGAATTGTTTCTTGGATTGGCGAAGGACCGCGGTATTTCGGAAGAAGCGACGGATGAACGCCGATTGTGCCCAATCTTGGTAAATTTAAAATTCCGCTTGGTATTATTTTTGCGTAAGCGGCTACGATTGCAAAGTCAATTTCGCCAATTTCTTTTTTAAATTCATCAATGTCAAATTTTTCCGGTTGGTAAATTTTAATGCCATTTTCTCCAGCAATGATTTTGGTAGGTGGCGGAGTAATGATTTTTTTTCGACCAACTGGTCGGTCAGGATTACAAATAATAATACCAGGTTTAAACCCGGCTTCTATTAACTTTTTTAAAATAATGGCTGCGAATTCCGGCGTGCCGAAAAATGCAAATTTATAAAACATGGTTTTGTTTAGTTTTTACTTTGTTTTTATTATAAAATAGACTAATATTGTACGCCATAACTTGTATGAATATGAAACAAACGTCAAAAGAAGATTATATCAAAATTTTAAAAGAGAGGATGAAAATTTTAAAAGTTTATTCGGTTTATCAAATGACCGGTCTTTCTATTGCCGATCTTTTGGAGGATCGGGCACATAAATCACTTTATATGAAATTGGCTAAAAAATACAATAATGATTGGCTAATGAGATTAGCGCGAGATGTGGCTTCTCGGAATAATATTCAAAATAAGGGGGCGTATTTTATGAAATTATTGCAAAGCAAAATAAAAGAGTAAATAAAAATTAGTTTATGGACACCAATAGTATTTTTTTAATAGGGGACGAAAAAGAAAAAAAAGTTTTACGGACCAAAATCCCATTGTTTGATTTTTCGCGAGAAAGCAAGAAAGAACTGAAAGATTTAATTAAAAAAATGCGCTTAGTGATGAAGGAAGCAAATGGCGTCGGTCTTAGTGCTAATCAAATTGGCGTCCAAAAAAGAATTTTTGTGGCTCAAGTGCCAAATGATCAAGGACGTATTAAGTTTTACGTAATTATTAATCCGGAAATTAAAAAAATATCCAAAGAAAAAATAGCTTTGGAAGAGGGATGTTTAAGCATTCCCGAAACCTTTGGCATAGTCCCGCGAGCCGAAAAATTAGTGCTTGAAGGATTTGATATAAACGGCAAAAAACTAAAAATAAAAGCTTGGGGACTTTTGGCTCGAGTTTTTCAGCACGAAGTTGATCATTTGAACGGAATGGTTTTTACCGATCATTGTAAGGAAGTTAGGAAAATACCGGAGAATATTGAAATTAAAGAAATAAAATGATTAGACTTTTTGTTGCCATTCCAATACCTTACGAAGTCAAGCTTCGAATTAGCGGAATTATCGGAGAATTTCAAAAGAAATTTCCTAATTTCAGCGATATAAAATGGACGACAAAAGAAAATTGGCATTTAACAGTAAGTTTTTTAGGAGATCAACCCGAAACAGCGATCCCTTTTATAGAAAAATCGCTCCAAATATTGCCTAAAAATCTTTTTAAAATATCTTTTAATCGGTTTGTTTTTGGCCCTTCGGCAAAAATGCCGAGGATGATTTGGCTTGAAACTAATAATGAAACATCAAGGCAAATCAATTTGATTAAGAGCAAGCTTGAAGACGAATTAATTAAAAATGGCGTGAAGTGGGATAGGGGAATTGGGCCGTATCGTGGACATTTAACTTTGGCACGTTTTAATGAAATGCCGCGCAATATTGAAAAAAACGTTATTAAAGAATTTTTCTTAAGTTTTAACATGGCTTCTTTGGATCTTATGCGTTCAAATCTTTTAAGGAGTGGCCCGGTTTATACCAAAATTTTCGCTATTGATTATGGCAGTTAAGTTTGATTAAATATTACTAATTAGCGTAATTTTTATGGAACAAGAAGAAAAAAAGAGAGCAGCAAAAAAAATTGGCTTGAGTATTGTTTTCGGTGTTTTAATATTTTACGCCGGTTTTAATATCGGTTTTAACGAACGTCCTAAAATCATTGTACCTTCGGATCAGGAAGTATTAAAAACTAACGTACCCCTTCTTTGGGAAGCAGTTAATGTCATTAAAGATCGCTACATTGATATTGAAGACGTGAAAGATGAAGATTTGCTTTATGGAGCAATCAAGGGCGTCACTCGAGCTCTTGGCGACCCTTATTCGTCTTTTTTTAATCCAAGCGACGCCAAAAAATTTGAACAGGATATAAGCGGCAGTTTTGGCGGTATTGGCGCGGAAATCGGAATCCGCAACAATCAGCTTGTGGTAGTTTCGCCATTAAAAGATAGTCCAGCGGAAAAAGCTGGATTCCAGCCGAATGATAAGATTTTAAAAATTGACGATACTTTTACAGTTGATCTTTCAGTTGAGGAAGCGGTAAAGCTTATTCGAGGCGAACCAGAAACAAACGTCAAGCTTCTTATTTTACGCGATAGTTGGAAAGAAGCCAAAGAATTTGAAATTGTGAGAAAAATTATTAATATCCCGACTTTAGACTGGGAAATGAAAGACGGTAATATATTGCATATCCGTCTTTATAATTTTAATGCCAATGCTTCATCGCTTTTTTATCAGGCGTCGCTTAGTGGTTTATTAAAGGGGGCGAAAGGCGTAATTCTTGACCTTCGTAATAATCCGGGTGGTTTTTTGGATGTGGCTCAAGATTTGGCTGGCTGGTTTTTGAAACGGGGAGAAGTGGTGGTGGTGGAAAAATTTCGGTCAGAGTCTAGCCGTGAACTTAGGGCAAATGGCAATGCCGCGTTTTCAAAAATGCCAGCGGTGGTTTTAATAAATAGCGGTTCGGCTTCGGCTTCGGAAATTTTAGCCGGCGCCCTAAGGGATGTCCGCGGGATTAAACTCGTTGGAGAAAAAACCTTCGGCAAAGGAACGGTTCAAGAAATCGAAAGTTTAAGCGACGGATCGACTCTAAAAGTTTCAATTGCTGAATGGCTTACGCCAGCTGGTCACGAAATTAATAAAAAAGGACTTGAACCCAATATCGAAGTTAAAATGACCGAAGAAGACATAGAAGAAAAACTTGATCCGCAACTTGAAAAAGCAATTGAGGTTTTAAAAAAAGAAATAGCGAAATAATATTTATCCCGTTAGAGACAACCATTCCATGATTTTTAGAACAAATCTTGTTTATATATCCAAAAAGTCGATTGCTGTTAAAACAGTTAATTTACGGTCGTTTAAAGACGACCTGTCTCTAACGGGATGCAAGTTATTTTATTGAAAGATATAAAGGGTTTGGGTAAGCGGGGAGAAATAAGGGAAGTTTCTCGTGGTTATGCCAGAAATTTTTTGATTCCTCAAAAGCTTATTGAAATTGCCACGCCCGACGCCCCAAATCGTTTGGCGCATAAAAAAGCAAAATGGGAAGAAGAGTGTAAAAAATTAGTTTCGGCGCTCGAGGAAAAAGCCAGGGAATTGGAAAATTTGATCATCACTTTTAAAGTTGCTATTGGAGAAAAAGGAGAAGTGTTTGGTTCGGTAAGTCGAAAAGACATTGAATCCGCTCTTCATGAAAGGGGGATCCAAAATATAAAAGTAAATATGGAGCGATCTCTTAAAACCATTGGTGAAAATAAAATTGAGGTTGATCTAGGGGAGGGGATAAAAACAACGCTTAAAGTCATGCTTCAAGCGTTGCCTTAATTTTCTCAAGTATTTTTATTTTATTGCGGTAATCACCGAGACAACTTTCACAAATTTTCGAGAACCGTTAAAATGATTTTTGCGCTTGGTGGAAAATTTAATTGTGCCGTTTTTCATGGCATAAAGCGTATCGTCGCTGCCTTTCTTGACGTCTGTGCCTGGATAAAATTTAGTTCCTCTTTGACGAATAATAATTTCGCCGGCGCCGACTTTCTCGCCGTCAAAAAGCTTTACGCCAAGCCGTTTTGACTCGGAATCGCGTCCTAATTTTGTTGAACCCTTCGCCTTAGTATGCGCCATAGTTTCTTATTATAATAAGATGTATATTAGTCGTATATTGTTAATATGTCAAGATTTTACAATTGGCTAAAAGAAAAAAAGACTTGGATTATATTTTGGATCGGACTTTTGATTATAGTGACATTAAGTTTCGGTATCGGTTATTTGGTAGCCAAAGAGGTAAATCCAGCGCCTATTATCATTGAAAAAAGCATTGACTACGAAAAATGAGATATATCAGGACTCTCTGAGATTGTTATGCTTGACCAAGTAAGCAGAGAAGAATAAAGTAAAAATAGGATTTTAAAATACTTTTAAAACGGGGTGTTTTATGTTTATTCGGTTTACTGTCTATTTCGGCATTTTTGCTGTTTTGGCTTTAATTCTGCTTTTACTTGAAGGGGTTTGGAGGAATGCAGATATTAAATATGAACATGTTCAATTTTCTAAACACGATATTCGTATCAGAAAAAGGATTGCGGTTCTAATTGCTTTGGTATTCTTTGTGATTCTTTTTGTCGTGGTTAATCTTTTAAATTACAACCCGATTAATTCTGTATTTTAAAGCCGTCCTTTATTTTGACGGCTTTTGTTTTTGTGCATAAAATTTAAATCAACTAGATTGAGGCGAAGATAAATTGAAAATGAAAGATTAAATATCGCGTTCTATTTATTACATTCTGTTTATTTTTATTTCTTTTTATCTTTATTTTGTTACAATAATTATAATATACTTAGGCATACGCTACTACCTTGAGGAAATTTATGATAATATGGAAGAGGGAAGACAAGAAGGGTAGAGGAGGGAGGAGAGAAGGAGAGCAAAAGGAGAAGAAAAGAGTAGAAAAATAGAAGTAAGAAAGGTAAAAAATAAGAATAGGAAAAAATGTGATAAAAAAGAAAACTAGGCCAAAAGGGAGGAACGGGGCTAAAAAATAGAAATATGAAACCAAAATCAAAAATATTAATAAAGTGGTCGCCGAATTTTGCCTATGCTTTGGGGTTAATTGCAACTGACGGTAATCTTTCGAGTGATGGGAGACATTTAGATATGACTTCCAAAGACAGGGAACAACTTACAAATTTCATTTATTGTTTCGGATTAACGAATAAGATCGGTTACAAAAAATCCGGCATATCAGATAAGAGTATTTCAAGAATCCAATTTGGCGATGTGAATTTTTACAAATTTTTATTGACTATTGGTTTTATGCCAAAAAAATCAAAAGTTATCGGCAATTTGGAAATTCCGGATAAATATTTTTTTGATTTTCTAAGAGGGCATTTTGACGGCGACGGCAGTTTTTATTCTTATTGGGATAAACGTTGGCCGTCAAGTTATATGTTTTACACAATTTTTTGTTCAGAGAGCAAAAAGCATATAATTTGGTTAAGAAATAAAATCTACGAGTTATTGAAAATAAAAGGTCATATCACAAAATCACCGGTTAAAACATGCTACCAGCTTAAATACGCAAAAAACGAATCTTTTAAATTAATAAGGAAAATTTATTATTCTCCCGATTTAATTTGTTTAAAAAGGAAAAGGTTGAAAATTCAAAAAGCCCTCGCTATAATTGGTTTAAGATTGTAAATGCGCGGGTGGCGAAACTGGCAACCGCACTACCTTGAGGTGGTAGCGCCGAAAGGCTTGGAGGTTCGAATCCTCTCCC
>JASEHZ010000005.1 GCA_030018585.1 Patescibacteria group bacterium | reverse complement strand
AATCACCTATCGATATGATTTGAGTGGATACAAGCTATTGAACTTTATTCGTATGAGTGTTTTGTTTTGAACCCCGACCGAGACAGATTAATTTAATCTCTTAACTGATCTCCAAAAAATGCTTATACTGATTGAAAGTCCCTGGTACTAAACCGAAGAACACAGCACTTAGAAAATCAAGTTGAGCGAAGCAAAACTTAGATTTTCAAGTGCTCCGATCGAGCAAAGCGAGCATCGGAGCTACCGAGTCAGCGCAGTATTGTGGGAGACCGGAGGGCGTATTTGTCAGTGTTTTTTCGAGGTCAGTTCGAATCCTAAATCCGCCACCTTTCTTAAACTCAAATTAAACTAAAAACATGAGAAAAATAATATTAAGATTTCATGCTGTTGATAAGGCTAACTTCAAAAAAATAAAAGATGGATTGAAAACAGTGGAAACGAGAGCCGCAACTACACGTTATCAAAATATCAAAAAAGGTGATGTTTTGGTGATCGTATGTGGTAAAGAACGCATTATAAAAAAAGTAAAGTGTGTGCGCCATTTTAAAAATATTAAATCTATGACTAAGGCTATTTCTTTTAAGAAAATTATGCCTTCAGTAAAATCTATTATTGAGATGCGTAAAATATATTCTGGTTATCCAGGATACAAAGAAAAGATTAAGCGTTTCGGTCTGATCGCTTTGGAGATATAATTAATACATGAAAATCACAAAATTTGGACACTGTTGTTTACTCATCGAAGAAAACGGAGTCAAAATTTTAACCGATCCTGGAACATATTCGACACAACAGAACGAGGTAAAAAATATTGACGTCATACTCATTACTCATGAACATTCAGATCATCTCCATATTGATTCTCTTAAAGCGGTTGTAAAAAACAATCCACAAGCAAAAACCATTACCAATAAGAGCGTCGGGAAATTATTAGAAAAAGAAGGTATCACATATAGCATGGTTGAGGATGGTCAGAGCTCTAATGAGAAAGAAGTCTTGATTGAAGGGTTCGGCGCGGATCACGCGCTCATGTACACCTCAATTCCGCCGACACCGAACACTGGGTATTTTATTGCCAACCGCCTTTTCTACCCAGGCGACGCATTCACTAACCCTCGAAGACAAATCGACGTTCTCGCATTGCCTGTCGCTGGGCCATGGATGAAACTTCCCGAAGCGGTTGATTACGCACTCAAACTGAAGCCTAAGGCATGTTTTCCAGTACACGATGGTATTTTGAAAAATATTAGCTCCTCAAATCGTATACCTAAACAAATTTTAGAACCGAAAGGAATAAAATTCACAATTCTCGAAACTGATAAAAAATATGAATTTTAATGACATATCTGAGATTCGAACCAAGGTGTTAGAATAAAAAGTGAGATTTTATCGGTTCTAGACCGGGGCGGGTCAGTTTAATCCCTTAACTGATGCTTAAATGACCTTTATACTGATTGAAAGTCCCTGGTACTAAACCGAAGAACACAGCTAATTTGTAAAAATGAAAAAGAAAATATTTTTAGCTACCCATAACGAAGGGAAAATCCAAAGATTTAAAAATTTAATCGTAAGTACTGGATTAGATATTGAGATTTACGCGCCCAAAGATTTCGGATTAGAAAATATCGAAACGGAAGAGAATGGGAAAAATCTAGCTGAAAATGCTGAAATTAAAGCTCGCGCTTATTTTGGGAAGATTGATATGCCGATTCTTTCAAATGACACAGGTTTCTGGGTTGAGGGCGAAGGCTTAGTTGATGCACCCAAAAGAAAAGCCCTAGGAGAGAAAAACGAAAAAACATTGACGAAAAATAAAATAGCCAAGTCCCTTTTGGAATTTTGGAAAGAAATCGCAAAAAAACACGGTGGCAAAGTTAACGCCGCATGGATTGAAGAGTTTGCATTGCTTGATCCCGACGGCACAATCCATAAATCAGAATCTAAACGAGAAGTCATTTTAACTGACCAAGAATTCGGAAAAGGACACATACAAATGCCGGTGCGCGCTTTATATATTTCCAAAACAACAAACAAACCTTCAATCCAACATTCTAAGGAAGAAGAACTTTTAGAATTAAAACCAGTCACTGATGCGTTATTTAAAATTTTGACTGATTCAAATAAAAAATAATTTTTTCATGCTTATTGATGATGTTACGATAAAAGTTTCAGCTGGTAATGGAGGCAAGGGCGCGGTGGCTTTTAATAAGAATTTAATGAGTCTTGGACCAACTGGCGCAACCGGGGGCAACGGCGGCAGTATTTACAGTGAAGGCGTGTCTGATTTAAACGCTTTAAATCAATTCCGTTTTAAAAAAGTTTTGGCAGCGGAAAACGGCTTTGAAGGACAGAGCCAATTTCGGGACGGCCATAATGGCGAAGATTTGATTTTAAAATTGCCGGTTGGAACCGTTGTTCATAATTTAACAAATAATACCGACGTTGAAATCACAAAAATCGGAGAGAAAATCTTAATTGCCAAAGGCGGCAGAGGCGGCAGAGGTAATTTTCATTTCCGGTCATCAACCAATACATCGCCAAAAGAGTTTCGGCCGGGCACGCCCGGTGAAAGTTTTGATTTAAGATTAGAACTTAAGCTTATTGCTGATGTCGGTTTTATCGGATTGCCGAATGTCGGTAAATCCAGTTTCTTAAATTACGTTTCCAATGCGAAAAGTAAGGTGGCAAATTATCCGTTTACCACTCTTGAACCGAATTTAGGGGTTTATTACGAACTTATCTTAGCTGACATTCCTGGATTAATTGAAGGATCGTCCGGCGGCCGTGGATTAGGCATTAAATTTTTACGCCATATTGAACGGACAAAAACCCTATTTCATTTTATTTCCGCCGAATCGCCTAATCCAGACAATGATTATAAAATTATTCGAAAAGAACTCGATCTTTATAATAAAGATCTTCTTGAAAAACCAGAATATGTTTTCTTAACTAAAAGCGATTTGGTTGCCAAAAAGATAATAGATGGGAAATTAAAAATCCTAAAAAAACTAAAATTGGACGCAATCCCGATATCAATTTACAATTTAGACGGCCTGAAAAATGTTGAAAAAATTTTAAATAAAATAAAAACTCAAAAAATCAATCATCCGGTTGAAAAATAAATCTGCACTAAGCAAAAAACCTTGAACGCTAAAACAAAAACGACTATAATAGATAGAATGAGTGAAAAAATAATATTTCCAACAATACTTGCTCTTGCTGCGGCTTTGGTTTCCGGTACCAACAACTTTTTAACTAAAATTGCCACAACTTCTGTGGGCGATCCAATTATTTATACAACTCTAAAAAATAGTATAGTTGCCTTAATATTATTTGGTTTAATTCTTGGTTTTAAAAAATGGCCAGAAATAAGAAATGCGACAAAAAAACAAACCCTGAAACTTATTGCCATTGGCATAATCGGCGGTTCTATTCCATTTGCTTTGTATTTTACCGGCCTTTCCCAAACAAACGCAATTAACGCCGCTCTTATTCATAAAACTCTTTTTCTCTGGGTTTTCATCTTCGCCATCCCTTTTTTAAAAGAACGTTTATCCAAACTTCAAATATTCGGCGTGGCTATTATTTTCACAGCCAATCTTTTTATCGGCGGATTTGCCGGATTTAAATTTAACATAGGAGAACTCATGATTCTTGGCGCAACTATTTTGTGGGCAATAGAAAATATTATTGCTAAAAAAACTTTGCAGGAATTTTCAAGTCAAACCGTTGCAGCCGCACGAATGATTTTGGGATCGCTGGTATTGTTTTTGTTTCTATTAGTCAGAAACGGAAGCGCTGTTTTTTCTTTCAGTTTAAATAATGAGCAATGGACTTGGACAATCATTACCAGTATCCTGCTTTTTGGATATGTCACATTATGGTACGGCGCTTTAAAATACGCGCCGGCAACGTACGTTGCGGTTCTTTTGGTGCCGGCTACGCTTATTACCAATATTCTTTCATCTATATTCGTAACTCACGTTTTTGACGGACGTTCTGTTTTGACTGTTTTGCTATATATCATTGGTTACTCTATTTTTATTGTCTCTGCCGGAAAAATAAAAAATTCAAACTTTCTTTCCAATAAAACCTCAGCGACAACGACTTGATTTATGGACGGAGTTTTGCGTTGCTCGCGCTATGCTTTTGGACCCAATCGTCTTCATTATTGCGGGCCAGATGCTAACCGCGAAGTTAAGGCTTATATTGATGAAGGCGTAACTGATGTTGGTTTAGAAAATTTACTCTTACAATTTAAAACAATGTATCCGTATCTTGAATTTATTGCTTATGCAAATAAAATCCAGGATCCTTTTGATAATCGGGTTGTGGGAGCATATTGGTTAGGCAATGATTTACTGCAGAATATTGAAAAAAAACATTTTCATAGACATTTAATTGGAAATCAGCAAATTAAAAGAAAAATTAAAAGCAAAGATTTCGAATATCTGGAGGAAAAATTAAAAAAGGGCGCAGTTCCTCATCATTCATTTCATGTTTTAAATGTTTGGCGCCGAACTGGCAATTTTGATTTAGAGCATAGCTTGGAAAGTTTAAGCGAATGCGTTGTCAGTGCCGGAAAAATAATTGAAATAAAAGGTCCTGCAATTATCGTTGAAACAGAACCAATAATTTACGCGGATAGAAAACTGTGCTTTGGTTCACCGATCAAGAAAAAACTCAACAGACGATTAGAATCAGAATACGACATCGAGCAAATAAAATCCGGCGATACCATTTCAATTCATTGGAGTGTGCCTTGCGAAGTAATTTCATTGCAACAAGCTGAGATATTAAAAAAATATACACTTCAAAGTTTAAAACTTGCTAACCAAACTATCTAATTTAATATGACTATTTTTGTTTTCGGCAATCCAGATATAAAAGAAGATTCGCTGCCTATAAAAATTTTGCCGGAATTAAAAAAAATATTTCCGGATATTGAATTTAAAATAAAAGATCCGAATGAAGAATGGAATTTGCCGGAAGAATTAATAATAATTGACACGGCAGTAGGAATAAACAATATGAAAATTTTTAACTCTTTAAATGAATTTGCTAAAACGCCTAGAGTATCAGTTCATGATTTTGATGCGCTAACACAACTTAGAATTCTGCAAAAATTAGGCAAACTTAAAAAAATAAAAATCATTGGCGTACCGCCGATGATTTCTGAAGAAAAAGCCATAGAAGAAATCTCCACTATTCTTCGTTCCAACAAACTTTAAGAAAATGGGCGGCACAGCTCATACAGGGGTCATAAGCCCTGATTAATTTTTCAATTTCAAAAGCGATTTTATCTTTTGGCGTATCAGGCAATAAATTCTGCACCAATCTGCCAATATCTTGCTCAATATTTACCTGATTTTGACCGGTTGGCACAATCACCTCCCCTTCTTTTACGATTCCCGCATTATCAATTGATATTTTGTGGTAAAGCGTGCCGCGCGGCGCTTCAATTACGCCAACACCCACTGTTTCGCGAAACGGTTTTTTTATTGCTGGTTCCGGCGAAAAAGAATTATCCTCTAAAAGATCTATTGATTCATCAATAGAATGTAAAATTTCAATTGCTTGAGCTAAATTATTATGAAAAATATTAGTGGACGGAAAAATTTTAAGAATATCCACGATTGATTTTTTTGTTTTTGAATGAAGCAAATTTTTTGCCAAATTTATTCTGGCTAACGCGCCAACCATATAACTTTCACCTTTATATTGGTAAGCCGAGGCTTGAGAATAAGGCAAAACTATACGTTCTAAATGCTCTCTAAATTTATCTTCGCCGTATTTTTCACCCTTGCTTGTTAAAATTTGGCCATTGAGGTAACCGAAGTTCTTTTCCGGCACAAGCGCCATAAAATTTGTTTCCCGGTCAAAATAAAACGGCGCTTCATAAAATATCTTAATGAGCCGCAAAACTCCTTGCCGGACATTCTTTAATTTTTTGATTGCTTCTTCAATACCCTCTTTATCGGGGAAATGGAGAAATCCGCCAATAGTAGGATATGTAGCATGGACGCTCCGTCCAGCAATCAAAGTCGCCAAAAAATTACCGGCGGCTTTTATATCAAAACCATCATGAAGCAAATCATGCTCTTCCTTGTTATTTTCATCCAGATCAAGAAAAGAATCTTTATTGTAAATATCGGGCAAAGAAAACAAATATAAATGAAGGGCGTGATCGCGGATTATAAGTCCGTGCATAGTAAGCGCTCTTAAAATTTTCGTTTGTTCCGACGGTTCAATAAGGAGCGCATTCTCACAAGCTTCAATACTGCACATAATATGAGCATTAGAACAGGTGCCGCAAATACGCGCTAAGTGCGCCGGCATAGCGCCGATTGGCTTGCCTTTCATGGCCTCGGTAAAAAAGCGTTTATATTCAACGGTCTTGAATTTCACATCCGTGACTTTATTGTCTTTCACGCTTACATCAAGCGAGGCATTACCTTCTATTTTCGTAATATGTTCAAGCGATAAATCAAAAGTATGCATTTTATTTAAATTCCCGAACTAAGTTGTTTACTACTTTTAGGAAATTGTTAGGATCCATTGGACAACCCGGAATTTCAACGTCAACCCTAACCACATCGGCAACTTTTAAAACTTTAGGTAAAGCCCCGAATCGGGCAATTAAAAATTCTATGCTTTTTTTCTGGTCTTCGGTAAAATTATTCCGCTCACCGGCCGGCAGACCAATTACAGCGCAAGAACCGACCGCCACAAGTTTTTTGGAACGGGCACGGATGTCTTTTATGGTTTTTTCGTGTTCCAGTGAAGCAACCGCACCTTCAATAAAAGCAATATCCAATTCATCCAAAACATTTCTTGATTTTAAAACCCGCATATGGCGGAAATCAAATATTTTTTTCCATTCCTGCCAATGCTCGTTCATTACCTCGGTCATCACAATTGTGTTGTCTTCACAGCATGAAAAAGAAAACCATCCGATTTTTATTTTTTTATCGTCGGTCATAAATATTTTTATATATCATAACACATTTTTAAGAATACAAGGAGGATTTAATAAAAAATCCCCTACTCTTCCTGAATATTTTGCAACCAACTATGCGAAGATTACTAAATACGCCATAGATCAAAATTTAATAATTCCTAAAAGAACGGTGGATAAATGTTATAATTAACTTAAATCATGATTGAACATAATCATAACGGAATTTTTACTATAGTTATTGGCGGCGCCGCTGGCGATGGTATTCGTGAGGCCGGTAATAACTTGGGCCAAGTTCTGGCTAAAATCGGCTACGAAGTTTTTATTTCTTTTAAATATCCTTCGCTTATCCGCGGCGGCCATAATTACGCGCGAATAAGTTTTTCGCGGGAAAAAGTATTTTACGATAATTCGCATATTGATGTTTTGGTTGCCTTGAATGATGAAACAATCGAACGCCATAAACCGAAATTGGCTAAAAATGCTTTTATTTTCTCGGAAAATTTTGATGAAAATGATCTAAAAAACTTCGGTAAAAACGCGGTAAAAATTACCTTTTCGCAATTTACAGCCGAATTAAACGCATTGCCAGTTACCCGTTCTTCGGTGGCACTTGGCGCTATTTGCCATCTTCTTAATCTGCCACTCCAAGAAATGAAAAATGTCTTACATAAAGTTTTTAAAGAAAAGTTGCTTGAATCAAATATTGCTTTGGCTGAAAAAGGCTACGAATTTTTAAAAGAACGCGATTTTAAACATTGGAAAAAAATAAAACCGAACGAAAATTTTCAAAAAGAACTTATTGATGGCAATACGGCGTTTGCCAAAGGGCTTATAGCGGCGGGGTTAAAATCTTATCTTGCTTATCCAATGACGCCATCAACTTCAATTCTTCATTTTCTTGCGAAAAAACAAAAAGATTTTAATATCAGAGTCATTCAACCAGAAAACGAAATCGCGGTCATTAACATGGCTTTGGGCATGGCTTATGCCGGTGAGCGCGTCGCAATAGGAACCGCGACCGGCGGTTTTGCTCTAATGCAGGAAGCGTTTAGTTTGGCCGGCGTGGCTGAAATTCCGATTGTTATTGCCGTATCGCAAAGGCAGGGACCGGCAACCGGCGTACCCACCCATTCAAGCCAAGCTGATTTAAGATTTATTATTCATTCCGGCCACGGTGAATTCCCGAGAATCGTAATGGCGCCGGGCGATCCGGAAGAAACTTTTAAATGCGGCACCCAAGCTTTAAATCTCACTTGGCAATATCAAATGCCGGTTATTGTAATTTTAGATAAGCACGTATCGGAAAATTTAACTACCAGCATTATCAATGCCGATTCTATAAAAATAGAAAAAGGTAAATTAGCAGAAAAAACAGATAGCAAATATCAAAGATATTTAGTTACAGAAGGCGGCATCTCCCCCGTTGCTTTCCCCGGTACGCCCGAAATCACAATTAAATCAAATAGTTACGAACATGATGAAGACGGCATTGCCACGGAAGATCTGGATATAATAAGGAAAATGCAAGATAAAAGATTTAAAAAAGAAGAAACTCTTTTAAAAGGGATTGGAAAATGCGAGACAATTAAAGTTTACGGCGATCAAAAAAGCAAAAACGCGATTGTTTTTTGGGGCTCAACGAAAACCGTTGTTTTGGAAGCCGCTAAATATCTGGATAAAAAAGCCAAATTAATTCAAGTTCTATGGATGGAACCATTTGATACCGAACATATCTTGCCTCAATTTAAAGGCATCAAAAATATAATTTCCATTGAAAGCAATCATAATGCCCAGTTTGCCGGACTTCTCAGAGAAAAAACTGGTATTGAAGTTAATCATAATATTTTAAGTTATGATTCACGACCATTTGAACCAATAGAATTAGCGGAAAAAATCAATTTTTTATTGAAATAAAATTATGCAAGAATTAAATACAAAAGCAAAAATAACTTGGTGTGCAGGCTGTCCTAATTCCCAGATACTTGTTGCCTTTAGGGAAGCAATTACCGAACTTACGTCCCAAGATAAATTGAAAATAGAAAATATTGTTGCGACCGCTGGCATCGGTTGCCATGGCAAAATCGCGGAATATTTAAATTTAAATACTTACACTTCTCTTCATGGCCGATTGATCCCCACAATGACTGGTATTAAAACGGCAAATTCAAACCTGACCGTAATTGGTTTTTCTGGCGATGGCGATGCTTACGCCGAAGGCATAGAACATTTAATTCACGCGGCTCGTCGAAATTCCGATATTAAATTATTCGTTCACGACAATCAAATTTTCGCTTTAACTACCGGCCAAGTTACGCCAACAAGTCCAAAAGGATTTAAGGGCAAATCGACGCCTTTCGGCAATCTCGATGAACCATTCGATCCGATTTTACTGATGCTCAGTTTAAATACTTCGTTTATTGCAAGAACATTTGCTTTGGATATCTCAAAAACAAAAGAAATTATGAAACGAGCCATAGAACATAAAGGATTCGCATTTGTCGATATTATCCAGCCCTGCATCACTTTTTTTGATACCCGGGAATATTTTAAAGAAAGGATTTTTTGGATTGATGATCAACCCGCAGACAATCCTGAAATTGCAATGCAAAAAATAAAAAACATTAAAGGTAAAATCCCTTGCGGTATTTTTTACGAAATTTCCAAACCAACATTTGAAGCCCAGCAGTAAAGGATAATTTTATCAATAAATTTCTATGGATTTAAATAAGTTTTTTAATCCTAAATCAATCGCTGTTATCGGCGCCACGATAGATAAAAACAAAGTCGGATACGCCATTCTTTTTAATCTTCTCCGTGGAGAAAAAAGGAATCTTTATCCCATTAACCCGGCTCATCAGGAAATTCTTGATTTGCCATGTTATCGTTCCGTGCTTGATATAAAAAATCCAGTTGAATTGGCCATTATTATTGTAAAAGCTGAATTTGTGCTGTCGGTGCTTATAGAGTGCGGCCAAAAGAAAATACCAAACGCGATCGTCATATCTTCTGGTTTTAAGGAATTAGGCAAAAATGGTGAAAACCTTGAAGAAAAATTAAAACAAATTTGTAAAAAATATAAAATTTCACTTTTGGGCCCGAATTGTTTGGGAATTATTGATTCTTTATCTGATTTAAACGCTTCTTTTGCTATCCAAAAACCCTTTCGCGGACATATTGGTTTTTTGTCTCAATCCGGCGCCTTAGGCACCGCTATGCTTGATTGGACGAATAATAAAGGAATTGGTTTTTCGAAATTCATAAGCTTGGGCAATGAAGCGGTTCTCTCTGAATTAGATTTTCTTGAATTTTTAGGTAATGACCCCGATACAAAAGCAATTTTTCTTTATCTTGAAAAAATAACTGATGGTGAAAAGTTTATAAAAATTACGAAAAAAATCACTGCCAAAAAACCAATCGTTGTCCTAAAAGCCGGTCGAAGCGTAAGAGGCTTAAAGGCAGTAATGTCGCACACTGGTTCACTTGCACCTCAAGATTCAATTTTTGAAACTGCTTGCAAAAAAAGTAAAATTATAACCACTGATTCATTGCATTCATTTTTTAATCTCGCAAAACTTTTCCATATAAGGACTTTTAAACCTTTACGGCAAATAGCAATTTTAACAAACGGCGGCGGCCCGTCAGTAATAGCTACAGATTTAATTGATCTTTCTAAAACGCTTGAGATTGCTAAAATATCAAATAAAACTTTAAAAGAACTTAAAAAAATATTGCCACCGGCCGCGGCCATTAATAACCCAATTGATATTTTAGGCGATGCTTCAGCCACCCGCTACGAAGAGGCTTTAAAAATTCTAGTTAAAGAAAAAAATATTGACGGGATTCTTTTAATACTTACTCCTCAATTCATGACTGAATCAGAAAAAATTGCGGAAATTCTTACTTCTTACGCCAAACAAAAACCCGTTATTCCAGTTTTTATTGGCGGAGAATCTTTAGAAAATGCCCAAAAGGTTTTTAGAAAAAAAGGCTTGGTTAATTTTGATTTTCCCAAAGACGCCATTGAATCACTGGATGCCCTTGGCGCCGTAAAATTAATCAAAAAGAAGAAGCCGATTCCGGCAAAATCTCCGGACAAAACCGAATTAAAAATGATGAAAATCTCCCAAACAACAAAAATCCTAAATGATTTTAATCTTAAGCTTGAAGGCCAATTAATCCGAAAGAAAAAGGATTTGAATAAATTATTTAAAACAAAAAAAGAGCAATTATTGGCAATGAAAATTATTTCCCAAAATATAATCCACAAAACCGATATTCGCGGCGTTAAATTAAATATAAAAAATCTTACCGAAGCCGAAAAATCTTGGGATTTAATAATTAAATCGGCAAAGAAAAAATATCCCAAAGCTAAAATTGAAGGCGTACTTATCCAACAAATGGCAAACGGCAAAGAAATCATTATTGGCATGAAACGCGATCAAGTTTTTGGTCCAGTTATTATATTCGGTTTGGGCGGTATGTTCGTGGAAGCATTAAAAGATATTGCTTTGGGAATCGCGCCAGTTAATCAAAACGAAGCCTTGAAAATGATTGGAGAAATTAAAGGATTTAATATTTTGAAAGGTTTGCGCGGCGAAAAATCTGTTAATTTGAGTAAAATCGCGGATATTATTGTTAAATTATCGAAATTATCACTCGCTCATCCTGAAATAAAAGAAATTGATTTAAATCCGGTTATCGTCAATGAAAAAACCGCGCATATTGTTGACGCGCGGTTTATGGTTTAATAAGAATTACAGATTTGCACCTTTGGTTTTCTAAACGAACGCATAAAAAAGACTGCTTTAATTAATTAAAGCAGTCTTGAGATACATTTTTTAGGTTAGTTACTGAAATTACTATTTGTTGGCAGATTGATATTTGATGACCAATCTCCGTCTTTTACATTAAACACAACATAATCCAAATAATGAGCAATCATTTTCTCAGGATTAGAAAAATTATCTAACACTTCGTTCTTGTATTGTCTCAACTTTTCTTTATTATTTCTATCACTATTTTTTCCTCGACCATGTTCTGTGAGTTCATCAAGATAACGATCTATTTCGTATCTGTTTATAAAAAACTGGGCGGTAGGAATTTCTATGCTTTTTGCCAACTGAATTCTTGCTTTTTCAACCGGCAAAGTAGTTATAATATATAAATTATCTTTAATCTCCCATGCAAATCTTACGTGAGTTACCGAATATTTTACTTCACTTCCTTCTTTGTAATTTCCGCCAAGAACGCCGACAAACAGGAAAAAACCACCAGACGGCTCTTTTACGGTAATTTCCTGATCTTTAACAAACATTTTACGAAGTTTATGAGGCGTTTCGTAAAATTTTTTGGCTGAAGTCATGTCATAATCATCGGGTTTATACTGGTAACAACCGATTCCTAAAACGGCAATAACCAAAATAATAGCAACGTTTAATACCCATTTCATTTCTTCGCTTATCTTTCCTTTTAATTAGTAATTAGTTTTTTAAGTTTCCAAAAGCATTATATAGCAAATAGTAATTATTTATCAATAGCTGTAAAAAATAAGAAAAATGGAGAATTTTTATTGGATTAGAGACTTTAAATCAAAATTATCATCTCCAAGCTTATCTAATTTATCCGAAACATCAATGTTCTTTTCAATTAATTTAGCAATTGCTGCAAGCTCGCTTGTTCTATTAATTAAAGTCGCGCCTTCAATTTCTTTACGAGCGCCTTTATCCAAGATAATAACCCGGCCATAAGAATTTTTTTGAGGCGAACCGCGCTTGATAACGATCCGGCTTTTATCAGACCGCACATCGCCCACAAAAGCAATGGAAATTCCCAAACCCTGCGTTGTGTAAAATGAAACAAATTTGAAAGGAATTTTTTCACCAATCATATTTAATCCCGCAATTCGGCCATGTTCCCGAGCATTAACCCAATTCCCTATTTGGATTGTCTCATCAAGAGTAATGTCTTTAAATTCTGCCACGTCACCAGCAACCCAGACATCCGGCAAATTAGCTTTCAAATACTCATCAGCTAAAATTCCACGATTGGTTTTTAAACCAGAATCTTTAAGCCAGTCAAAATCACAATAAACGCCAATGCCGCAAATAATCATATTGCATTCAATTTTTGTGTTATCTTGTAAAATAACTGCTTCAACATTGGTTTTGCCGACAATTTCTTTAACTTCTGATTTATAAATAATTTTGATGCCGCCTTTTTTTAGTGCCCCCTCGATCATTCGACCCGATTCCTCATCTAATAACGGTTCCCAAAAATAGTTTTCCCGAATAATCATTGTTGTATCAATGCCAGCCATTTTTAAAAGATCCGCCGTTTCAAAGCTTATAAATCCCCCGCCAATAGTAATGGCGCGTTTTGCAGATTTAATCGCGTTCATAATTACCCTACCATCTTCAAGCGTCCGCAGATAATAAATTCCTTTTTTATCAGAGTTTGGAAAATTCCACTTTCTTGCTTGGACGCCGGTTGCGATAAGTAATTTCTCGTATCTTAATGCGGAATCGTCGGAAAGAATAATTGTTCTATTTTTTGAATCTAATTTTACTGCTTTTTTACCGCCGAAAAAATTAATGTTATTTTTTTTATACCAATCTTCATTTTTCAGCCAAACGCTGTCAAAAGGAATTTCGCCTAAGAAAAAATTGGGCTTTGAAAGCATCACCCGGGAATACAACGTATAGGGCTCGTCATTTACTATTGCAACGGAAGCAATAGAATCTTTTGAACGGATAGTTTCAGCAGCAGTCAGCCCCGCTACCCCACCTCCAATAATGAGATATTTATATTTTTCCATAAAGACCGCTAATTAATTTTATTTTGGAAATATTTGTTTGCCGGATTTATCAAAAAGAAGAATTGCTTTAGTTGGACATGATTCAGCAGCCGCAAGAAGCGTATCATCATCAACGCTATCCGGATCAATCACGATTACTTTATTTTCATTATCCAATTCAAAAGTAATGCCCGAAACAGCAATACAAGAAGCGGCGCCAATGCATAAATCCCGATCAATCGCTATTTTCCCAAATTTGGAATCAGATTTTTTACGAAGGTATTCTTTTAAATCTGCCATAATTTTAATTGATAACAATGACCTTTTTAATTTGGGGTGTTTCTTCTTTAATTAAACCCCCTATCATTTTATTATAAGTCAAATCAGTAAGCGAGCAATTCACGCAAGCGCCGGATATTTTAAGGATTACCTCTCCATTTTTAACTCTGATTAGCTTTGCATCACCGCCATGCATTTGAATAAACGGTCTTACTTTCTCAAGTATTTTTTCAATTTTATTTTTTGTCTGGTCCATAATATTTTTCCCGATAAAATCTTATCAGCCCTTCTACCTCTGGAATGCATTTTTTATAGCCGATGCCGACTTTTGTTCTTTTTTGAATATCTTGAAGATTAAGAGCCCCCTCAAGTACCGCTTCTTCTATATCAGCTTCGGTAACTTTGGTATTGGGGTCTAAAATTCTCGAGCCCTCAACAACAATTCTCTCGTATTGGCCTGTTTTTTTAAACCAGTTATTAATTGCTATTCTTAACGCTTTATCGCCTAAAACCGAACAATGAATTTTCCGATTTGGCAAACCATCCAAACGTTTCGTAATATCTTGAGGTTTGATTTTTAAAGCTTTATTGATTTTTGTTCCGCCTTTTTCCGTAACCATCACTGAAAGCATTGAGGTCGCGGCAATAGCACTTGCGCAACCGAATGTTCGCCATTTAAATTTTTTGATTTTTTCGGTTTTTGGATCAATTTTAAGCCATACGCGCATCACATCGCCGCAAGCCGGCGATCCGATAATCCCATCTGCGTCAAATTTAACTTTATTCAAATCCCCGACTAAAAAATTTTTTGGATGAAAAAAATGAGATTTTACTATTTTTGAGTAAACCCATTTGTCACCAGTAAATCTATCTACAATATCGGGTTTTGTTTTAGTTTTCGGCATAAATTATTTCTTCCTTAAAAAATGAGGCGCTTGTCCACCAATAAATGCTTTTGGTTCTAAAATTTTGTTTTTCGCATTAAGAGATAAGTTCAAGGGAGAAACGGCTCTTAGTTTTTTTACAACTGCTGGCAATTTCTTCAAAACATAATTTATATCAGAATCTTTTGTATACTTACCGAGAGTAAATCTTAAACTGCCATGAATAAATTCATAAGGCCTTCTCAAGGCACTTAAAATATAAGACGGCTCCAAACTTTCTGAATTACAAGCTGAACCAGTGCTTACCATGATGCTAAGCCTATCCAAATATAAAATTAATGCTTCTCCCTCAATATCTAAAATGGAAATATTTAAAAAATTCGGCAAGCGTTTTTTAGGATGACCATTTAAAATAACTTTTGGGATTTTTTGGAAAATTCCACGTTCTAATTTGTCTCGAAGTTTTTTAATTCTTAAAAATTCTTTTTTTTTATTTTTGTTGGCGAGAAAAAAGGCCTCACCAAAACCAACAATGCCCGGAATATTTTCCGTGCCTGATCTTAAATTCCCCTGCTGGCCGCCTCCATATATTATTGGTTTTATATTTATGCCCCGCCTGATATATAAACCGCCAATTCCTTTCGGACCATACGCTTTATGAGCCGAAAGCGTCATGAGGTCAATACCTAAGTTATCCACACCCAGCTCAAGATATAACGCGGTTTGGCTTGCATCAGTATGAAAATATGGAAAATCTGATTTTTTTTCCTTCCGAAATCGTTTTACAACCCCCACTAAGTCGCTTATCGGCTGGATTGTGCCGGTTTCTGAGTCCGCGTAAGTTAAAGATACTAAAATCGTCTTACCATCAACTAACTTTTCAAGATGTTTTGGATTAAGGAGGCCGTTTTTTTGAACTTTTAATTCTAAAATTTCAAAACCCTGCTTCTTTAGAAAATTACAAATCGAAAGAATGCCTTTATGCTCAATGTTAGAAACAATGATTTTATGCCCCTTTTCTTTGTTTGTCATTGCCACGCCTTCTATTGCAAGATTGTCGGCCTCGGTTGCCGAACCAGTAAAAATAAATTCGTCCGGCTTACATCTTAATACGCCCGAGATTCGTTCCAGCGACTTTTGAATAGCCACTTTTGACCTCCGCCCTAACTCGTAAAGACTCGAGGGATTGCCAAATTCATTTTTTAAATACGGTTCCATGGCTCGAAACACGTGTTTTTGTTCAATAGGAGTAGTTGAGGCATAGTCAAAATAGAAAAATTTCTTTTTCATAAAAATACTTTATGTAAAAAGTATACAATTTAGTCGTTTTTCTTTCAAATTAATCGAAATCCATGAAAATATTTTGTTATACTAAAATTAAAGGTCGGGTTAGTTAGATTCTCCAAATGGCAAAAAAGAAAAAAGTGAAGAAAGTAAAGAAAACAAAACGAACTAAGTCTCGAAAAGTAAAGAAAGTAAAAAGATTACGCTGTGGTTGTCGTGGCCGATGCCGCTGTTAAGAAAGATATTCGTGTAGTTTCAACGCCCCGATTCAAAATCGGGGCGCTTTTTTATAAAAATCAGCAACGAAACACAAAAGACTCCACTTTCGTAGAGTCTTAATAATATTTTTAATTCTTATTTACAGATACCCTGATTTTTCCATCATAGTTCGTCCAATTCACTATTATATCTTCTTTCTTGCTTTTTATAACCATTGAGGTATCGAATATCTTTTTGGTTTCGATAACATCTGGTTGTTTCAAAGAATATATTCTAATCAAATACCTCATCGTTTCATCACTTACCGGCTTATCAGTTAAAAGAATAAAATCTTCAATACGATTTTGAACTAAATATGCTCTGGCCAACAAAGATAGATAATCCATATAAAGAAAAAAAACAAGCATATTGGACAATGATTCAATATATTTACCGAAAGACTGACTTTGAACATTTAATTCCTTTTTAAGAAATTCCTCTAGCGTAATTTTCTGAGCTACTACAGATTCTTGCGAATTCATACTTTCTTCTCCTTTCTTAAAAATTAAATCTTACGGTTAATTGCCGAAAATTATCCCGGGTTTTATTTTGCGAATTCCAAAAATATTGAAATTCAAAATCGCATTTTCCATAACGCATTCCAGCATAAGGGCCGTAAAATAATTTTGTGTTAATAATTTCACAACCAAATCCAAACCACGGCGTATTCTTCGGCACATTGCGAAAACCCATTAAAAATCCCGTTCGCGAAGGAATCCAAAATCTTTCTTCTATCCAAACCGGTCCGCTTAAAGACCAAAAATATTTAAATCCTTCTTTTTTGCTGCTAAAAAACGAAAATCCGGAACGAATAAAAATTTTTTGGTCTAAAGGCAATAAATCACCGTAAAGAGGATAAATCCGTGAACCCAAAAAATGATGATCTTGAGAATATCCGATACTTGTCAAAAAAACAATTGCTAAAATACTAACAATGAGTTTCATAAGCCGCCTTTCTCTATATTTAGTTGTACAAAATAACTAAAAATAGTATAGCTAAAATAGCTAAAATTAATAATAAAAGTCAAGAAAAAACATCCTATTTTTGGATGTTTTCCTGCAATCTGCTTTTTAAATCTTTTTTAAAAACCGCAAGCTCTTTTTCCAAAAATAGAGTGAAATTCGGTATATGATTATGAATAAAAGCAAATTTCATTTCATCGCTTATATTATTATCGGAAAAAAGCTGAAGCAATTTTAATTGGTGGGGTTCTTGAAGCAATGTGGCGATTTTTATAAATATTCTCTGTTCCAAGATTTCCGCCAAGCGTTTCAAAATCTCATTTCGTTCCACGTCATTTAAATGCTCAATTTCAAGTATTTTAAAAATATTTCCATACAAAACGTGCAAAAAATCGTGTTCCATAAATAAGTTTAATCAATAACTTGATTAAAATGTTCAATCAAAGACTTTCCGGTTTCGATAGACGTAAAATTATTTAACGCACCAAACTTTATAGATTTGATATTGTTTTTCGCTTTTAATGCATTTAATTCTGAATCCGTTTCAGCTACCATCAGATTTAAAATATTTTCAAGTTCTAATAATTTTTCAGATTTTTCGTTTTTATTTTCTATATTTTCCATATTCTGGTACGGGATACGGGAACCCCAAATCATACGCTTCGCGTAAGTACGGAATAAGTCGAACCCATATCTACTGTTTGGTCCCGCCTTAATTTTACTCCGTTCTGTGCGAGATACCAGAATTGAACTGGTGCCCTCTGCTTGGGAAGCAAATGTTCTACCACTAAACTAATCTCGCCCCCACACCAACTGACGATCATATTAAATTATTCGCATGCCGATCCTCAATTGGGGTGAGGACCCGCCCCTTATTGATTTGTGCTTGCCCTGTACCATAACTGCGATTGCAACGTTTTGTCCGGCATAGGAAACGATATGAATAATTATTCTTAAAATCCTCAAATCTTATTAGTTATGGTACGGGGCTTGTTGTAAAACCACCAGTAGCATTGGGCACAATTATTATCAAGTTCTCGCCTGCTTCTTTATAATTAAACTGGGATTTTAATTCTTTAATCAAATTTTCCGGCCTTTTAAAATATTCAATATTTTCTGTTAAAGATTTGTTTTCTTCTCTCAAAGAAAATACGGTCAAGCTCAATTTACTGATTTCCGCTTCAAGAGATTTTCTTTCAATAATTAAATTATAAACACCCCAGCTTAACACCGCAAAAATAACCAAAATAATTAAAAACCTCCAAAATTTCATTATTTTGACTATAACATTTATAGAATATTGACGCTACTATTTCTTTAAAAGCTCTTTAAATATCTCCGGCGGGATAGTCGCTCTAGCACGTTCTTTTAATAATTTCTTGCCGCGTTTTTGTTTTTGCCACAATTTCATTTTTCTTGACCGGTCGCCGCCATATAAATAACCAGTTACGTCTTTTCTTAAGGCTGGGATATCTTCCCGTGCAATAATCCTGCCTTCGGAAGCCGCTTGAACTGACTGAGCAAATTGCTGACGCGGCAAAAGATCTTTTAACCGTTCAACCATTTTTCGCGATTCGCGTTGAAGCGTTTCTTCAGGAATAAATCGGCTTAATCCCGGAATCAAACTATTGGCAAGAACTATATCAACTTTTACCACATTAGCTTTTTTATAATCAATAATTTCATAGCTAAAAGAAGCAAAACCAGATGTCATAGATTTTAATTGTTCATCAAAATCACTAATGAGTTCTGCAAGAGGCATCACGGCTTTTATTTCCACCCGATTTTGAAAAGTTGAAGTCGTCATATCCTCTACTCGATAACGTCGAGCTAAAGAAAACATATCTTTCAAATACTCGTTAGGCATAAGAATTATAATTTCTGCCATTGGTTCCCAAATTTCCAAGACGCCTTGAGGCAATTCTTCCGGCTTCACAATCGTAATCCAATCTTTGGTTTGAGTTTTTGCCTTATACATAACTGAAGGAAAAGTATTCACGGTTGGTACGGAAAATTCGCGCTTTAGCCGTTCGGCTGTAATTTCAAAATGAAGCCGGCCCAAAAAACCAACCTTAAATCCCCGTCCTAAAACTTCATTCTGATCCGGTTCAATCGAAAGCGAAGAATCATTGAGTTTTAATTTTTGAAGGCCGCGCATTAAAAGTTCGTAATCATCGGGATTATCGGGATAAAAAGAAACAAAAACAACCGATTTCGGTATTTTATAGCCGGGCAGGGCCAATTTTTCTAAATTACCGCCTTTTGATCGTTCGCAAATAATGAGCGTATCGCCAATCTTAATTTTTTCCGGATCACGAATACCGGTAGCCACATAACCGATTTCCCCTGATTTTAATTTTTCGCCGCGGCTAAGAGATTTTAATTCCGGGAAAAAACAACCGACTTCTTTTGCTTTTGAATGAGTTTCAGTACCAATAAGAAAAATATCTTTGCCGTTTTCAAATTCGCCGTGAAACATCCTGATTGAAGCAACCACGCCTTTATGATCATCATAAAAAGAGTCAAATACCAATGCTTGAGCCTGCACTTCGTTTTTTGATTCTTTTGGCGGCGGCACCACAGCAACAACAGCCTCTAATAATTTCTGAACTCCCTCGCCGGTTTTGCCCGAAACATACAGAATTTCTTTTTCACTAACACCCAAAAGCACAGACAAATCATTAATAATCGCTTTGAAACGCGGATCATTACGATCTAAAAGATCAATTTTATTTATCGCTCCAATGATTTTTAAACCGGCTTTTTGTGCTGCGTGAAAATTAGCAATAGTTTGCGCTTGCACGCCTTGACTTACATCAACCAAAAGAACAGCGCCTTCTACTGCTTCTAGAGCACGGGAAACTTCGTAATGGAAATCAGAATGTCCTGGCGTATCAATTAAATTCAAAATGTACTCCTTCCCTTGAAGTTTATAATTCATTCTGACCGGCGCCATTTTAATAGTAATACCTCGCTCCCGTTCAAGCTCTAATTGATCAAGATACTGCGCTTTCATGCGCCGTTTTTCAATCGTGCCGGTTACCTCAAGTAAGCGATCGGCTAAAGTGCTTTTGCCATGATCAATATGGGCAATAATAACAAAATTGCGAATACCATTCATAAAATTACTTCTTCAAAGTTAAACTCATTATTTCCCGTTTAGATGGGTTTTGATTTTCATAAGAAAACACCGAATCATTTGTTTCCGCCCAATAGTAACCAATTGGCGCAGCAATAGTCAATTTTAGAGAACTGTTCGCGCCTGATTGTTTTTCAAATATAAATTCAAATTTTCTTCCAACTTCCAGTAAAACATCTTGATTAGCCGGCGCCTGATAACGGATATTGAGAGTTTTGGATTTACCAGCCGGCGTATTAAGCCAAGTGGCAAATATTATTTTCCCAAAAGCATTCGTAACCCAAGTTTCGTAATTTTTTAAATAAGTTTTTGTTTGCTCAAATTCTTTTAAAAATTGATTTGTCGCAAAACCATCAAGAGCGTAATTTCTTTTTGACAACAATTTAACGTCATTGCCTTTAATATTAACCAAGCTTGAATTGGGAGTCGTAAAAATCTGGATAAAATCTTTATTAGTTACTCGCCACCATGGATCTTTTTCGTTCTGGCCATTATGAGTTCGGGTAATTGCCACATCAGTTAAAGCGCTGCCGTTAGTATCAATATCAATACGAACATTAATATTTTCTTTCATAAAAGCGTCGCTTTTTCCGCCGGCGACATTAGCATTCACAACCGCCAGATAACTCCCCCAAAATTTATTAGGCAATTCAAAAATACCGCCATCCAAATTTTTTGATCTGAAATAATTCGCGAGTTCAATACTTTTAGCGAAAAACATTATATCTTTTAAATTGATGTGATTCTGAATCTTTGCAACAAAATCTTTTTGCTCGACAGCTGATAAATTCTGCAGCTTATCAAGAATAATCGGCGTCAAAATTTTAAGTATTCTTTTGGGCTCGCCAGCTTTTTTGTCTTTACCAGCCTCAACTTCTCTTTGGACTTCGGCTAAAAAATTATCTTTGTCGATTGTTAATTTGTATTCTGGAAGCGGAATCGGGCCTAAAAGTTCAAGAATACTTTGTAGAACATTTATATTAATCGCGATGGCGCCCTCAAATTTTATATTCTGTTCAGAATATATTTTTGAAGTCTCAAGAAAATCAATAACATTTTTCGCGGAAGTCGGAAAGTCAAAAAACCAGTTTGCATCACGCGCCCCCCAAACCTCCGTAATCCCCTGAAGCGGTTCTGGCGGAATTACTTTAATCGGCAATTGGCCGTCCGGATCATAAATGTCACGTACTTCAATCTTGTCCATCCGACCGTCTTTCAATACAAGATCAGCATAACTGCCGATAAAACCGCCACCAGGCCTTATTTCCGCCGGGTTTTGAAAAAACAAAACAAAATGTTTTTCTTCGCTCCCCGAAATTAAATTAATAAGTCCAGAAACAAAATTCTGCAATTCATGCAATTCCGGACCACGCCCGATGTACTCATTGCCAATAACTTTATCGAGTTTATCAAAAAACAACGAAATATTCTTTAAATTCGCAGTGCTATTTTTCAATTCTTCTATTTGACTGATTATTTTTTTTACTAAATCGTTAATCAGGGTAATTTTTTTAATAAATAATTTCCCGTCTGATTGAAAATATTTAAAACCGTTCCGCTCAATATCCGATAAAGCCTCGGAAAGACCCAAAAAATTTATATTTAAAGAAGTTAAGCCGCCGAAAAGATTGCCCGCCTCCCTAAAAGTCGGGATAATTTTACCGAAAACATTTAAAATTTTATTGCCGTAACTTTCGTCCATAATTTTATTCAACGCTTCTATTTCTGCCGAATTCTTCTTTAAATACTCGCTGGCCTTATCAGGATTTAATTCTCCCAAAGCATTAACCGAAGATGAGAAATTTTGAGCTATATTTTCACCGTGAAATGCAAATTTTTCTTTGGCGTCGTTCAAACCTATAACAAAAAATACAACAAGCACAATAATAAGCGCTATAAAAATAAACAAAAGCGTTTTAGTGATTTTTCTTATCCAATGAAATTTTTTCGGTTTTTTCCGAACGTCGTGAGTTAAATTAACTTCTTTTTTAACACGCTCTTCTTGCGGCACTGTATGATCGGGATGTTTGATATCAGAAATTGTTTTTTCAATATTTTTAACAGGAACGATTTTAGACATATAAAATTATTTTAATGTTTCAAAAATTTCTAAAACTCGATGAGCGGTTTTGGCCCAATTAAATCTTTTAATGTTTTCGAAGCCTTTTTTTATTAATTTTTCGCTTAAACCTCGATTTTCTAATAATGATTCAATTGCCACGACAAATTCATTAATGCGCCAAGGATCAACAAAAAGAGCTGATTCGCCTAAAATCTCCGGCAACGACGAACGATTTGAAGCCACTACCGGCGCTCCGCAAGTTTGAGCTTCAAGCGGCGGGAAACCAAATCCTTCAAAAATAGACGGATAAACAAAAACTGTAGCCAGATTATAGAGATAACGAAGCTCATCATACGAAGCCGCTCCCCACATTCTAATATTTTCTCTTGCTTTGGAACTATTTATTTTTTCTATTATTTTTTTATAAAGCCATCCTTGCTCACCAACAATAATAAGTTCCAAATCATGAAATTTCGGCTTATCTTTAATAATATCAAATGCTCTGATGATTGCATCGATATTCTTCCTTGGTTCAATAACGCCGACAAATAAAAGGAATGGCCTCTGAAGATTATTTCTTTTCTGAAATATTTTTAAACCTTCGTCGTTCCCTAACAATTTTGAATAAATGGGATTGATTCCGGAATAAATCACTTCAATTTTATTTGGCTCAATGCCGAAAACTTCAACCAAATCAGTTTTTGTAAATTCGGAAACGGTAATTAATTTTGTGGCTTCTTTCGCTTGATTTTTACAATCTTGCGTCCAGTGCCAATATCTTTTCCGCCATGGATAAAATTCCGGAAAATGAATAAAAGATAAATCATGAAAAGTAACCACCCTTTTTTTATTTTTGCCGAGACGAAGCAAATTAAAATGCGGGCTAAAAACCAAATCAAAATCAATAAATCTATCAAGTTCCGGTTCCTTTAAAAATTTAAGAGAAAGATCAAAAATCTTGTTCGGTATTCTCCAATTAACAAAAGAGGGGTTCTTGAATTTAAACCAATCTACGGACGGATTCGTTTTTCGCAAACCGTTGTTAAAGAAAACATACTCATTCTTTTGATCAATGGTTAACAATTGGTTAATAAGAAAACGGGTATATTCTTCAATGCCCGATGTTCTTCCCTTATTTAAAAGTCGGACATCAATTAAAATCTTCATCTCGTTAGAAGCAACTAAAGTTTGATTTGCTTTTTATGTTTCGACTTATATATTCCATTTGACTGTTTTGTATCACCAATAGATTCACGGATGCCTTCGGCATCCTGCTTCTAACGGGATTAAACAAAACCGGCGTTTCGGATTAATTCCTTAAATTTTCTTTTAAACCCCTCCTTTGAAAAACGTTCGGCATTTTGCCTTATTTTTCGCCGGTCAAATTTAAGATTTTCGAATTCGTAAACCGCTTGAACAATGGCCTGCGGCGTTTGTTCATTAAAATGAAGACCAGTTACTTTATTGACCACTATTTCCGACCCGCCACCTTGGTTATAAGCAATAACCGGCAAACTACAAGCCTGAGCTTCAGCCGCCACCAACCCAAAATCTTCGATTTGGGGAAAAATAAATCCTCGAGCATTACTATAAAGCAATCGTAAATCGTCGTCTGAAACAAAAGGTATAAATTGAATATAGGGAGTTTTTACTAAAGAAATTAATTTTTTCATTTCCGGACCGCGACCAACAATCTTAAGCGGCCTTTTTAACCGATTAAAAGCTTCAATGCCCAAGTCAAAGCCTTTATAATACAAAAGCCGGCCAGCCATTAAATAATAATCCCGTTCCGCATTAGTGGTTAGTTCCGGATAAAACAAATCAAGATCAACCGGCGGATAAATAACTATTGCTTCGCGACCATAATAATTTTTGATTTTTCCAGCAATATATTCTGAATTAGCAACAAAAATATTTATTTTAGATGATGCTCGCCGATCCCAAGTTTTAAGCCAATTGGCAATTGGCTTTACAATCGCTTCTTTTAACGGCCAAGGTGTAAACGGTAAATCTTTCAAATAATCAATTTCCCAAGCATAACGCAAAGGGCTATGACAATAACTTATATGATACGGCGCATTAATATTTATTGCTTTGCCGTAACCCGCGGAAGAAGAAATTACCAAATCGTATTTTTCTTTTGATTTTAAAAATTTTGCCCCAATAGGCATAAAAGGAATAAAAAGACGGTGTTTCTTTTTAATCCACGGGTAATTTAAAAAACTTGTTTTCCTGATATTTTGCTCAAAAAAACCGTAGGTTCTGTTTTTGTCGTATAAAAGCGCGTAGAGATCTGCATCGGGGAATATTTCAAGTATTGCCTGAAGCACTCTTTCGGCTCCGCCAAATTGATTTAAATAATCATGAAGAATCGCAACTTTCATTCTCTATATTTTATCTTGTTTTTAGTACCTTGTGAAATAAAAAACCCGAACTTATAATTCGGGGTTTTAAATATTCTACTTCTCTTTAAACAGAGTTAATCCCACCGCCTTCTTTTAAATTCCCATCTGCATATTGGTCTGCGTATGACATCTAATAAACAAGCGCTTCCCGTTAAGCGCCCATATTCAAAGAATGCTGCGGGGATCATTCTTCGCGCTTTTTGTTTGGCGGCTTTTTCGGTTTTCGCAGAAAAATGAATCGTCTCCAACAAATCATATCTGTTATTGCGAATTTCCAAAATATAATCATCCACTTTATATTTTCTCCTTTCGTGCTTTTTTCGGAAAAACTGCCTTAGGATGCTGAAAAATTTTCAATTCATCCGCTGGAACAGGAACTACATATCGCGATTCTTTATTATTCTGAATGTCTCGAAAAGTCACGATATATACATTAGCTCTACCATCACCAATATCTACATACATTCCTTCTTGGTGGCGAACCGATGTTAGTTCCAAATAACGAGAATAGTAAATATAAGTGATTGTTTCGACTTGCTCAAGTCGCGGACCACAAGGTTTTTGAACCAATCGATATTTTACTGCGTGCTCCACATCAATATCTTTAACAACTTTTACTTGAGATAAAACTGGAATACACGCCAAGAAAAATAGGATAACAATAACAAACAGTATTGAAAATGAAAAGTACTTCATATCTAACCTCTTCTTTAGTTATCAAAAAAACTAAAAAAACTATACTCCGTAAAATATATACGGTCAAGCCCACAATCTTAAACTATACGAAATTTTGTTTTTGCCGATTGATGCTGTTTCTTCTTTTTTAAATCTCAACAACCGAGTGCTTCAATTAATTGAAGCACTATTCTAATCTGAATAAGCGTTCTTTGAGTGAGTATTGCTTGAGAATGTAAATAATATACGAACGAACCGCGTTATGAGCCAGGACCCCCGCCCTGCCTGCCGGCAGGCAGGCGTAAGGCGAGTTGGGTGGCGAATAGCGAGTAAGCAAGTCCATATTATTGCATTCGAAAGCGTACGAATGAAAAGAGTGCTTATTCAGATCTACACCCCAGTCGGGTCAAAAAAGAAAATCGCAATAGTTTTAAAAAGAATTTTTGAATCCAGCCAAAACGATTGATGCTCAACATAAAAAAGGTCGTATTCCAATTCCTTGGTAAAGGGTAAGGCTGATGCGCCACTTACTTGCGATAAACCCGTAAGCCCGCCTTTTGCAAAATACAATTTTTTAAATTCCAGCGGATACGCCAATATTTCCTCTGGTTCGTGCGGCCTTGGGCCCACAAGCGACAACTCGCCTTTTAAAACATTAAAAAACTGCGGAAACTCATCAAGGCGTAATTTTCTTAAAAACTTACCCATCTTAGTTAATCGCGGATCGTTTTTAATTTTAAAAAACGGGCCGTCTTTTCTTTCATTTAAAGATTTTAAATCCTTTTTCAAAGCATGCGCATTTCTTACCATGGTCCTGAATTTATAAACTTTAATGACTTTGCCGCTACTTATTCTATCCAATTTAACAAAAACCGGCAGACCGCTTTCCAAAATAATCGCCAAAGTAACAAAAGGCAAAAAAGGCAATAAAAAAATAAGGCCAAAAATAGATCCAATAATATCTATTACTCGTTTTACCATATATAGGTTAAGGAACAATAATCACGAACTCGCCCCGATTACGCTCTCCAAT
This sequence comes from Patescibacteria group bacterium, assembly GCA_030018585.1. Taxonomy (GTDB): domain Bacteria; phylum Patescibacteriota; class Minisyncoccia; order UBA6257; family GWB1-50-10; genus JASEHZ01. The sequence continues at coordinate 5,501 of JASEHZ010000005.1, read as the reverse complement.
AAAATGCTTTTTAAGGAAACCAATGCTCCCTTTTAAAATTTCTTCATGAATTTTAGTAAGTTCTCTACCAATAATAATTTCCTTTTTATCATCAAAGACCTGATTTAAATTATCGAGTGTTTTTTGAAACCGATGCGGCGATTCATATAAAACAACAGGCATAATTTGAATATTTTTAAGTTCATTAAAAAACTTTTGCCTGCTTTTTTTATGAGGCGGATACCCTAAAAAAGTAAATTGGTCGCCAGCAATACCGGAAACAGAGAGTACGGCTATAATCGCAGAAACCCCGGGAATAGGAATGATTTTTACACTTGGTAATTTTTTTCGTAAAAACTCGATTAATTTCCATCCCGGATCAGCAATACCGGGCGTGCCCGCATCAGTGATATAAGCCAAGTTTTTCCCTTCTTCAAGTTTTTTCTTAACTTCTTTAAAAGAGTTGTTTTTTGCATATTCGTCAAACCGCCAAACAGGTTTTGCAATTTCAAAATGAGAAAGCAATTTTTTTGCTAAACGGGTATCTTCGGCCAAAACCAAATCCATGCTTTTCAGCACCTCAAGCGCCCGCAAAGTAATATCTTTTAAATTGCCAATTGGCGTGGCAACAATATATAAAATTCCCATAAATTTTTATTTTACACCTCCTTTATTTCCAAGTGCTTAATCTTTACTCCGGCTTTTTTAGCTAAATCCAAAACTTTTTTTGAAGCGCCATAACGACTCATATAAAAACCACTATAAACTACTTCTTTGATGCCGGCATTCACAATCATTTTAAAACAATCATAACAAGGCGAATTAGTTAAAAACATAGTTGCGCCATCAATCGCAATGCCGTGCCGAGCAGCATGCACCAAAGCATTTGCTTCTGCATGAATCGTACGAATACAATGACCATCTGATATTTCATGACCAACATCATCACAATGCGGCAATCCCCGCGAAGAGCCATTATAACCAGTTGATAAAATCGCTTTATTTTTTACAATCACCGCACCAACACGCAAACGATCACAAGTAGAACGACTTGATGCAATTTTAGCAACACTTAAAAAATATTCTTTCCAACTTGGACGTTTATTTTTTTTCTCCTGATTATTTATTCTTTTGGGCTTTGGCATTTTTTATTTTTATGTATTGCTGATATCTAAATTTGGCCGAAGTTCGATAAGCCGGATTACCCGGCTGATTGCCTAATTTTGAATATTTTTTACCTCTCACATTTTTATTATAACTTAAAAACACGTCTTCTAAAAACCCGCCCCGACCTAGGTCGGGGCGGAATAATTCTATGTTTTTAATCTTTCACGGGTTTTTTTACTGGAAAATCCCCGAAGATAATAAAGTTTTGATCGGTGAACTTTTTTCGGCGATGAAATAATATCTATTTTTGCGATAACCGGCGAGTAAATCGGAAAAACTTTTTCCACGCCCACTTCCCGCAAAACCGCTCGGACCGTAAAAGTGGCGCCCGCTTCCCTGCCATGTTTTCTCGCAATCACTATACCTTCAAAAGCGCTTTGACGCTCTTTATCACCTTCTTTAATTCTTTCCCAAACACGCACTTTTGCGCCGGGTTTGATTTTATCAATAATTTTCTCATCCATACCCAGTAGTAGAAACTCGATTAATTTTTATTGTAATTATTTGACCTTTGGCTAATCTTTGTTTTATTTCCCAATAATGTTTTTCTCCAAAACCCTCTCCGACGCAGTCGGAGCAATCGAGTTTTCACTACTAGGCATAATCAAATTATTATACAAATATGAACAAAATAAGCAAGAAATTCAGGGTACTATTGACAAATATATTCATTATGCTATAATTCTTTTAGCATTTTAAAAAACTATACATTCTCATATTTTCTTAAAAGGAGACTTTTTATGGAACTCGTAATCTATGCTCTTGTCGTTGTTGGAATTTTAGCAATTATCTTCATCTTCTTGCTAAAATCCCACCCAAACATACCCACCATAACTGTTTTTGGTGATGGATTTCAGGGAGATTCACCACCAATTTCTCCCGTCTTACCAACCTCGTCGGATGACAAATTTGGGGAAACCACGGCAACCCCTGAACCAGAAAATCAAAATACACAAACTCCCGATGTTACTACCCTATTAGAAGGGGGGGGTAAAAAAGAGTTTTGAATATATGGATATAAAACGAAATTGGCATCCAGCCACAGAAGTTTATCTTGGTTTTTTCTCAAATGGATCGGCGCTTATTACCAATATTCACGGAAATCCAGAACGAAAATCCCGCAGATGCCTGCGATGCGAATAACAAAAAACACCCAAAACGTAAGACAAAGACAGAGAGAAGAAACGCCAAAACAAATAATTTCTGATAAAAAGCCGGATAATTCATAATTCAACCGGTACGATTCCGAACCCGCCAGATCTCCGGTTTTCTCGAGTCGAGCATTGTGTTGAGATCAACCTTGGCCCCGAAGGAAAAAATCGGGGCATTTTATTTAACCCGATACTAGATTTGACAAATTCCCAAAGATGAATATACTTACTAATGACTTACTCCAAATATGTCTAGTATCCAAATCCTGGCCCGGGATTCGGATATGAATAGCGTGGGCTAGCCTTGATAAAACTAACCTTCAATTATCTTGGTTAAATCGACGAAGGCTCGCTGGGATAACCCTTGTCCTTCGTGTTATCTTGGTTAAACGGCCGAGGGACATAAAACCCCGAAGTCTAGGATTAGATTTCGGGGTTATTTTTTTCCAATTGAGCTAAAACATTTTGCAAATCCTCTGGCAATTCGGCTTCTAATTTAACTCTACCGCCGTCAGGTTTAGTAAATTCAATTGATTCCGCATGAAGAAATTGCCGGTTAATTTTTAAAACCTGTTTTTTCGGACCATAAAGCTCATCGCCGACTATCGCATGATTAATTGACGCTAAATGAACTCTTAATTGATGAGTTCGACCAGTTTTTGGCAAAAGTTTAACTAAAGTGAACATCTGATCATTAAATTTTAAATACTCAATTGCCTTATATTCAGTTATAGCATCTTTTATCATTTTTATATTTCTTGCTCTGACACTTCTTTTGGTTGTACCTGATCTAAGCCCAATCGGCTTATTAATTACGCCATTCCGCTCTATTTTACCCAAAACAAGAGCAATATAAGTTTTTTTAATTTCATGACTTTGAAAAAGCTTTTTTAAATATTCGAAAGACTTTTGATTACGAGCAATAACAAGCACGCCGGAAGTATCTTTATCTAACCTATGAACAATGCCCGGCCGCTCTTCTGGTTTATCGCCTACTGTTTTTATTTCTGGGTAACGGTTTAAAACCCAGGAAACTACCGTAATTTCATTAAAACCGCTTTTAGATTCGGCTCCTTTATGAACCAAAATACCAGCCGGTTTATTAATCGCCACTAAATCTTTATCTTCATAAATAACTCTTATTTCTAAATCAAACGCCATAGTTTAATACTAACCCAAAACCTCAAAAAGGCGAATAAAATAGGGCTTTTTCACGTTATAAAGCCTCAAAAGCTTGCAAAATATCCAAAATATGATTATACTACCATTAAATAATCTAGACACCCCATAAAGGGCGTTTTTTTATGAAAAAATATATAATTTCAGTTGTTATAAGCTTTGGGCTAGTATTTTATCCATCAATAATGGGTATTGGTATTGTTTTTAGCCCGACAAACGAGACGGCTAAGGCCGCTTCTGCTTCACTTGAATCCGGCTACAAAACCATGACCGTTTGGGTAACGGCTTACTCCAGCACTCCTGAAGAAACTGATGACACGCCTTTTATTACAGCATTGGGGACAAACACAAGAGACGGTATTGTTGCCGCTAATTTTCTGCCTTTTGGCACTAAGATTTTGATTCCTTCCCTCTTTGGCGAAAAAGTGTTTGCTGTTGAAGACAGAATGCACCGTCGGAAAAAGAATTTTATAGACATTTGGATGCTAACCAAAGAAGACGCTGAAGAATTTGGAATCCAAAAAGCGGAAATTGTTGTTATTAATCCGGAAATAAGTCTTGTAAATACTGCAAATACCGGACGCTAATTTATATATCTTTTCTTTTTAAATCTTGCCATCTACAATATAAAAGGATGGCAATTTTTCAAATTGAGGGTGGCAAAAAACTCTCCGGCGTTGTTCAAATCAATACCTCCAAAAATTCCGCAGTGGCTCTTATTTGCGCTTCGCTTTTAAACTCCGGCAAAACAACCTTAAAACAAATGCCGCGCATTGAAGAAGTAAACCGTTTAATTGAGGTGCTTTTAAGTATCGGCGTTTCTGTTTCTTGGTCAGAAAATAACGATCTGATAATTATTCCGCCAAAAAACTTAAACCTGAAAAATATTAATACCGAATCGGCTTTAAAAACTCGAAGCATTATAATATTTATCGGACCGCTTATCCATTTATTTAAAACTTTTTATATCCCCCGAGCTGGCGGCTGCGCTTTAGGCAAAAGAACCGTAAGACCTCATTTTTTTGCTCTAGAAAGACTTGGTGTAAAAATCGAAACCGTTAAAGAAGCATATAAAATCACATCTAAAGCCCTTAAAAATGCTGAAATTGTGCTCTATGAATCAGGCGATACAGTCACCATAAACACTTTGCTTGCCGCAGCCAAAATCAAAGGTAAAACCACGATAAAACTTGCGTCGGCTAATTATCAAGTACAAGATATCTGTTTATTTTTGAAAAAAATAGGCTTACACGTTGAGGGGATCGGTACAACCACAATTACGATTTACGGCACGCCTCGTATTAATAAAACTGTCGTTTACTATCCGAGCGAAGACCCGATTGAAGCCATGCTTTTTCTAGCTATCGCCGCAACCACAAACTCGTCAATCACTATCAAAAGATGCCCAATTGATTTTTTAGAACTTGAGCTTTTGAAGTTAGAGAAAATGAATTTTAAATATAAGATTTTAAAACGCTATAAATCAAAAAATAACGTGACCAATCTTATTGATTTAAAAACAAATCAATCAAAACTCGAAGCGCTTGAAGAAAAAATTTATGCACGGCCATTCCCAGGATTAAACATTGATAATCTCCCCTTTTTCGTGCCAATCGCCACCCAAGCCAAAGGGCAAACATTAATTCATGACTGGGTTTTTGAAAATCGGGCGATTTATTATTTGGAGCTTACCAAACTCGGCGCTGATATAATTCTCGCTGACCCGCACAGAGTCTATATTAATGGTCCGACAAAATTAAAAGCCGCGGAAGTAATTTGCCCACCCGCTTTAAGACCGGCCGCCATTATCATGATTGCCATGCTTGCAGCCAAAGGCACTTCCCTCTTAAGAAATGTTTATTCCATAAACCGCGGTTATGAAGATTTAAGTCGCAGACTAAAAAAATTGGGCGCGAGAATCGAAATATTAGAAAAATAAAAAACCCCGCTATTTATAAAGCGGGGTAATTTTTATTAATTTATCAATATTTTTTACCCGAAAGGGATTTATTGACTTTTGAGGAA
>JASEHZ010000004.1 GCA_030018585.1 Patescibacteria group bacterium | reverse complement strand
GGGGGTGGATACAAGCTATTGAACCATTACGCTGGGTTGACAAATAGCACAGGAGTATGCTATCATTCAATCAGTAATTAACTATTTATTGTCAATCTAATATTATCTGAAAGGAATGTTGTATGAAACCGATAGACATATTATCACTTTCTAAATCTGAAGAGATTATTGTAAATGAATTAAAAATTGATATTGAAACTTTTGCCCGTCATCAATTTCGACAATTGAAACCGGGAGAAAAACAAACTCATGACGAGGCACTTAGTTATGAGCTTGGAATGGTTTTTTATCGATTTAGGAAAAATTATGATATGCGATTACTTTGGGCGTTAGTTCTTAATTTTAAAGAAGAGGGTTGGGATGAGGTTCTTTTATGTCTTCATTTAACTAATCTGTCAAGAGAAGAAGATGAGATGCCATGGATTCGTTTGCAATTCGCCAGAGAAGAAGTTAAAAATAATTAATCGGTAGTTCGATTAAAAACCGCTTCAATTAATTGAAGCGGTTTTTTCTTTGTCGATTTGTTTTCTTGAATTATTGATAGTTTTAATATAAACTCTATTTAGTTTTTTAATTAATTAAATAAAGAGAAAGGATTGATATGGAAGTTATAAAAGCTTATTTTGTTATTGAAGATAAAATTGATGGAGAGCAAATTTTAAAGAATATTGAGCGTTATGGTCGGACTTGTTATAAAAGCGAAAAACGCATTACTGAAACTTCAGCTTGAGATTTTGTAAAGAGTATTTTGGCGTCCGGTCATGAATCAGTTATTGAGCACGAAAAAGTAACTGTGCGGGTAATTTGCGATCGCGGTGTAACTCATGAGATAGTGCGGCATCGCCTTGCTTCTTATTCTCAAGAATCTACAAGATATGTAAATTACGAGAAAAAAGGAATGTTGGTTATAGAGCCGTTATTTTTTGATAAGAATACTCTGAGAGTACCGTAGGAAGTTAATATGGCTATTCCGTGCGGTTCGGGAGGGGCGGAAATCCGAATTGCAGGGAAAATTAATGAATTTGATCTTTGGTTTATTGCCATGGCGTTTGACGAATTGATTTTGTTAGCGTATTATTTAGGTAGTAAATTTAACTTAATAATATAAAGGAAACATGAAATGAAACAGAATTTCTTTGCTATTTTTCGAATTTTGGTGCTTTTTGTCTTGGTTATGGCTGCGCTTTATATTTATAATGCCGACTACAAATCAACCGAAACGATTAATATTTTGTCATGTACTGGCGAAATTCATCTTTTAAAGGAAGCTTATTCGAGCTTTAATGTGTCAGGCGTTGATTATCAGATTTTTTTTAATCATTGTTATAAAGCACTTATTATTATGCCTTCAGTCCACGATGCTTTTTTCGTGGGAATTATGTCAGACGGTAAAATCGATTATACGCGAAAAACTTTTGCAAAATTTCTTACGCAAATTGAAAGCATAGAATTAAAACAAAATACTCTTAGGGTAAATATTGATAAAGACGGATTGTTTTTTTTGCTAGTTTTGTTTGTTTGTGTAATTTTAAGTTATTTCGTTATTACCGGAATCGCAAGGAAAATTTTTAAAATTGTTTAAATCAAATCCCTTGTTCTTGGAGTATTAAGAACAAGGGATTTTTGTTATAATTATCAGGAAAGGTCGTAAGTAATTTTTATGAATTAAAAAAATGACATTATTAATTATAATTTTGGCCGTAATAGTTATTTCGCTTATTGGAATTTATAACAGTTTTGTACGGTTGGTAAATCGTACTAAAGAAGCCTGGGCTGATATTGATGTTCAGTTAAAGCGCCGGTATGATTTAATTCCCAATTTGGTTGAATCTGTAAAAGGTTATGCCAAACACGAAACTGAAGCTTTTGAAAAAGTAACGAAAGCTCGGGCGCAGGCTTTAGGTGCGCAAAGTGTTGGAGAAAAAGAAAAAGCCGATAATATGGTTACTTCGGCTCTGAAAAGTATTTTTGCAATTGCCGAGGCTTATCCGCAGCTTAGAGCAGTTGAAAGTTTTATACAATTACAAAACGAACTTTCTGATACAGAAAATAAAATTCAAGCCGCTCGCAGATTTTATAACGGCAATGTTCGCGATTTAAATACTAAAATTGAATCATTTCCCTATAATTTTATTGCTCAAATGTTTAAATTTGAGAAACGCGAGTTTTTTGAACTTGGCGCAGATGATGCTGTCGCTAAAGAGCCGGTAAAAGTTAAGTTTTAAAATTAAAACTCCCGAAATTCGGGAGTTTTTAAAATTAATCTGATTGTTTCGTTTTTTCTTCAACAATATCAATCATAGGGCAGATTTTTTGTTTTTTTGCTTTCAGATATTCTAATAAGAGCGTGCCGAAATCACTTTCTCTTATTTTTTCAAAAAACAAACATATGCCAGCGCTTATCGCACTAATAACAATTACAACAACTACCGTGGCGATTACAAAATCAGTAAAAGCCGTAAAAAAATAAAGCGCATTGCCATCTGATTCCATGAACTTTTCAAGATCAGGTTTCCAAAGCAAGTAGCAAAGACTACCCCATTTAAACCAGATTGAATAAATAATCCACAAAAATCCCAACATAGAAATTGGATAGATTCTATGTCCTTTAATTTTTGGCCAATGTTTATAGGGAGTTACCCGTTCCAGATCAAAAGGAATTCTTTTGGCGGCAAAAAAGCAAATTAAGTTTCCAAAAGTTAAAAGCAGAATCACTGCGATTATTTGAAATAACCAAGCAAATACACCGCCAACGACAGTCCAGAAAAGTCTGCAAACCGAAACTTGATTTAGAGGTCTTTTATCGCGGAAACAGTGCTCGTAAGCAATTTGCCAAAGCAGGCTATTCGTATTGATTTTCATTCCATATCTCCTTGAATTATTGAATAAAATTATTAATTAACTGCGTGTAATTATATGCTTCTCGGTTTTATTTGTCAATGGCTTGTTTATATCCAAAAAATTAGAAAAAAATAATGCATTTTATCGTATAATATTTAATATGGCTACTCTTTATACGTATTATGATTCAAATATCAGAAAAACATATTTTTTGTTTTTCGGATTTTTTATTGTTGTTATTGGTTTGGGATTTATTTTTGCGCAAATTTACGGGGATTCAAGTATTTTGTGGTTTGCGGTTATTTTTTCAAGCGCAATGAGCATTATAAGTTATTGGTATTCTGATAAGATCGTGCTTCAAATGTCGCACGCTGAACCAGTTTCAAAAGAAAACGCCCGCGAACTCTATAATATTGTTGAAAATTTGAGTATTGTGGCCGGATTGCCAATGCCTAGAATTTACATAATTAACGAATCGGCGCCGAATGCTTTTGCCACTGGTCGTAATCCCGAGCATGCTGTTGTGGCTGTGACGCACGGGCTTTTGCAGAAGTTAAATAAAACAGAATTAGAAGGCGTGATTGCGCATGAATTATCCCATATCGGCAATCGTGATATTTTAATTTCAACCGTTGCTGTGATTTTGGTTGGTTTTATATCTTTGATTTCCGATATGTTTTTGCGTTCGCGGCTGTTCGGATTTAGCAATCGCGACGATAGAGGTGGCGGTCAGCTTGGCATGATTTTATTTTTGGCCGGTGTTATTCTCGCGATTTTAGCGCCGATCGCGGCAACACTTTTGCGGTTGGCAATTTCAAGAAAACGGGAATTTTTAGCCGACGCGTCAGGTGCGCTTTTAACCCGTTATCCGGAAGGTTTGGCGAGCGCCCTTGAAAAAATCGCTATGGACTCAACCCCGCTTAAAGTGGCTAGAAATACTACCTCGCATTTATGGTTTGACGATCCTTTCACGAGCGGCATCGGCGACAAACGTTCAATTAAAGGCGCTTGGTTTCATAAAATGTTTATGAGCCACCCGCCGGTAGAGGAACGTTTAAAGGCCTTGAGGGATATGTCGGTTTAGTTTTATAATTTACATATGACCATTTTAAATAATATTAAACAAAGTATTTTTTCGCCGAAGTTTTATCAAGGGCTTACGCAAAAGCCGTTTTCTTTTTCAATAAAGTATTTTTATTCATTAGTCTTGATTTTGGCTTTTATTTTGACAATTATTATTTCTATTAATTTAGTGCCGGGTTTAAGTTTGCTTTTTAATAACTTAAGTACAGCGGCAGTAAAATCTTTTCCTGATAATTTGATCATAACCATTAAAGCCGGTAAAGCATCAACTAATGTTTTAGAGCCGTTTTTTGTGAAAATGCCGAATGATTTTAAAGCCGAAAATCAGAAAAATAAAGAAGTATCATCGCCGGAAAATTTTCTGGTTATTGATACTAAAACCAGTTTTTCAATAGATAGATTCAAAGAATACAAAACTCTTTTTTGGCTGACTGGCGACAGTATTGTTGGCTATGATGATGGAGGTATAAGAATTATGAGTTTGGAGCAAATACCCGATGTGGTTGTTGACAAGCCGATTTTCGTTTCTTTTGTTGATAAAATAAAACCGATTATGAAAATTATTCCCCCGCTTGCGGTTTTGGGAATTTTCGCTTTTTTAATTGCCGGTTTTTCTTTTAAACTTGTTCATTTACTGATCTTGGCATTAATTATTTTATTGATAGCAAAAATTAAAGGCGTAGTTTCGAGTTATAAAAATTCTTATCGAATCGGTATTCATGCAATGACTTTAGGATTAGTTTATTATGCGCTTACATTAATTTTGCCGATCAGTGTTTTGTTTCTTTTTTCCTTTTTGGTTTTAATAGTGGTTTGGCTTAATCTTCTGCCGCAGAAAAAATTAGATGAAGTTGCAGAAAATCCGCCGGTAGAATTACCGTCAAATCCGCAGTAGAAATTTTTAAGGATTTATTATAAGCTGGTTACACGCAGAGAGGTCGTATAGCCCCAAAGGGTATTTAGAAAAATTAGAAATAATTAAGAATTTAGGAGAGGTCGCATAGTGGTCTAGTGCGCGAAGCTTGTTCCCGTTTTGTATAAAATTTTTAGCCGGCTTAAAATTTTTTCTACAAATCGCAATCCCGCTTATGGCGGAGAGGTGGCAGAGTGGTCTAATGCACACGCTTGGAGAGCGTGAGTGGGGAAACCCACCGCGAGTTCGAATCTCGCCCTCTCCGCCATGTGCGGGAGAAAGCGAGTATGCGGTAAAACGTACCCAGGGTTCGAATCCCTGCCTCTCGCCAGTTAGGAAATGAAAACAATATCTTATTATTCCGGAAAAATTGAAGTGCAAAAGGATGGCTGTTATGTCGGAGGAGAAAAAATAGATTGCCCTCAAGGCGGGCAATCTTTGTTTGAAAGGCCTTTTATGCAGTCAGGAGTTTATGAGCCGGGTTCGAGTAATCTTGATGTTTTGTCTCCGAACCCCTCTTTGGATGTAAGAAATGATTTAGTTTTTTGTTTGATTTTTCTTGCGGTGGTTTTGGGTTTATTTTCCGCCGTGATTTTTAAAATAAAAATTTTCGGCAAAACTTTGATGGAATACCTAAAACCGATCTGGGGTTTTGTGTTAATATCAGTGGCAACAGTTTTTTGGCAATATCTGGTTGGAGTGACAATAGAAGACGAAACTTGGCAATTAAGAGTCAGTCAGTGGGTGTGGGAAATTATGGTTTTAGCCTCTGCTTACAAGTTAAGTAAAATCCCTGATTTTAAGTATGGCAATATGTTTTTTCTTGGTATTTTATATTCGCTTATTATTCACGGTTTAAAAGTTTCAATCAGATATTTTTTCTACGCAAAAACCCTTTGGTATGTACTTGATAGGTTTCTTTACGGGAGTTTGCTTGTGATGCTTATTGCGTTTGTTTTAGGATCGATTTTCGTGTATGTCAGAAAAAGAAACGCGGTACAATAATACAAGAAGACAAAAGAAAACCCGCTTTTAGGCGGGTTTTCTTTTGTCTTCTGTTTTGATGAAATATGATTCGGTTTGCGGTTGTTGGGGTGTTCTTATCCCTTGCGGTATTCTCGTGTGTTGCGGCGGACGAGGAGGTTGAGCTGGATGAATTGCTGATGAATTTTGCATTTGCGGCGTTAATTCTTTTTTCTGGTAAGCAGCTTCAATCTTCTTATTTTCTGGCTTTTCTTTAAAGAATAGGAATGTTGCTATACCTAAAATTAGAATGCTGATAATGCCGATGATAGTCGCTAGCGATAATTTTTCCGAATCATTGATTAATTGCGCGGATAATATTTCATCGCGTTGCTCTTTTGTCGCGATAATATTTTCTTCTGGTGCGGGCGGTTTATTTTTGGTAATTATTTGTGTCGGCTTGTTTATAATTGTAATAATAGATTTCAGATTCACGTTTTTCAGATTGGAACTTAGAGCTACAAGATTTTTCGCAATACTATCTAAATTAGTATTCAAAGCGGTTTTATCTATTTTTAATTCTTGAGATTCTCGGAGCCGTGCTTGCATTTCAGTTAAAATGACGGAAAGAGTATCAAGACCTTGTTTCAAAATTGCAATATCTGCATTTTCCGATTTTACGATTGTTGCTTGCGGCACTGAATTTGCTTTGTTTTGCAATTCAAGCAGCATATTTTTTAATACATTAAGGCTTGCTTGAAGTACGGCGGCTTCTTCTTGGCTAATCGTCGCATTTTTCAGTTGAGTTTCGGCGTTGACGATAGGCGTGAATTGCAGAAAAAAACTAATTCCAACAAACAGAATAATTACACTAAAAATAATTTTTTTCATAGAAAATTTCATTTTTTTCGGCCTTTGCTTTCTTTGCTATGCATGTCGATTAAAGAGCGAAAATGGGTCTAATTGCGTGACATTTTAAGCCACGCCATATGTTGATTTGCTATTAAATAGTATATTAGAATAAATTAGATGTTTCAAATGGTCGAAAAACTAAAGTTTGAAGAATAAATCTCTTACTCTTCGAAGATAAGTCACTTCGTGACCAAAGAAATGTTTTTAAATTTACTGTTTTTAATTGTTTGTGATTCATAAATATGTTTTTTGGTTTTGTGTATTAAACAATCTTTGAGAGGTGAGGGGTAAAAACAAAAATGTTATCAAGTATCCCAGTTGATTTTAAAAAAGTTAAAAAAGAGGATTTGGATAAAGAACTTTTAAGAGTTGGTATGATTGCCGAACTTGACGCGGTTAATCTTTATGAACAGCTTGCGTCTTTTACTGACCGGCCGGATATTAAAGAGCTTTTCTTGGATATTGCTAAAGAAGAAAAAACTCATGTTGGCGAGTTTCAAGCCATGCTTTTAAAGGAAGATAAAGAGCAGGCAGAGGAGCTTGAAAAAGGCAAAAAAGAAGTTGATGAAATAACCGGAAAAGAATAAAAACGCCCCGCTAATTAGCGGGGTATTTTTTAGATAATTTTTTTGATTTTTCTTTCGGTGCCTTTTAATATTCGTTTTATATTCGATAGATGTCTTAGCCAAATTACAATAAATATGAAAATTGTAAGCAATATAACAGCTCGCGGGAAGGCAAAACTTATTGACAACGCCCAAATAGCAAGCACCGCAATTAAGGATCCGGCGGAAACATAACGAGTGGCAATAAGAGTAATGATAAATGCGCCAAAGCCAATAGCTGTCAACGAAAAGTCCGTTGCGATCATTACGCCAAAAGCCGTAGCTACGCCCTTGCCGCCTTTGAAATTTAAAAATGGTGTCCAAATATGACCAGCAATAACAACAACACCAAGCAAGGCCTTAATTAAATTCGGATCATAATCAGCAATAAATGGCGCAAAAGCAATTTTGTAAATAATCGCGACCGAGAACCAGCCCTTAAAAATATCAAAAATAAGGACAAGCAAGCCAATTAGTTTACCAAATGTTCGAAAGGCATTGGTAGCGCCAATATTGCCGCTGCCAGAATTTCTGATATCGGCACCCTTTATTTTTCCCAAGATATAGCCAGTCGGGATTGAGCCAAGGAAAAAGGCCCAAAGAATACCCAAAACAGCAAAGATAGTCATAATTCTAAAATCCTTATTTTATTTTTTAGATCTATCAAGATTTTAAATCCTTATTTTATTTATTGCAAATATTATATATAAAAGTTGCTCTAAGATTTATAACGGGTTAAACTTTTAATGAAATGGCAAAAGACATTGATCTTATTAAAGAGAAAATTGAACTCGTTGATTTTTTGCGTTCTTATTTAACGCTTTCGCCGGCTGGAAAAAATTTTAAAGCAATTTGTCCCTTTCATCAGGAAAAGACCCCGTCTTTTATCGTTTCGCCCGAGCGGCAAATTTGGCATTGTTTTGGTTGCGGCGCGGGCGGCGATGTAATTGGTTTTGCGATGCGTTATGAAAATCTTGAATTTCCGGAAGCGTTAAGGTTTTTAGCCGAACGAGCAGGCATTACTCTTCAATCAATGGGTTTGCAAGCCGAACGGGAATTTGGCGCGCTTTTTGACATTCACGAAGCAGCCAAAGAATTTTACAAACAGGAATTATTCAAGAATAAAAATGCGCAGGATTATTTAAAGAATCGCGGTTTGATGAAAGATACGATTGATGAATTTGAACTTGGGTTTGCGCCGGGCGGTGAAGCGCTTACGGTTTATTTGATTCATAAAGGTTTTGATATTCAGGATATTGTCCGAGCTGGACTTACTAATAAAAATACCTCCGGGCTTTATCGTGATCGTTTTCAGAGCCGGCTTATTTTTCCGATTTGCAATCAAGTTGGCCGGACAATCGCTTTTACCGGCCGGTTTCTTGAGAGTTTGGTCCGCGGGCCAAGCGATATGCCGAAATATTTGAATAGCCCCGAAACTCCGATTTTTAATAAATCAAAAGCGCTTTACGGTTTCCATAAATCGAAAAATGAAATTGCCAGGGCAAAATCGGTTTTGCTGGTTGAAGGGCAAATGGATTTTTTAATGTCGTGGCAAACAGGTGTTAAAAACGCGGTGTCGGTTTCTGGCACGGGGCTTACGGCTTATCACCTGGAACGATTGCGGCGGTTAGCCGATACTGTGATTTTGAGTTTTGATAATGACGAGGCCGGTTTAAAAGCGTTGGAACGGAGTCTGGAAGCAATTAGCGCGTTTGATTTTCATGTTAAAGCAATGGATTTGGGCAAATACAAAGATCCGGCTGAAGCTGTAAAAGAAAATCCCGAAAATTTCAAAAAAGTTGTGGCAGAAACAAAACCAGCATTTACTTATATTTTCAGCCATTATTTTAAAAAGGGAGAAAGTGACGGCGATAGAGTTTCAGAAAAAAGACTGCTTCGTTATTTGCTTCAATTGATTAAAAAAGTTAAAAGCGCCGTTGAGCAAAACAGCCTTATTCGGGAGCTTGCAAAATTTTCCGGTATTTCGGAAACAGTTTTGCTTTCAGAAATATCAGAAATGCCCGATGAGAAAATTCCCCAGCGTGGAGTCGAAGAACAAGAAGAAAATGTTAAAGTTTCCAATGAAAGAATAAATTTAATTGCCGATCGCTTGCTTGCCATTGCTTTTAGCGGGGATGATTTTTTTGAAAGAACAAAAAAATATATTGAATTCTTACCGTTAATCTACAGAAAAGTTTTTAATGATCCAAAATCATCGGAAGCAGCAAAATTTCAAATGCTATCAAGCATGATCCAAAGTGAAGATCAGAAAGAAATCAACGAAGAATTCGGCGAACTTTTAATTGAATTACAAATTGAATCTTTGAAGAAAGAACGGTTAGATTTGCAGAGCAAAAGTAGAGAAATGAAAGTTAAAAAGGGGGACAACGAAGAAGAATCGCCAGAATTAATGGAAAAATTTTCTTTACTATCTAAAAGGATAGATGATTTAAAAAATCGGGTTAAAACGTAAAATTTTGCTAAATTTTTAAAACCGTCGCATAATAGAAGAATCCATATGGTAAAAAGAACTTCCAAAAAATCAACTAAAAAGCGTTTTAGAAAATATTTGAAAGTCAGTAAAAAGAAAGCAAAAAAAGAAATAAAACATCACAAAACCAAAAAGCAATTTCTTCTAGAGGAAGAATACGGACAGAGTTTGAACGATTTAATAAGGCGGGGCCGAAGCCGCGGTTTTGTGACCGATGCTGAAGTTTTAAATTATTTTCCGCAAATAGAAAAAAACCTGCCGTTTTTGGAAAGAGTTTATGCGCGGCTCGATAAAGAAGGAATCAAAATCCAGGAATCAAGTCCTTTAGTGAAACAAGTAACCAAAGACCGCGAAGAAGTAACTGTAAAAGAGCTTCAAGAGGCCACGCGGTTTGATACGGATTTGCCGGATGCGGTACAAATGTATTTAAAAGAAATCGGCCGGACGCCGCTTCTTAATTCAAAAGAGGAAAAAGAATTAGCTAAACGCATCGAGCGGGGTGATGAAATTTCAAGAAAAAAACTTATTCAAGCTAATTTGCGTTTGGTAGTTTCAATTGCCAAACGTTATGTTAACCGCAGTCCGCATTTGGGCATTTTAGATTTAATTCAAGAGGGGAATATTGGTTTGTCGCGTGCGGTTGATAAATTTGATTACCACAAAGGTTTTAAATTTTCGACTTACGCCACGTGGTGGATTAGGCAAGCGGTAACAAGAGCGCTTGCTGATTATTCGCGCACTATCCGCATCCCGGTTCATATGGTTGAGACAATTACCAAATATACGCAAACCAAGCGGCGGTTAATGCAGGAACTTGGCCGTGAGCCTCTGCCGGAAGAAATTGCCACAGAAATGGGTATGGATGTTGAAAAAGTCCATTATATTCAGAAAATTTCCCAGGAAGTGATTTCTTTAGAATCGCCGGTTGGCGATGATGATGAAGATTCTACTCTTTCTGATTTTATTAAAGATGAAACAAGCATGAGTCCGGATCAGCTCGCGAATTTGGCGCTTTTGCGCGATCAAATTAAGGAAGTGCTGGTTGATCTGGCGGAACGGGAACAAAAAATCCTTGCTATGCGTTTCGGCTTGGAAGATGGTATTACCCATACTTTGGAAGAAGTGGGGAAAGTTTTTGGCGTCACCCGCGAAAGAATTCGTCAGATTGAAGCTAAAGCGCTTCAAAAAATAAGAGAACACTCCAAGGTAAAAAAATTAGAAGGATATTAATAAAAAATATTTGGAAATGAAATCAGGAGAATTAAAAAAACTTTTTTTTGATTTTTTTAAAAGTAAGGGGCACACGATTATTCCTTCGGCTTCTTTAATTCCGGAAAATGACTCGACCGTGCTTTTTACTACGGCCGGTATGCATCCTTTAGTGCCTTATCTTTTAGGTGAGGTTCATCCCGGCGGCAAGCGGGTTGCTTCAGTGCAAAAATGTATTCGAACCGGCGATATTGATGAGGTAGGCGATGATGTTCATTTAACTTTTTTTGAAATGCTCGGCAATTGGTCTTTCGGCGACTATTGGAAAAAAGAAGCAATTGAATGGAGTTTTGAGTTTTTGACTAAGGTATTAAAATTGCCAAAAGAAAAATTGGCTGTTTCTTGTTTTGTGGGAGATAGCGATGCACCGCGCGATGAAGAATCATCGAAAGTTTGGGAAGCATTAGGAATTCCTAAGAACCGGATTTATTTTTTTGGCAAAAAAGATAATTGGTGGGGGCCGGCAGGTATTACTGGACCTTGCGGACCAGATACTGAAATGTTTTATTGGACTGGCGAGGGTGAGCCAGAACCTTTAACTACGGGTGATAATAAAAGCGGTTGGGTTGAGATCTGGAATGATGTGTTTATGCAGTATAACAAAACTGCTGATGGTAGATTTGAGCAATTAAAACAAAAAAACGTTGATACGGGGATGGGACTAGAGAGAACGTTAGTAGTATTGAATGGAAAACAATCAGTTTATGAAACCGAATTATTTGTACCTATTATTGATGCTTTAAAGAAACGTGCTACTTCTTATTATGATGAGCGTAAGGTATATATTGTTGCGGATCATATAAAAGCTGTGTGCTTTTTAATTGCTGATGGGGTAATACCCGGCAAAGAAGAGAGAAATTATATTCCTAGACGTCTTATACGCGATGCTATGACAGTCCATTATTTATTTATTGAAGGATCTATAAACGTGAATTTTTTTCTAGAACCGGTTAATAAAGTTATTGAAATCTATAGAAATGATTATCCAGAGTTATTAAATAAGAAAAATAATATTCTTTCAGTTCTTTTAAAAGAAGCAGAGGACTATTCTGAAATATTAAAACTTATTAGAGATGTGTCAGATCTAAGAAAACTATATAACGATTTTAAACCCAAAAAGGTATGGCCAACTAATAACAAGCCCGGTGAGATTGATTTGAGTGGGAAATCTCTATTCGATATACGTCAATCTCTTGGAGTAAGTTGGGCGCAGATGAAAATGGTCGCAGAAAAAGGCGGCTATATATTTAGTCTGGAGACCGAAGAAGA
The DNA here is from genome assembly GCA_030018585.1 of Patescibacteria group bacterium. Lineage (GTDB taxonomy): Bacteria > Patescibacteriota > Minisyncoccia > UBA6257 > GWB1-50-10 > JASEHZ01. The sequence continues at coordinate 25,484 of JASEHZ010000004.1, read as the reverse complement.
ATACAACGAAAGTTATAAAAAACATCAAGAACTTTCCCGGACTGCTTCGGCTGGGAAATTCAAGGGCGGCCTGGCTGATAATTCAGAAGAAGTGGTTAAGCTTCATACCGTCACCCATCTTCTTCATCAGGCTTTAACGGACATTTTAGGCGGCACAGTTGATCAAAAAGGAGCTAATATAACGCCCGAGCGTCTGCGGTTTGATTTTGCGTGCCCGCGGAAACTTACGGACGATGAAATTGCGAATTTGGAAAAAATAGTCAATCAAAAAATCAAAGAAGAACTGCCGGTGCATTTTGAGCTTTTGACGGTTGAAGAAGCAAAGGCAAAAGGCGCGCATGGCATTTTTGAGGATAAATACGCGCAACTAGGGAACAAATTAAAAGTTTATTTTATCGGTGATTATTCAAAAGAAATTTGCGGCGGACCGCATGTAAAAAACACCCGCGAAATCGGCAGTTTTAAGATTATAAAAGAAGAAGCAAGCTCGGCGGGCGTAAGGCGCATCCGCGCTGTAATTAAGTAGGTTTTACCTCATATTTTTCTTTTTCCCCGCTATTGATAAATTACTATATAATAGTGTATAATTATAGTGTTTTTTAAAAACCGAAGAATTACAAACCTACTGTAGGATTGTAGTGATTAATCACCGGCCAAGGTTTTTCTATTTACGCTAAATAGTTTTCTAGAAAAGTAAGTAGAAAAAAATCGATCACGTCCAAATAAAAAGAAAGGAAAATATTATGGACCCAAGATTGATTCATCATACGGGACAGGTGTACTATATTGCCCAGAATCGCGGAGTATTTGCTATCGCGGATCAAAACACCTACAAACAACTGGAAACGCTTCGCCAATCAAAAGAAAGCGTTGAGAAATTTCTCAATTCGGCAATCGCTAAAGAAAAACGTTCGCTCACGGTCTTTGTGTTTGCAGGAGATCAATATTGATATCATCGCGATACATGGCTTATGGGAACAGACGAAATGTTATTTGTTCTCATAGCAAAACTAAGAGAAGCTGGTGCTATCGTTGTTGATGTTGGTTTCGAAATGTTTGTTCCCTTTTCGAACGGCGACCGGCCATTACCCGAGGAGATTCGCCTTCTTCGACGCGAAGCTGATTTTAAAGAAGTTTTTGGATTATCAATCCAGGAACTTACTATTAGCCGAAGTCAGGAAGGAGTGAAGTAGCTATGATAATAAGAGGGACTTCAGCCATTCTTGTACTACTAGGATTCTTAATGGTAGTAACTAGCTTCTTAAGTAACTTAGGTATGATTAATCGGGGGGATCTTCTCTTCGTTCTTTATTTGATGGGAGGATTGATATTAATAGGGATTGGCCAAGCTTTATACCTATTGAAGAATATAAAAGATGGTCAGTGACACGCGTGAACTTAAAGCTCTAAAATAATTAAGTCGAGATTAAGGAACTCGACGAAAAAGCCCGGACACAAACGTTTGGGCTTTTATATTTTTATGAGCATATTTTTTTGTTATAATAAACTTATGAAATCTCAAAAAATAATTTTAGCCGTAGTCATTTTTACAGCATTTGCTTTTAATTTATCTTTTGTTTTCGGGGTTCAAGATTTGCTGCCGGAAGTAAATATCGCGCCGGACAGCCCCTTTTATTTCTTGAAAAATTGGCGCGAACAGATTAATCTTTTCTTTACATTTGGGGCAAAAAATAAAGCCGAGCAATATTTGCATTTAGCTCAAGTTCGGTTCGCGGAATATAAAAAAATGCTTGAAGAGGGGAGAATTGATTTAGCGGAGAAAACCCTAAAAAAATATCAAGATCAATTGAGTCACGCGCTTAGCAAATATACGGAAATCAAATCAAGTTCTGTTAGTGGCGTAGTAGACGAGTTGGGTCAAAAAATACAAGACGTAATAAAAAATCATCGCAATATTTTAGGTAATCTATCTTTGGAAACAGTTAAAAGTAATTTGGGCAATTATGGTATTTCCGCAGTAAGTAAATTTTTGAGAGGTATTCGGGACGAATTTCAAAAAATAGTCGGTAGAAACGAAGAAGACAATTCGGATTTAATAACCGTGATTTTACCGGAAGCAAACGGCGCAATTTCTTCGCCAGTTAAAATTTTGGGGATGGTAAATGCTGGTTGGACTGTTTTTGAGGCCGTGGCCGGCAAAGTAACGATTTTTGATTCGAACGGAAAAGAGCTTGGCTACGCGCGGCTTGATGCTAAAAGCGATTGGATGAAACCGCCAACAAAATTTGAAGCGAGCTTGATTTTTAACAAATCAACTACTAAAACTGGTGAACTTTTGTTTGAAAGCGACAATCCAAGCGGTTTGCCGGAAAATTTAAAAACCTATCGAATACCAGTTGAGTTTGCCTATAATCAAGCCGAAAAATCCAAAAAAATAGAATTATATTTTTATAATAAAAATAAAGATAAAAATACTTCTTGTAGCAGTGATGCGGTTTTGCCGGTTTTGCGGACAGTTTCAATTTCCATGACTCCAATTCAGGACGCAATAAAAATTTTGCTTCAAGGGAAGATTTCAGAAGCAGAGAAACAAGAAGGATTTACAACCGAATTTCCGTTAGCCGGATTTAAATTATCGAGTGCTAATTTAAAAGACGGGGTTTTAACTTTAAAATTTGATGATCCGGCAAACAAAACAACCGGCGGTTCGTGTAGAGTTGGTCTTTTATGGGCTCAAATTGAAAAAACCGCCAAGCAATTTTCCGGCGTAGATGAAGTTAAATTTATTCCGGAAACTCTATTTCAGCCTTAGTGATATTTAGTGATATAATACTAATATGAACGAAGATAAAATAATTCAAAAACTACTGGAACATGATAAGCAGTTTGATAAATTAGATAATAAAATAACGGATATCGTAACCGATATTCATGGAATGAAAGATGTGCTCGTTACCAAGAGCGAATTTAGTGAGTTTCGCAATCAGGTTTCAACTACTCAAGATAAAATAGTCACCATCCTTGAACGTTTAGACCACGAACGCATTTTTTCGGCGAAGTGGGTGGAGCGCGTCGAGAGCGAAATACAAAAAATTAAGCAGGTACTTAAGATTTAATGTATCTATGAACAATTTTTTTCTCTCATTTTTTGCTGTATGTACTTTGTTATTTGTGGTTGTGTCGAATGTTGCATTGGCGCAAACTACATCGACGCTTCCGGATCCGGGCATTACACCGGATAATCCTTTTTATTTCTTAAAAACTTGGAAAGAGCAAATTCAACTCTTTTTCACTTTTGATGCTGAACAAAAAGCGCGGCAGTATCTTCACCTCGCGGATGTGCGGCTTGCGGAGTATCAGAAAATGATTGAAAAGGGGAAGCAAGAGATTGCAGACAAGACGCTTCAAAAATACGAAGATCAATTAAACCGCGCTCTTGAAAAAGCAAAAGAATTAAAAGACAAAGGTAAGGATATTGTGGGATTTACAAAAAATATAGAAGAAACAACCGTAAAGCATTTGCAAGTTCTCCAAGAAAATCTCGCTAAAGTTCCTGAGGCTGCAAAGCAGGGATTAGAAAGAGCAATTGAAGCGTCACAAAAAGGAATTGAGCAAATAAAAGGAAAAATTGAAAAGAAAATTGAAAAAGCAACTCCAACATCAGCGATTGATGTGAGTGATTGGCAAACCTACCGCAATGAGCAGTATGGGTTTGAAGTGAAATATCCAATGTCGTGGCAGACTACAGTACCTTCTCTAAGAATAGTGGAGTTCTATAACCCTGTCCCGGGGAGCAAACCCAATGATGTGATAAGCGTAGCATCATTATCATCCCAGGCTATCACTCAAGGTATCACCCAATCCTCTCCTAATAACGATTCTTTGCCGCCCCCTTTTTCACCAGGTCTTTTTCTAGGCAAAAAGGCATACTTTTACTCAACAAATTGGCAGTCTTCTAACGCGGTTAATAACTACGGTATATTTGTAAAAAAATTTGACGTCGTAGAAGCACCGTTTATTTCAATTGAATTAAGAGCTTCCTCAATTGCCGCTAGAGAATTAGAAGATCAAATCCTCTCCACCTTCAAATTTATTTCTAATCAAATTGAGTCGTACGACCTTTATTATTGGGGTGGCGGTAAAAAAATCCTCTTAGTTCATCCGCCAGGAAAAGTGACAATTGTAACTAATCAAGCATTTGAGTTAGCTGAAATTACAAATAAACTAAAGAAATTTAGTCAGATTAAAAAGATAGAATCAGAGTGCGAAATATGTTTTATACTTGAACATTCGTATCAAGATGAATTGAATTTTATTTTTCAGCTACGACAAGAACCATATATTATTTCGGCTGATGAAGCTCTATATGGCAGTGGTTCAGATTCACCAATATTATTACTGACTGATGAAATTACCGTGTCGGTTTGGCTACAAAAAGAAAAATATTTTTTGGATATTATAAAGAATCATCCAATAAGTGTAATTAGTAGGACCGAAAGACGGAATAAACAGTTGGGGTATGACGATACTGTTGATTACCATTTAAAAGTAGATTATAAAAAAACAAGGTCAAATTCGCTTAATCTAGCAAATGATTTTTATGAGCTTAGTTCAACTAGATGGTCAGCACCGAATTTCCGTGTCAGAATTATATTAGAGTAAATATATTATATATCTTACTTTCGTCATTTACTTTTTGTCGGTCTATAAATTTTTGATTTTTTCTTTTTTGTTGCTATAATAAAAGCATGGACAAAGAAGAAATTAAAAGGAGAATTAAAGAAAACTTGCCCATTTTAAAGAGTAAATATCAAGTGGAAAAACTTGCGCTTTTTGGCTCAGTAGCAAGAGGAAGCCAAACGCAAACCAGCGACATTGATATTCTTGTGGAGCTTGAATCTCCTGTTGGCTTTTTTGATTTTATAAGATTGGAAAAATTTTTAAGCGAATTACTTCAGAGAAAAGTCGATTTAGTAACCCGTAATGCCTTAAAGCCTTTGATTCGAGAGAATATTCTTCGGGAAGCAATTTATGTCTAAAAGGGATGCCGCTCTTCATTTGGAGGATATTAACGAATCTATAAAAAGAATAGAGGAATATGTTGTTGGTTTGTCTTTTGGAGAGTTCGTGAAAGATAATAAAACTATCGATGCGGTGGTAAGAAATCTGTCAATTATCGGGGAAGCAGTAAAAAATATTCCCGAAGAAATAGTTAAAATATTCAGATATCCCCTGGAACGAAATTATTGGCATGAGAAATAAAGTTATGCACGAATACTTCAGCGTGGCCGAAGATATTTTATGGGAAACAATCAAAAAGGACTTGCCTATTTTTAAGAAGAAACAAATCGAAAATATTAAGATCTGATTTTATCCATGAACCAAAAAGGATTTATAAATATTACAGCGGTGGTGGCGATTATTATTGCCATTGGCGTTGCCGGTTATATTTATATTTCTCGAAACAATACTTTTACTGGTTTGCCGACTCAAGTTTTTTCTTCTAAACAAGAATGTGAACAGAAAACAAATAAGATATGCAATCTTCAATTGTGCGATTATAAGTGTCCGAAAGATTTTCAAAAAGGGTGGTATCCTACGGAAAAAGCCGTAACAATTGACATTTCCACTTAGCAAACCTACCGCAATGAGCAGTATGGGTTTGAGGTGAAGTATCCGTCAGGGTGGCAAGAACAAGATATGTTACCAAACTCTCTTGGTAGTACTTTAGATATCCTGCGTTTCGATTCTCCAGAAACTCAGCGCGCTTCACCGTTGTTACCACAAACTAGCCAGGTTTTTATATCTATTAGAATTTTTGAAAAAAATTCTAAGGACATAGATAAGGAATTTAACTATAATCGATTAGGCGCACAGATGTTTGATAAGTTGGCTCAAATTAATGAGTCGGTGGCGTTGGTGGCAAACCAGGATGTTCGTCAACTTAGAACGTTCTATAAAAGTGAGGGTAAATCATGGCTGAATATTTTAAATTTTTTAGAATATGACAGGTATCTTTTTGAGATAGACATGACTGCTTTTGGTAGTTATACTAATGAGACCAATTTGTCAGAAACGGAAAATATTTATAGTAATTTTCTCTCTACCTTCAAATTTATTGAGCCAACCTCTGGTTCATCTATCCTAGACATAACCGTATGTATGAATGAATGGAAAAAGCAATTTGTGAATTTTGATATGACAACTGCCGAAGGATTTGAAAAAGTGTACTCGCATGGAGCGCTTTCAATTGTTTTTAAAGAGGGGATTTCGGAGGCGCGAGCAAGGGAATTCGCTGAAGCGAAAGGATTATTTATTTCGCCGCCTATCGCTATCAAGGGATTTGTCTATCATATTAATGCTTTTTATGTTCCAATTGGCGAAGAACTGCAGTGGGCATGCAGGCTTCGCCATGACCCCCTTGTTAAATATGCGGAACCGCTTTTGTTACCAATACCACCACCGGCGTTACCATAGAAATTATTGAAGTTTTATCCACAGTTAGGGTGGGAGGCTTAACCCTTACACTAATCGGGGATTGAGGAGTTAAAAAATTAATTCTCTAGAAAGAAATATTGTAAAAAGTTCGGTTTTTGTCTGAATGAAACAGAAATTAACACGAAGGTTATCCCCAATTGGTGTGAGGGTTGACAAGTCTGATTTTATCAGCAAAAATGATAGCTGTCGTACAAATTTAATTTTAGGTCGAAAAAAATACAAAAAATAGAAAATTTAGAGAAATATGGCAGAAAAAGAAAAATTTCAAAGAACCAAACCGCATGTAAATGTGGGAACTATTGGGCATGTCGACCACGGGAAGACGACTCTTACGGCGGCGATTACGCATGTGCTTCATATGAAAGGTCTGACAAAGAAAGTGGAGACGGTTGATATGATTGATAACGCGCCGGAAGAAAAAGCGCGCGGAATTACAATTGCTCTTCACCATTCAGAATACGAAACAGAAAATCGTCATTATGCGCATATTGATGCGCCCGGTCACGCTGATTATATTAAAAACATGATTACCGGCGCGGCTCAAATGGATGGCGCTATTCTTGTGGTTTCGGCGGCTGATGGTCCAATGCCTCAAACCCGTGAACATATTTTGCTTGCGAGGCAGGTGGGCGTGCCGGCAATAATTGTTTTTTTGAACAAGATCGACATGGTTGATGACAAGGAGCTTATTGATCTTGTTGAATCAGAAATTCGCGAACTTTTGAAAAAATATAATTTTCCGGGCGATACCACTCCGATTATTCGAGGTTCAGCCACCAAGGCGTTAGAAACAAAATCTGCTGATGATGAAGCGGCTAAGCCGATTTTAGAATTAGTAAAAGCATTGGATACGTTTATTCCAGAGCCAGTTCGTGAGATTGATAAGCCGTTCTTGATGCCGATTGAAGACATTTTCTCAATCGAAGGACGCGGTACGGTTGTGACTGGCCGGGCAGAACGCGGTATTTTAAAAGTTAACGAAGAAGTAGAAGTTATTGGTTTGAGGCCGACGCAAAAGACTGTTGTAACTGGCGTTGAAATGTTCCAAAAAACTCTTGATGAAGCTCGCGCCGGTGATAATGTCGGTATTCTTCTCCGCGGCTTGAAAAAAGAAGACGTTGAACGTGGTCAAGTTATTGCGAAACCAGGCAGTGTGACGCCTCATACGGAATTTGAAGCCGAAGTTTACGTGCTTTCAAAAGAAGAAGGCGGAAGACATACGCCGTTCTTTAAGGGATATAAGCCGCAGTTTTATATCAGAACAACTGATGTGACCGGTGAAGTCATTTTGCCGCAGGGTGTTGAAATGGTTATGCCGGGAGATACTGTAAGTATCACTGTGAAACTTATTGCGCCAGTAGCGCTTGAGGAAAAACAGAGGTTTGCTATCCGGGAAGGCGGAAAAACTGTTGGTGCTGGCGCAGTAACGAAGATATCGAAATAATTATTAGAAGAAACAAAAATATTAGACACTCAAATTTGACTTTAAAAATTTGAGTGTCTAATATTATAAAAGTATAAAAAAGATAGCAGGTATGAGAAAAAAAGACGAGCAACTTCAAAAGGAAAAATTAAGACTTCGTATTAAATCTTATGATGCGAAGCTGATTGATAATTCAGTTCGCCAGATTGTCGAAGCTATTAAACGGCAAGGCGGCGAAATTGTCGGTCCGATACCATTGCCGACTGAATTTAAACGTTATACTGTTAACCGTTCAACATTCGTTCATAAAAAATCAGGAGAACATTTTGAACTTCGGGTTCATAAACGACTTATTGATATACCGAATCCGCAGCAAAAGATTATTGAATCATTATCGGATTTGAATCTTCCGGCTGGCGTGGATGTTGAGATAAAAATGAATTAAGCAGATTCCAGAGAGGTTTGACTTAACGGGGAAGATGGGGTAGGATGGTACGGGTTTAGCCACGCTACTAAAAAATATAGTAGATTTTAAAAACAGCAGGGCTTCACCCTGTTGTTTTACTAACTTTTTAAAATGGTTAAAATTTTAGCAAAAAAAATAAAAATGAGCCAGATTTGGAAAGACGATAAAGTAATACCGATTACTGTTTTAAAATTATTAGGAGATGAAGAAGAAGTAAAAAACTTTCAGGAATTTAAGGATAGTGATTATGTTTGGGTGAGCGGTAAGAGTAAGGGAAAGGGGTTTCAGGGCGTAGTTAAGCGTCATGGTTTCCATGGCGGACCAAAAACTCACGGTCAAAAAAACAGAATGCGTGCGCCCGGTTCAATTGGTTCGACGGCGCCGCAACGCGTTATTAAAGGAAAGCGGATGGCCGGGCATATGGGCTTTGAGCGTGTAACTATTAAGAATTTAAAAGTTGTTCAAATTAAATTGGAGGACAAGATTTTAATGGTAAAAGGCGCGGTTCCTGGTATGCGCGGAACAATTTTAGAAATTAGGAAATAAATTTTATGAAAGCAGATGTTTTTAATCAAAAAAATCATAAAGTAGATACGATTGAGATTTCTGATCGGATTTTTAACGCTGAATGGAATCCTGAACTTGTTCATCAAGTATATGTTGCTCAGATGTCATCAGCCCGCAAACCATTAGCTCATACTAAAGATCGAAGTGATGTGGCTGGCGGCGGTAAAAAACCTTGGCGACAAAAACATACCGGTCGGTCAAGGCATAGTTCTATTCGTTCACCTCTCTGGGCTGGTGGCGGCGTGACTTTCGGTCCCACTAAAGAGAGAATTTTTTATAAAAAAGTTAACAAGAAAATGAAAAAAGGCGCAATTTTTTCATTGCTTTCTAGGAAATTAGTTGATGACGAGATTCGTTTTATTGATGATCTGAATATTGAAAACAATAAAACAAAGAATGTTGTTTTAATAATGAAATCATTTTTTAAAAAATCGACCAGCGCTTTATTTATTGTAGAAAAAAACAATAAAAATATTTTTATGGCGGCTCGGAACATTCCGCGAGTAAAAGTTTTAAATGCGGATTCTTTGAATATCGTTGATTGTTTGGTTTATAAACATATTTTTTTTGATAAAGCAGCGGTGCCGCAACTCGATAAATTAATTTTTAGCAGGAAATAAAATGGGTATTTTTAAAAAATCAACAACAAAAAAAGTAGAAGAGGCAAAAACGAAGATTGAAGAATCGGCATTACAAGACATTCCAGAGAAAAACGTTTCAACCGCTGCAGGGAAAGGACTTAGCATGAAATTAGTTAAACATCCTCATTTAAGCGAAAAGGCCCACGATTTTATGGAAAATAATAAGTACGTTTTTATTGTTGATAAATCGGCAAATAAATTAATTATAAAACGCGAAATTGAAAATAAATATCATGTTTCAGTAATCTCGGTTAATATAATTTTAAATAAAGGAAAGCTAAAAAAATGGCGCAATAAAGTAAGCCGTAGAGAGGGGTTGAAAAAAGCAATTGTTACGGTTAAGCCAGGACAAAAAATAGAAATAACGTAGAAGTGATGAAACAATACAAACCTACAAGCGCATCACGGCGGAATTATTCAGTAGTTGATTATGGTTTGATTACTACTAATAAGCCAGAGAAAGCCTTAACCCGACGGTTGAAGCGTCATTCAGGTCGGAATAATCAGGGTCGGATTACAATGCGGCATCAGGGGGGTGGCAACAAAGCTCTTTTTAGGGATATTGATTTTAAGCAGAATAAATTCGGCATACCGGCAAAAATTGAGACTATTGAATATGATCCTTTTAGAACGGCGTTTATTGCTCTTATTCTATATGCGGATGGAGAGCGTCGTTATATAATTGTTCCTCATGGGCCTCAAGTTGGCGATTCAATTATTGTTTCGGAAGATGCGCCGCTTAAAGTTGGTAATAGGACATTATTGAAAAATATCCCAGTTGGTACTTTCGTGCATAATGTTGAGCTTTTACCTGGTTCGGGTGGTCAATTGGCTCGTTCGGCTGGTTCGTCTATTCAGGTTCTTGCCAACGAAGACGGTTATACCCATTTAAAAATGCCTTCTGGAGAAGTGAGAAAAGTTCAATGGAATTGCTACGCTTCAATTGGTCAGATTTCCAATCCGGAACATAATTTGGTTATTATTGGTAAGGCTGGTCGTTCGCGCTGGCTTGGTATTAGGCCGACAGTTCGCGGTTCGGTTATGAATCCTCGTGATCATCCTTATGGCGGGGGTGAAGGTCGTACTCAGCGCGGTACAAGAAGGCCAAAAACCAAATGGGGTAAAATAACGGGTGGTAGAAAAACGCGTAATAAAAAGAAGTGGTCGAATAAATTGATATTAAAACGAAGAAAATAAAATCATGAGCCGTTCAACAAAAAAGGGACCATACGTTGATCCAAAAATTTTGGAAAAAATCAAAAAATTAAAATCTGGCGATCAGACGGTGATTAAAACTTGGTCTAGAAGTTCCGAAATTTCTCCGGAAATGGTTGGTTTTGTTTTTGGCGTTCATAACGGCAAAGATTTTATTGAAGTTAGAGTGTCTGAAGATATGGTTGGTCATCGTTTGGGAGAATTTTCTCCAACCAGAAAATTTATTAAACATGGTGGTAAAATGCAGCGAGAATTAGAACAAAAAACCAAAGAACAAGCTCCGGCATCGACAAAATAAACCCAACTTATTGTATTATGCTTAAACCATTTTCTATAAAATTAAATTATTTACATATTACTCCCCGCAAGACTAGGGCGATCGCGCAATTGCTTAAAGGTTTGTCTCTTAACGAAGCCGAAGCCAAACTAATGGTCTTGCCGCATAGAGCGGCTGCGCAGTTGCTTAAGCTTGTTCGTAGCGGTCTTGCGGATGCGAAACACAATTTTAAAGTTGAGCCAGCGACTATTTTTATAAAAGAAGTTCGAGTTGATCAGGGGCCGAAGTATAAGCGTTGGACGCCACGGGCAAGAGGCTCAGCTAATTTAATTGAAAAGAAAACTAGTCGGGTTACTTTAATTTTGGCTCAATCAGACAAACTTGTTAAATCGAGATTCAATATTTTAGAAAAACCAAAAAAGAAAAAAGACGAAAAAAGAAAAAAAGAAGAGGTGAAGATTGAGGATAATAAAGAGCCTCGTTCCCATAAAGAGCTTCCATATATTAAGCATGACGAGAAAAGCAAAGAAGAAATAAAATCAACTGCAAAAAAAGGAATTTTTCAAAAAGTCTTTAGACGTAAATCGGTTTAATCCCGTTAGAAGCAACTAAATTATGAAATCTATGAATACTAAGCATTTACCAAAAAACATAAATATCAAACCAAAGGCCGTTATCTTACGGACGTGCTTTTCAAGCACATCCTGCTTCTAACGGGATGGCCCAAAAAACAAAACCAAATTTATTAAGATTGGGTTTGACGGTTCCGTGGTCAAGTCGGTGGTTTTTGAAAAAATCTCAAAAGTTCTTTATTGAAGAAGATTGTTTTATTCGTAAGTTCGTGGGAGAAAAGATTTTAACTGCCGGCATCGCGGCTATTGAAATTGAAAGGATGGGCGATGCGATTAAAATTATTATTCGAGCTAGTCGGCCTGGTCTTATTATCGGTCGCGGCGGAAAGGGGATTGAAGAGCTGAAAGAAAGGTTGCTTAAAAGCTTGCGCATTTTGAGAAAAAAGAATAATATTAATGGCAATTTTAGCCTAAACTTAAATATCGAAGAATTAAAACGAACTGAAATTTCCGCACCGGTGGAAGCTCAACAAATCGCTTTTGATATTGAAAAAAGATTGCCTTATCGAAGCGTGATAAAGCGTCGTTTAGAAAATATTATGCAAAATCGGGAAGTTAAAGGGGCAAAAATAAAAGTCGCCGGTCGTTTGAATGGAGCGGAGATTTCTCGTCACGACTGGCTTGCGAAAGGCAAAATGCCTCTTCAAACTTTAAGAGCTAACGTTGATTATGGTGAAGCAACGGCTTTTAATTCTTACGGCACGGTCGGTATAAAAGTTTGGATTTATAAAGGGGAAATATTTTCTGAAAAACCACACGAACGAAAGTGAGTATTTGTTTTTCGAAAACCCCGCCGAGTTTTTATAAATATATCAATCAATAATCAAATGTTAAATAACAATCAAAACAATTTTAAGTCGAATACACGCCCGGTTAAAAACTGGGGCGGGGTGCTCAATGTTATGGTAAAATTTACTTCACATTGGGCTTGTAAATTTTAATAACATTGGCATGTTGCAACCAAAAAAACAAAAATATAGAAAACAGCAAAAAGGACGTTCAAAGAATCGGATGAAAGAAACAAGAGGTATAACATTGAGTTTTGGCGGTTTTGGTTTGCAGGCCTTAAGCAGCTGTTGGATTTCTTCGGCTCAAATTGAAGCAGCAAGGAAAACGATTTCTCACGCCATGAAAAGAGAGGGGAAGGTTTGGATCCGTATTTTCCCCGATAAACCAGTCACTAAGCTTCCGCCGGAAGTAACTTTGGGCGGCGGTAAGGGCGATATTGATCGGTATGTTTTTCCAGTGAAACCCGGTCGTATTCTTTTTGAAATTGACGGCGTGTCAAAAGAGGTGGCGTTGGAAGCTTTCCGGTTAGCTGGTCATAAATTACCGGTTCGGACAAAAACAATAATGAAGTAAATTATGAAGAGGAAAGATTTGGAAGTATATAAAAATAAATCAATTATGGAAATAGATAAGGACCTTCTCGATCTAAAGGGAAAATTGGCCAATCTTGAACTTGACCTGTTTCAAGGAAAAGTTAAAAACATCAGGGAGATTAGAAAAATAAAGCGAAGCATTGCTCAACTTCTAACGTTAAAAAAATTAAGAGAAAATTAAATTTTACATATGAAAAAATTAAAAGGTATAGTTGTCTCAGATAAAATGAAAAAAACCCGCGTTGTGGCTGTTTCCAGATTAAAAAAACATTCTCGATATTTAAAATATTATAAAGTTACTAATAAATTTAAAGCTCACGACGAGAAAGAAGAATACAAAACTGGCGATGTGGTTATTATTGAGGAAACAAGACCTCTTTCACGTCATAAAAGGTGGCGGATTATAAATGGAGCAAAAACAAATTAACGAGCAAAAAACATGATTCAAGAGAGGGCCATATTAAAAGTAGCTGATAATTCCGGCGCAAAAACGGTTAGATGTTTCCGCGTTCTTGGCGGCGGTCGCAAACGTTATGCGCGGATCGGCGAGCTTATTATTGCCTCGGTTCAAGTGGCTGAACCAAGAAAGCAAGTTAAAAAGAAAGATATTGTTCGAGCGCTTATTGTGCGTCAGCGGGCTCCTTGGCGAAGATTGGACGGTTCTTATATTCGATTTGATGATAACGCGGTTGTTTTGGTAGATAAAAAAGAGCCTCGAGCAACTCGTATTTTTGGTCCGATTCCAAGAGAAATAAAAGAAATGGGATATGACACAATTGCTTCGTTAGCTGAAGAGTTAGTTTAGCCCCTCACTCTTCAGGGGTTGTTTAGTCCAGAAATCAAAGATTATTATTATGAATCACAAACAATTAAAAACAATAAATTTCAATATCGCGCTTCTCTGGTCGCGAAGCAGCTTTATTTTTGAATGGTGAGGGATGAAAATTAAAAAAGGCGATACGGTAAAAATTTTAAAAGGAAAAGATAACGGGAAAACAGGAAAAGTAATTAAAGTCGATTATAAAAATGAGTCTGTACTTGTTGAGGGGTTAAATTTTTATAAAAAGCATACTAGACCAAAGCGGCAAGGAGAAAAAGGAGAGATAATTCAAGTGTCTCGGCCGATAAAAATTTCGAATATTGGTTTGTTTTGCGCTTATTGCAATCAGCCGGTTCGTTTCGGTTGCCGTTTTGAAAAAGATCAAAAAGTTAGATTTTGTCTAAAATGTAAAAACGCAATTTAACTATGGTCGTTAAAAAAAATATCCATACTCAAAATAAGCTGGGGAAAATAGTTGTTAATATCGGTGTTGGGAAAATGAGGAATCAAACACAGTTTGAGGAAAAGATCTTGCCTGAAATTATGAAGGAATTATCCGTGATCACCGGTCAAAAGCCGGCAACGAGAGCTGCTAAAAAATCTATTGCTGGTTTTAAAACCCGAACTGGCGATATTATTGGTTTGAAAGTTACCTTACGTCGTAGAAGAATGGAAGATTTTTTTACTAGACTGATTCGTGTGGTTTTGCCGCGCGTGAAAGATTTTCGCGGCATCGATTTAAAAAATATTGACGAGCATGGCCAGCTTAATATCGGTTTTCGCGAACAGTATGTTTTTCCTGAAATTATGATCGAAAAATCGAGAATGAACTTTGGTTTGCAGGTTACCCTTGTGCCAATTATTAAAAATCGGCAAACAGCGATTGATTTTTATCGGTCAGTCGGGGTACCATTGAAGCATCAAAAATAAGACTATGGCAAAAACATCAGTTAAAGCGCGAGCTAGAAAAAAACCGAAATTTTCAACAAGAATTGTAAGACGTTGTTTTCGGTGTGGTCGTAAGCGCGGCTATATGCGCGATTTTAATGTTTGCCGTATTTGTTTTCGGGAATTGGCAACTCGTGGTGAAATCCCAGGTATTAAAAAGGCATCTTAGAAATTATGTATATTGATTTGCTTATAAAAATTAAAAATGCTGAAAAAGCGAAAAAAGATTCTGTAAAAACGCGTTATTCAAAAATGGATTTAGCGGTGGCGGAGCTTCTTAAGCGTTGCAATTTTTTAAAGGACGCTGAAGTAAAGGGGAGATCGGCTAAAAAAGTAATAGAAATTACATTTGGCAATGCGAGGCTTATAAATGGACTTAAAATTTTAAGCAAGCCGTCTCGATTGCTTTACGGCGGTTATAAAGATTTTAAAAAAGTAAAAGAAGGATTTGGATTTCTCGTTATTTCTACGCCGGAAGGTTTGTTGACGGGTTATGAAGCGCGAAAGAAAAAAGTTGGCGGCCAATTGCTTTTCGAAATTTGGTAAGGGCTTAGTTGAAAAATTCAAGCCAAAGGCGTAGAATTTTTCATTACCAAACCTTACCGAGCACATAAATTACCAAGGACAATATATGACATTCATCAATTTTAATAACACATATCAACAAGTCGAAATATCGAACACTAGTTTTGTGTGCTCGGTGCTCGATTCTGTAGATAAATTTTCATCGTCTACAGACTCGAAAATTTATGCGCAATCAACATGTCTAAAATAGGAAAACAACCAATAAAAATATCAGAAGGCGTAACTGTTGTAATTTCTTCTGACGAGGTAATAGTAAAGAACGCAAAGAACGAAATAAAGACCGCGCTTCTTAAAGGCATTAAACCGGTTTTAGAAAATAATTTACTTAAGCTGGAATTAATAAATGATTCAAAGCAGGCTCGGAGCAATTGGGGAACAATGCGTTCGCTTCTTGCTAATGCAGTTTATGGTTTAACAATGGGGTTTGAAAAGACCTTATTTCTTGAAGGCGTCGGTTATCGTGTAATAAAAGAAGGAAACGATCTTTCAATGAATTTGGGCTTTTCTCATCCGGTTCGTTATAAAGCGCCAGCGCATATTACTTTTGAAGTTGAGAAAAATTCAATTCTAAAAATTAAAGGTTTTGACAAAGCTTTAGTCGGTCAGGTTACGGCCGAGATTAGGTCTTTTAAAAAACCAGAGCCGTACAAAGGTAAAGGATTCCGTTATTCTAACGAGATTATTCGTCGTAAAGCAGGCAAAAAAGCAGCCGCCGCTACCGGTAGTACTTCATAAATTTTTCAAATATGCAAGCAAGAAAGAGAATTAATCAAATAAGATTGCGTCGGAAGCTTCGGGTGAGAAGCGTAATTTTTGGCACTGCTACAAGACCGCGCCTTTCTGTTTTTAGAAGTCATAGATTTATCAGCGTCCAGCTTATTGATGACGAGAAGCAAAAAACGATTGCTTCAGTTTCTTCACAAGATTTAAAAGAAAAAATTAAAAAGACCGAAGCGGCGGCTGAAATCGGTAGAATGATCAGCGAAAAAGCAAAAGTATTAGGTGTTTCGAAAGTTGTCTTCGATCGCGGGGCCTACCGTTATCATGGTCGAATTAAAGCGTTGGTTGAAGCTGCAAGAAAACACGGTTTATTGTTGTAGATTTTTTGTAAAAATGATTATGAGACGTAATGAAAAAATAATAAAAAAGAGCGAGTTTAAAGAAAAAGTTCTCGAAATTAGACGAGTAGCTCGCGTTATGGCTGGCGGTAAACGTTTTAGTTTTCGTGCCGCGGTAGTGGTTGGTGATGAAAGGGGGCGAGTTGGGTTTGGCACAGCGAAGGGATTGGACGTGGCGGCGGCTGTTCAAAAAGCCAAACATCAAGCAGAAAAAAACGTTATTAAGGTTCAGTTAAAGGACGCGCGAACTATTCTTCATGATACTGAAGCTAAATTTGGCGCAGCAGTGGTTAGAATCAAACTCTGCAAGCCTGGCCACGGCGTTATTGCTGGTGGCGCTTCGCGGGTTATTTTGGAATTAGCCGGTATAAAAGATGTTTCTGCGAAAACTATAGGTAGGACAAAAAATAAAATTGTTAATGCCATGGCAACCATAAAAGCCCTACAATCATTTATTGGCGTAGAAATGGTCGTCAACAACAAAAAAATCCTTTAGTAATATGCAGCTTCACGAATTAACATCTTTAGCTAAAAGAAAAAAAATAAAACGCATTGGACGTGGCGGAAAACGCGGCACTTATTCTGGTCATGGTCAAAAAGGTCAGCGGGCTCGTGCCGGCCACAAAATTCGTCCGAGCGAACGGGATCTTTTTATCCGTTTGCCGAAGCTTCGAGGCAATAAAAATAAATCAACTCGAACGAAGCCACTTATTATCAAAGTCGGAGATTTGGCAAGGTTAGCTGTAGATTCAAATTTATCCAAAAAAATATTAATTGAAAAAGGATTTATTAAGAAAAACTCTGATTGTGTTAAAATATTAGGCGGAGGAGAATTAAAGAAGGCTATAAATTTGGAAGGTTTGGAAGTATCGGCAAGCGCTAAGAAAAAAATTGAAGCAGCAAAAGGCAAAATCAAACTATGAATCCCGTTAGAAGCAACTAAATTACTAAATTTATAATGATCAAGCATTTACCAAAAAACATAGATATTAAAAAAAGGGCCGTTGTATTACGGTCGCCTCAGGCGACCTGCTTCTAACGGGATGAACAAATTTCTTCAAATTTTTAAAATACCAGATTTACGGAAAAAGATTTTAATGGTTCTTTTTTGGCTTTTAGTTTTTAGGTTACTTGCTACTATTCCTATTCCGGGCATTGACGCCCAAAAGCTTGAAGAGTTTTTCTCTTCTAATCAACTTTTTGGTTTCTTAAATGTTTTTTCCGGCGGCGGCTTATCTAATCTTTCAATTATGATGTTAGGTGTTGGTCCTTATATCACCGCCACTATTATTATGCAGCTTCTTACGATTATCTTCCCTAATCTTAAAAAATATTATTATGAAGAAGGAGCAGAAGGTCGGGCTAAGTTTAATCGTATTTCTCGGTATCTCACCGTGCCGCTTGCCGCTCTCTCCGGTTATGGTTTTTTAAATCTTTTAACGTCTCGTGGAGTATTACCCCAGCTTGATTTTTTGCCGCTTATCAGCAATGTCATCGTTATTACTGCCGGCAGCATTCTTTTGATGTGGATTGGTGAATTGATTTCCGAATATAAAATCGGCAATGGCATTTCTTTGGTTATTTTTGCTGGTATTGTAAGTAGTTTGCCTGCGAATGTGGCAGAAAGTTTGGCAAACCCGGGAATTTTGCCGACTTATATTGCTTTTATTATTCTAAGTATTTTAGTTGTGGCTGGCGTTGTTTTTATTACCGAAGGTGAACGGAAATTGTCTGTTTCTTATGCTAAACAAGTGAGGGGTAATAAAATGTACGGCGGTGTTTCAACTTATTTACCGCTTCGGGTAAATCAGGCCGGCGTTATCCCGATTATTTTTGCTATTTCATTGCTTCTTTTTCCTCAGTTTTTTGCCCAAACTGTTGCCATTGTTTCTTCTGATCTTTCAATTCGTATCAATGATTTTGTTTCTGGATTTTTCAATAATATTTTTATTTACAGCATTTTATATTTTATCTTAGTCGTTGTTTTTACTTATTTTTATACGGCCATTACTTTTGATCCAGAGGAGATTGCTAAGAACCTGCAGCGTAGCGGCGGTTTTATCCCTGGCATTAGGCCCGGTTCGGCTACAGCTGACGTGATTGGCAGAACTGTTCGAAGAATAACCTTTTTTGGCGCTTTATTTTTAGGTATTGTCGCGATTTTGCCGAACGTGACTCAAATGTTTACCGGTATTGAAGCGCTCTCCATTGGCGGTACGGCGCTCTTGATTGTTGTTTCGGTTGCGCTCGAAGTAATGAAACAAATCGAATCCCAGCTTACAATCCGTGAATACGAGGGGATATTTTAAGAACAACCACTCTTTCGTTCATAGACCTCACTCGCTAAAATTATCCTTGCTCGTCGTTAGGCGTCACGGAATTCATCAAACTTAACCTCCCCCGTACTGCGGGGTCGGGATTCAAACAGTGATGAATTCCTACGCTTTGCCTCCTTGCTCGGTAATTTTTACGCTTCTTCGGCAATATTCACTCAAAAGTAGTTGTTCTTTTTTGGCAAACATTTATTTTTAAATTTAGTAATGTTATATTAAATTAATGGCAAATAAAGCAATTATTATTTATGGTCCGCCTGGTTCTGGTAAAGGTACGCAAGCTGAACTTTTAGCCCGTAAGTATGGCTTTTTCCATTTTGACACTGGTCGGTTTATTGAAAATATCGTGCATTCGCCTGAAGCAAACCATGATTTGGTATTGAAACGTGAAAAAAAGAATTTTGATACGGGCAGGCTTTGCACGCCGGCTTGGGTTTTAAAAATAGTGAAAGAAGAAGCCACGCGTTTGGCAAAGAGTAATTGGAGTTTGGTTTTTAGCGGTTCGCCAAGAACAATGTACGAAGTTATGGGAGATAAAAAACAAAAAGGCTTAATCAATCATTTATCCAGGCTTTACGGCCGGAAAAATATATTTATTTTATGGCTTAAAATTAGGGAAAGTACGACTATGAAGAGAAATAGTCGCCGTCTGCTTTGCAAAGTTTGCGGATTGCCGATTTTGGCGAGCGCTAAAACCAAGCGCTGCGCTTTTTGCGGCGGCGGAATGAGAAAAAGAACTCTAGACAAGCCGGCCGTAATTAAAGTGAGGTTGAATGAGTATCGGGATCGAACTTATCCCATTCTCGCTTATATGAAAAAATCAGGTTATAAAGTACAAGGCATAAATGGTAAACCTCCGCCATATAAAGTTTTTGAAAAAGTTCAAAAAGCCGTTGGTTTGGAATAATAAGATGATTAGATTGAAATCAGAAAACGATTTAAAATTTTTGCGGATTTCAGGAAAGATTTTAAGTGAAATATTAAAGAAAATTGAAAAAGAAATAAAAGAAGGAGCAAAACTTTCTTATCTTGATAAGCTTGCAAGAGAACTATCGGAAAAAGCCGGGGCAAAACCAGCTTTTTCAGGTTATTATCCCGAAGGCGCGTCCAAGCCATATTCCGCGGCGATTTGCGCGTCTATAAATGAAGTGGTTGTCCATGGTATCCCAAATAATTATGTTATTCAAAATGGCGACCTTGTTAAAATTGATTTTGGCATAAATTACCAAGGATATTTTACCGATGCGGCAATTACCGTGGGAGCGGGCGATATTTCAAAAGATGCAAAGCGGTTAATTAATATAACCAAAAAATCTTTAAAAGAAGCAATAAAAACTTGCAAGCCGGGAAAATATTTAGGTGATATTGGTTTTGCAATAGAAAATGCCGTTAAAAAAGAAAAATTTCATATTATTCAGAGTTTAACCGGACATGGCGTTGGTTTTGAGCTTCATGAAGATCCGACAATTTATAATTACGGTAAAAAAGGCGATGGCATGGAATTAAAGCCGGGCTTGGTCTTGGCCATTGAACCAATGGTCAGTATTGGTTCGTCGCAGATTGTGCAAAGAAATGATGATAGTTTTATGACCGCTGACGGAAGTTTATCAGCTCATTTTGAACATACCGTGGCGATTACTGATGGCGGATGCGAGGTATTGACAAAGTTTAGTTGATATGATAGGCTTTTAATAGCTTAATTAACAATTTTATTGACAAATAAAGAAGGATTGAAATGAAACAATATCTATTCGGCGTTGTATTGGGCATGCTTTGGATTTTAGTTTTAGCAATATTACTATATTTTAGTGAATATTCTCCCGTTTTTTCTTTATTTAGTTTCCTTGTTTTGTATATGACATTGTGGTGTGCGGGGGACACTAACCCAAAAACTAAACTAAGCGTTGGTTTTAACACGATTGCGGCTTTGTTTATTGTGCTTCTAATTGTTTTATCTATAATTTATAAATTTGAAGTAATAACTCCTTTTAGAAGCTTTTGTGATTCTATCTTTTAAATATTAAATTATTGGAAAACCACCATCTTTTCAGATGGTGGTAAATTTTTGTGAGTTTTTTTGCGTAAATTATAAGTGTCAATTTATGGAGTTCTATTTCTTAAATTTATGTGGATTAAGATTTATATGAATTATGTTTGTAATGCTTTTTTATTTGAAATTGGAAGAAATGTAATTTATTGAAATTGGCATAAGAAACAAAGCGCTTCAATTAATTGAAGCGCTTTAAATTAGTATAAAACTAATCAAGATTATTTATTTTTATGCGGATTGTGATTTTTGCAGTTTTTATTTGAACATCTTTCCGGAATTGTTTTTGTGCCTTCCATCATTAATGATCCGCAAAGCTCACATTTATTACCAGTAGGTTTTGATTTTATGATAAATTTGCAATCCGGATAATTGGAACAGCTGTAAAATACGCCGAATCGTCCTCGTCGACCGGTAAGTTCGCCTTTTTTGCATTCAGGGCAGGAAACGCCGGTTTTGTTTTTCGCTTCTTCTTCGGCGCTTTTTTTCACGTATTTACATTTTGGATAATTGGAACAAGCAATAAATTTACCGAATCTTCCTTCGCGTTCAATGAGTTTTCCTTTCTCGCATTTAGGGCAAGACTCTCCCGTTTCTTTTGGCGGTTCCATGATACTGCCGTCAATTTTTCTTGCCCCCATACAATCAGGAAATTTTCTACAACTTAAAAATTTACCGGTCCGGCCAAGCTTAATAAGCATAGTGCCGTGGTTTTCATCAAGCGGGCACTTAAATTTCTCGTTTTCGCCAAGGGTAGTGATTTTTTCCGCGTCTTTAGCTTTATGCTTTATGTCTTCAGAAAACGGCTTATAAAAATCTTTTAGGGTTTTTGTGTAATCGCGAGTACCTTCCGCAATTTCATCAAGGTCTCGTTCCATTTCCGCGGTAAAAGAATCGCTGATGTAATTTGTAAAGTTTTTTTCGAGAAATGAGCTCACCACATCACCGGTATCAGTTGGCTTTAATGCTTGTCCTTCTTTTTCAACATAACCGCGGTTTAAAAGAGTGGAAATAATTGTGGCGTATGTCGAGGGGCGGCCGATTTCCCGTTTTTCCAACTCTTTAATCAGACCGGCTTCAGTGTAACGGGCTGGCGGTTCGGTTTGTTTTTCTTCATTTGTAATTTCGTTTAATTTCAATAGTTCTTTTTCTTTTAATTTCGGCAGTTCTTTTTCTTCGCCGTTTGCGCGTGGATCAGCTTTAAGCCAGCCGGGAAATAAAATAATACTTCCGGAAACAGAAAAATTCGGGATAGACTCGTTTCCAATAATATTTGCTGAAACTTTTGTCCGGAGCATTTTAGCGTCAGACATTTGAGAGGCCAATGTTCTTTCTCTAATTAATGTGTAGAGCTTTTTTTGATCGTCAGTATGGCCGGCATTTTTCACGGCAATTTTTGATGGCCTAATTGCTTCATGAGCCTCTTGAGCGCTTTTGCTTTTGGTTTTATAGATTCGCGGTTCTAAATATTCTTTTCCGAATATTGATTCGATTTCGTGATAGATTTGCCCTAGAATATCTTTGCTTAAGGTGACGCTATCAGTGCGCATGTAAGTGATAAAACCTTGTTCGTAAAGTTTTTGGGCAATAGACATGGTGCGCGACGGCGAATATCCCAAACGTGAGCTCGCGGTTTGTTGTAGGGTAGAGGTAATAAAGGGCGGTTTGGGGGAGCGTTTAACTTCGGTTTCTTTGATTTGAATAATTTGCCATGGATGAGTGCTGGCAATTTTTGCAATGCGTTCAACTTCTTCGATTTTTTTTGGCTCTTCTTCGCAAGTAAAAATAATTATTTGTTTTTCTTTTGTTTCAAATCTGCCTTGGATGGTCCAAAATTTTTGGGGGATAAAAGCGCGGATTTCCCGCTCGCGTTCCATTAAAATGCGGAGAGCCGGCGATTGGACGCGGCCCGCTGAAAGGCCGTAACGGACTTTTTTCCAGATTAAACCCGAAAGATCATAACCCACAAGCCGGTCCAAAACGCGGCGCGCTTCTTGGGCTTTTAATAAATTCAAGTCAATATGTCGAGGATGTTCTAAGGCTTCTTTTACGGCATTTTCCGTGATTTCGTAAAATGCAATGCGTTTTGGATTTTTTAGACCGCATGCTTCTTTTATGTGCCAAGCAATCGATTCTCCTTCGCGGTCGGGGTCAGTGGCGAGATATATGTTTTCGGCTTTTTTCGCTAGTTTTTTAATTTCTTCAACAATTTTTTCTTTACCTTTTGAAATTTCATAATGGGGGATAAATCCGCCCGGGATATCAATAGCTTTTTTGTTGCTTTTGGGTAGGTCGCGAATATGGCCGACGCTGGCGTGGACTACAAATGACGGATCAAGATATTTTCCGATTGTTTTTGTTTTTGTCGGACTTTCAACAATAACTAGATTCATCCCGTTAGAAAATCGAACAATCTTTGTCTGTTTGACCAAGACAGAGCTTTAAAAGCTTATAGTGAGCAGAAAAGCAGAAACCTTGTTGGTTAGATTTTCTAACGGGATTCATCCATTTTATTGATTTAGATAAATGACTAGTATTCATAAGTTTAATAATTTAATTATCTCTAACAGGATTTATTTTTTAACAGTAAATTTGCCTTGCTTTTCGTCAATAGTTCCATTAAGCGTTAAAAAAGTCAATTGTTGGTGGATTACGTCCGGTTTTAATTTTGTTATTTCTACAATTTCATGGGCTGAAATGGGTTTTTTGCTTTTTTGGATAGTTTTTATAATAACATTTTTTATTGAATCGTCGGAATTGTTTGTTTCTAAATCTGCATCTGAAAAATGTTCTTCAAGGGGCTCTAAGCTTAAATCTTCTAAAATGTCATTTATATTAGCGACAAGCCTGGCGCCGTTTCTTATAAGCATATGCGATCCTTTGAAGTTTGGATGATTTGAATTTCCCGGGAAAACAAAAACTTCTCGGCCTTGTTCGCTTGCGTATTTTGCCGTAACAAGCGTGCCTGAATGAATTGGTGCTTCAATTATAATCGTGGCAATGCATAAGCCGCTTACAATTCTATTTCGTTCCAAAAATTGGTTGGGATAAGCCGGGGTTCCGACTTTGTATTCGGAAATAATCCCGCCGCCGGAATCTATTATTTTTCTAGCTAACTGCTCGTGTTGGTATGGATAAATAGTATCAAGGCCATTAGCGAGTACTGCATAAGTTTTCCCGTTATTTGTAAGCGCACCTTCATGAGCTGCAGCATCAATACCTAAAGCAAGGCCGCTCACCACTGAAATTTTTTGACGAGTTAATTCCGAGGCTATTTGTTTGGCAAGCGTTCTGCCTTCGTGAGTAGCTTTTCTTGTGCCAACTATGGCAATTAGTTTTTCGTCTTTTTTCGGCAAGTTGCCTAAGTAATAAAGAATTTTCGGAGGATCGGGGATCTCGGAAAGAAATATTGGGAAATCTCGTTCTTTTAATTGCACTGTTTTAATGGCGAGTTTCATAAAGTTGTGTTAAGATATATTAAAATAAGGTAGAAGTAGAAAAAAATACTTCACTTTGGAAATAATATTCTATTCGATTTTAGTTTGCAAATTAACCATATTTTATGAAAAGTTTTCGTAGACGTCTAATATTTCAATTAACTACCAGTTTTGTTATTATAGCCGCTCTTACAACCGGAACGGTTTATTTTGGTAAAAGCATTGCTCGCTATAGCAATCAATTAGTAGATAATCGACGGGAGCTTATTGAGCGTTCTACGACTCTCGATACTTTGGCATCTCTTTCTGATCAATATAACGCTAAAGCAAAAAGATATTTGGACGCCCTTTATAATGTCGTTCCTAAAAAAAACGAACTTTTTGTTATCAATTTAAACCAGGATTTTCAGTCGCTTGCAACTCAAACCGGTCTCGATTATTCTTTTTCGATCGTGGATGAGATAAGACCAGGCGGTGAAAATTTCGGCTCAATCAGATTTAAATTAACTTTAAGAGGGAATCTTGAGAATGTTTTAAAATTTATAAAAGCGGTGCATCAATTTAGATATCTTACCGCCATTAATGGTTTTACTATTGTGCGGCAAGACGAAGCTAAATCAGAAATCGTTTTAAAAGGTCAGGTATTTTATCGATAACGGAATCGATTAAAATGAAACCCTTGTCACACAAAAAGAAAATTATAAGACAATGGATTTTTCCGTTAGCGGCGATATTTTTCATTATTTTTATTTTCGGTTTTATTATTTATTCGTCGGGATTTTTAATTGCTAATTTAAATCAGGCATTAAATGCCGATGTTAAGGCCGCTCAACCTGTTCAATTTGACATTGAAGGTTTTGAAAAGTTAAACTTAATAAAATAAATTTATTGAAGTTTATTCTTTTATTATAAGGGTGTGTAGTTCAGTGGTAGAACGCTGTCCTGATAAGACAGAGGTCGAAGGTTCGATTCCTTCCACACCCACCAGCGATTTGGATTTTTATATCTTACGGGCCTTTAGCTTAGTGGCAGAGCACCCGGTTTGCATCCGGGAGATAGGGGTTCGATTCCCCCAAGGTCCACCATATTGAATTAGTCGCCTCGCTCGGGGCTTCGCCCCTCGCTTCGGCGGGC